>JBDREF010000251.1:0-2146 GCA_043820045.1 Planctomycetota bacterium | reverse complement strand
ACTGTTGATTTCAAGGCTATGGTGCCCGACACGCGAAAGATTACGGTTCTGGGACCGTCGGTCTCCACCGCTGCGCGCAGGCTGCCGGGTCCGCTGTCATTGAGATTCGTGACGAAAATCACCTCGCCGCCCCTGCCGCCGGCCGACTGGGCCCCAAATCCCTCCGCACCAGGGAAGGCGGGCACGGCGACCGCTGCTCCGGCTACGGAAAGAATCGACAACAAAGCGGATATTATGAGTGGTTGGCGGTGCATATTCGTCTCCTTAGTTAATCTCAAAATCGAGTTTCGTACGGCCTGACCGAGCCCAAGATAACGAGTTTCGCAGGCAAACGCAATAGGCAGCGCGGTATGTACGGGCTTCGGGGACAGCCTACATCGCATGGCTGATGTCATGACAGATTTTCACGAAATCCAGTATGCGACGGTCGGGCGTGCCGGCTTCGATATCCGCTACCACTATATCGCAGGGTGCGTAATCGCGCGCGATAGTTTCTATATCGGCCTGGATATCTTTCCATGGTTTGTTGGCAAGGTCGGTCGGTTTGTACATCAGTGCCCGGCGGGCGTCTGGGAATAGCTTCTTCGCGCGGGCGAGGTCGGAATCGATCCCCATATCTATGTAGCCGATGTTGTGAATCTTGGCGTAATCTTCCAGGTAAGGGTCCGCGTTCCAGGCGCAGTTGTGGATACCAATACAGCCGAAGGTTTCCACCATTCGCTGATCGAGAGGAAGGAGAAATTTTCTGTAATGTTCCGGCGAGACCATGTTGACAAGGCAGTTGCTGATGGTAATAAATTCGATCTCTTTGCCGGTCTTTCGCTGCCGTTCGTCGAGCCGCCGGGCCGCTTCGATCATCGTGGTGCAGACGCAGCCGAAAAGCCGACTGCATCGCCGCGGCGCGTCGAACAAATCCGTGAAGAGCGCCTCTCCCCGCAGGCGCCATGCGTTGTTGAGCACGCCCTGCCAATTCATGTAGCCTTCAACATACCGCTGCCTGCCGGCGATCCGGTCCACCTGAGCTAATAGATTCTGAAAGAAAGGGTTTACATCGAGATCGGGCGGCTCAAGTTTGTCGATGTCGCCGGCGCGGAGATGAAGCCTTTCGCAGACCGGCCATCCGTCCCTGGCATACCGAACCGGGATGCCGTAGATGCCTGCTACGCTGCACGCGCCGAAAGTGCCCGTCAGCAGATCGAGGGGCTCGTCCGGCCGGTCGATGCCGCCGATAGTGGTCCCTGCAAAGCGGCGGGCCAATTCCTTCTGCATTGCAACGATAGTCTCTTCTCGATATACGGGGTCGGTATGCCACCGTCTCTCGAAGTTGACTCCGATTGAATCGTGATACCATTTGGGAGTGAACCCAATCTCTGGCCGCAAGAACGGCTCTTTCCCCGTCGCCGGCCTGCGCGTCGCAGGTGCGCCTGGGGCAATGTAGCTAATGAGTTGAAAATTTCTTTCGGCCATTTCATATTCTCAGCTTTGCCTCCCCACCCTTCGATGATGGACGGGACGATGCCGCATCAGCGTGGTCCGTATCGCTTCGAGCTTGTGGCGGCATTCTACTGCGGCCGATTGACATTGGCAACGGAATTGCGCACCGCCCAATATGCAAACGGGACCCGCCCCTCGGGGGGACGGGTCCCGAACTAATACACATCTGCCATCTCAATAGCACGAGCACGTGCAGTCTCGGCTACCTTAATCTACCGTATTAGCCTGATATCGTCGAAGTACATCGTTCCCGCGCCGCCTGCTGCGGGGCTGTTCTTCGTGCCGATGCCAATTGTAATCGTGTTGACATTGGTGAGGTTCACGCCCTGGTCGGCGAACGCCTGCAATGGGATGACCCATTGGCTCCATCCGCTTATCTGTGTTGCGGCAGGATTATCGTGATAGGCTACTGCATTTCCGTTGAGGGCGACGAACATCTTCTCGGCGGAATTAGCCGAAACGCCGCGGAACCATAGCGACAGCTTAGTGACTCCTTCGGCGGTCCAGTCGCGCGGATAAACCAGCGTCAGTGTTGCCTCGGAAGTCTTGAGGTTGTTGTCGTATGCATACGGCATCGACTGCGAACCGCTGTGAACAACAGTCTGCTCGGCGTAAGGAGGCATGTCGTTGCCGACAAGAGCGCCGTTGTTCG
>JBDREF010000250.1:0-39671 GCA_043820045.1 Planctomycetota bacterium | reverse complement strand
CGGGCTGTTTTCCGGCAATCCACTCAGCCGCTCGCAATGCTCCCCTGACGAATGTGTCTCTGCTGTTGGCGGTGTGATTCAGAGTGACCGTCTCGCCAAGCGTGCCAAAGATCACCGAATGAACACCTGTTATATCGCCGGCTCGGACAGCGTGCATTCCCACGGTTCCTTTTTGACGCAGGGCGTCTTTGCCGTATTTGCCGTGGACGACGGATTCCGGGAAATCCCGGCCCGTTTCTTTGCAGACGTTTTCCGCCAAGGTCAGAGCACTGCCGCTGGGGGCGTCTTTCTTGAACCGATGGTGCTGCTCTATTATCTCCACGTCATATTCGCTGCCGAGCATCGAAGCGACTTTCCCGACCAGAGAGAATAGCACGTTCATCCCTACACTCATATTGGTGGTGTACAAAACGGGGATTTTGCCGGAAGCTGCTTTGAGTTTTTCACGCTGCTGGTCGCTCAGGCCTGTGGTGCCCGAAACCAGGGCAACGCCGTTTTCAAGGCAATAATCGATGGTTTTGTCCACTGCTTCAGGCAGCGAAAAGTCGATTGCGACATCAACGGCTGCCGCCGGATAGGTGGCAGAAAGCACGATACCCATCGGTCCTGAGGCCGCCACGAGGCCGGCATCCTTGCCCAGGTCGGGGCAATCCTGCCTCTCGACCGCTCCGACGATATCGAACCGGTCGGAATCGGCCGCCAGCGCCAGGATTCGGGCACCCATTCTCCCGGCAGCGCCAACTACTATAAGTTTGATTCCCATTTGCAGGACCCACATTTCGTAATCAATTAACCTGGAAAAATATAACCACGAACGCCGAACAATTGCAAAAAAATTCTGTTGAAATATCCGCGAATGCTGCTAATATAAGTGTTTTGCATATATTGGAGCGTTTAAGTCATGAAAAAAGATATACATCCGAAGTATAACAAGGTCGTGGTTCATTGCGGCTGTGGGAGTACTTTTGAGACTTGCAGCACGGCAGAAGAAATACACGCCGAGATATGCTCGATGTGCCATCCCTTCTATACGGGCAAGCAGAAGTACGTAGATACCGCCGGGCGAATCGAACGGTTCCAGAAGAAATACGGCACGAGCTATATCAAGACGGCCTCGGCCGGCAAAACCCCTGACGGAAAAAAAGATCGGCAACAGTAGCTGATTCCTGACGTTACATTTCGCGCTCCCATTCGATTAACACCGGGGTGGGGGCTTTTTGTACTTTTAGTCCGACTCGAATGTATTGTTGCGTGATGGCGTAACAGATTTGGGGCTGTTGCCGTGCGTTTTAGGCTGGCGATGTCTATGGTTGAACACAATGATAGCCTGCTGACGAAACTCAACGAGATTGAGATGCGTTACAGCGAGATAGAGAAGCAGATTGCCGATCCGGATATCACCCGCGACTCGACGAAGCTGGTGGCGCTGTCCAAAGAGCAGGCCAAACTCAGGGGGATCGTTACGAAGTATCGCCAGTACAAAAAAGCGGTGGCCGGTATTGAGGAGGCCGAGCAAATATTCGCCGACAGTTCAGACAACGAACTCAAAGCCATGGCGAACGAGGAGCGGGAGCAGTTGGAGGACCGAAAGGAGCGCGTGCTTGAGGAAATCACCAACAGTATGGTGATGGCCGACGATATGGATATCGATTCGATCATTATGGAAATACGGGCCGGTACCGGCGGAGAAGAGGCAGCCCTGTTCGCACGCGACTTGTATGGCATGTATATAAAATACGCCGAAGTTCAGAAGTGGAAGATCGAGCAATTTGATTTCAGCGTGACGGAGAAGAGCGGTTTTCGCGAAGTCATATTCGGCATCAAGGGGCCGGGCGTTTGGTCAAAATTGGGATACGAAGGGGGAGGTCACCGGGTCCAGCGTGTTCCGGAAACGGAATCTCAGGGCAGAATTCATACTTCGGCGGCTACCGTGGCCGTGCTGCCTGAGCCGGAGGAAATAGATATTGAGATATCACCAGACGACGTTGTTGAGCACGTCAGTAGATCCAGCGGGCCCGGCGGACAAAACGTCAACAAGGTCAGCAGCGCAATCAGGCTCGAACACATCCCGACGGGAATCACCGTAAATATGCAGGATGAGAAGAGCCAGCATAAGAATCGCGCCAAGGCATGGCGGATTCTGCGAAGCAGGATATACGAATATCATCGGAGTAAAAACCGGGCCGAGCGCGATTCACAACGCAAGAGCATGATCGGTTCCGGCGACAGGTCCCAGAAGATTAGAACCTACAATTTCCCGCAAAATCGTGTAACCGACCATAGGATTAATCTGTCGCTCTACAGTCTGGACAGGATAATGGCAGGCGATATGGACGAGCTGATCGCGGCATTGAAGGACTACGACAGGCAGCAGCGGCTGCAAAACCTGTAATGACTTTGCCCGCCATTTTTTCTCCAGTACCTCCCGCTAATATTGCTCGAATGGTTCGTATTCGTTGTGTGTGATAACTGTCGAGAGATTGTCGCCTTCATGCCCCACAACAACATAAAGGGGATGTCTCGGCCATAGTTTCCCTCTTGGGCGATACATCGGTGTCGATTCCGGCTGTGAACCGCATAATTGCGAGAAAAACGTTGTGTTGAACAGACGGTTATTGTATATCGTAGCGATCCACAGGCACGTAATCACGTTATAGGAACGGGTAGAATATGATTGTTGTTGTAACCGGGATGGTCGGCATTGACAAGAAAAGCTATCTTGAAAAGGTATGTGAACTTGCAGCCGGGAGGGGAAAAGAGGTGCTTCTGTGCAATGTCGGCGACCGTATGTATGCCGAGGCGCCTGATATTCCGCCCGGCAAAATCCTGGACATACCGATGAAAAGGCTCAGTTCTCTTCGCCGCAGCGTCTTCAAGGACATTATCGCAAGAGTTGAAGCCGTTCCCAATATGATCATCAATACCCACGCGACTTTCCGCTGGCGGCACGGCTTGTTCCCTGCTGTCGATTTCGACCAGATGCGCAAGCTGAATGCCGATATGTACATCTGCCTGATTGACGGCGTTGCAGCCCTGCACACGCGGCTCACGGATGAACATGCCGTCGAGCACAGTTTGAAAGATTTGATTGTATGGCGGGAAGAGGAAATCATCGGGACCGAAATGCTCTGCAAAGGTGTGAGCGAGACCGTTCCTTTTTATTGCCTTGCTCGGGGCGCCGAAGAGGAGACTGTCGAGACTTTCTATGGGCTCGTTTTTGAGGGCCGCGGCAAAAGGGCTTATCTGAGCTTTCCGATGACCGCTGTCGTCGATATGGAGGATGTGCGGGAAGAGATTTACGAATTCAGACGGCTGATGAAACAGTCGTTTATCTGTTTTGACCCGGGCGATCTTGAAGAAGCGTATCTGCCGCAGAGAGGGGCGCGGGCGAGCCGGGAAGGACTGGATCACGTCGAGGTCACGGTTCTGGGGCGAAAAGTCCGGCTCGATTTACACGAGGTCCGGCAAATCGAACGTGATATCAACAGTCAGACCTACGCCCGCGATTTCATGCTGATTGACCAGTCGGACATGATAATCAGCTTTGTCCCGAGTATGGACGACGGGCGGGCCGCAATTTCCAGCGGCGTCGAAAGAGAACTCCAGCACGCCCACGAAGCCGCCAAGGAGGTTTACGTAGTCTGGACCGCCAGGCAGAGCCCTTCGGTATTTGTCACACAAACGGCGACGAAAGTATTTGACAATACCGCTGCGGCATTGGACTTTTTTGGAAAGAAAGGGTATATAAGAAGTTGAATGCCGGATGGTGAATATTGAACAACAAATGACCAACAGTGAATCCCAAATTTCAGACAGTCAGTTAGCCGGCTGTATCGACCATACGCTGCTCAATGCTACGGCGACAAAAGAGCAAATCAGGCAGCTATGCATGGAGGCGAAGGACTACGGTTTTCATACGGTCTGTGTGAACGGCCGATGGGTAGCCGTAGCGGCCGAGTTACTGGCCGGCTCGAAAGTCGCTGTCGGGGGCGTTGTCAGTCTGCCACTTGGCGCCGATTCGACCAGGATCAAGGTCGCCCAGGCCAGGGAGGCCATCTTTGACGGCGCTGATGAGATCGACATGGTTGCCGATTTGGCGGCGATAATCGAAGGTGACTCGAAATACCTGTGGAACCAGTTGCAATCCGTGCGGAAACTCTGCCGTTCCATGAGGCCGGCGGTCGTGCTGAAGGTGATTATCGAATCGGCCGCTCTGGATAAGGATCAGAAAATATTCGCCTGCCGAATCGCACAGGAAGTCGGCGTGGATTTTGTTAAGACCAGCACTGGGTTGCACCCTGCCGGAGGCGCGACAATTGAAGATATAAGGCTGATGAAAGAGGCGGCTCCGAACTGCAGGATAAAGGCTGCCGGCGGGATAAGAACGGCCAAACAGGCCCTTGAAATGTTGGCCGCCGGAGCGGAAAGGATCGGCACTTCCTCCGGGGTTCAGATTATTAACGAGATCAGGGCGGGGCAGGCCCAATGACGGCAGGGATGGTGGCCAAACAGAATGAAAGCGTTCGCTGCGAGCTTCGATGTCGCAGGGTACGTGCATCTCTGGCATTGCCGGCTCTGAGTGGGAGAGTCGCTTTGCTGAAATCAGCATCGATCCTTGGCGGCAATACGGCCAAGACAGACGCCGACGGGTTCAGCTATTGGGCCGCTGAGCCCAGGGAGGTTTTCGATTTCGAAGCGGGGCAAGGGGACCCTTTTGACAAGCTCCAAAAAGTCCTGGCCAAATATGTGATAGATCGCCATCAGGGTGACTCCGCTGGATTGCCGCCACGGGGCGCCTTTTGCGGCGGCTGGATAGGATATTTCAGCTATGAGCTTGGCAGATACATCGAAAAGCTGCCGGAGACCGCAATTGATGATGTTGGAATGCCCCTGATTCGCCTGTGCTTCTATGACCGGCTCATTACGTATGACCATGTCGAGAAGACTTTCTGGCTGATGGCTCTGAAGTTGCCCGGCGATGTCGAACAGCCCGAAGAAAAGCTCGCAGCTTTGGAACAGTTGTTGGATGAATCTCAAAAAATTCGAGTCTCGCAACCACGTTCCTCAGACCTCGCCAATATCGATTTCTCGCGACTTCGGCACAACATGGACAAGGAGTATTACCTCCGGACGGTTGATAAAATAAAGCGGTATATATACGATGGCGAGGTGTATCAGATCAACTTCTCGCACCGATTTGAATGTGATTACAACGCCATGCCTGTCGAGCTTTATCATTGGCAGAACCATTACAATCCGAGCGGTTACGCAGCTTATATTGACGGTGGAAGTTTTCACGTTGTAAGTGCATCGCCCGAGATGTTTATAACGATTGCCGACGGTCTTGTTCGAACCAAGCCGATAAAGGGCACCCGCCCTCGTTTCGACGAGGCGGCTCATGCCGGTTCGCAGGCAAAGCAAATCAACGCCGTGAATTACAACGAGCTGCTCCACTGCGAAAAGGAACAGGCCGAGTTGAACATGATAGTTGACCTGGAACGCAATGATGTGGCGAAGATATGCAGGCCTGGGACAAGGACGGTAGTCCAACCTCGTACGATAGAGACCTGTCCGACGGTTTTTCACGCGGTGGCAACCATAGCGGGGCGGCTTCGCAATGAGATTTCATTCTGTGACGTCCTGAAGGCAATGTTTCCCGGCGGCTCAATCACCGGCGCCCCCAAGATTCGCTCGATGGAAATCATCGACGAAACCGAGCCCACAGCAAGAGGGGTCTATACCGGCAGTATCGGCTTTATTGGCATAGACGGGAGTGTGTGCTTGAATATCGCCATAAGAACGATTATTATTACCGGTCAGAAAGCCTTTGTGCAGGCGGGCGGCGGCATAGTCGCAGATTCCGACCCGCAAGCCGAATGGCAGGAAATGATTACAAAGGCAAGGGCGCTGCTTGCTGGAATCGAAGCAACGCAATGCGTCAAACGGCAGATAGTAGATATAAAGAAGATAAATATGAAATACGAAACTCCAGGCATGAAACAAATACAAATGACCGAAACGCAAAATTCAAAACAGGTTGAATAATATTTCGAACACCTCGTTTGGGATTTTGAATCTGTTTCGAATTTCGATATTGGGATTTATACCGAGCAAGATGGCGGAAAAAGTATTTCTAAACGACAAATTGGTTGATATCGATAACGCGAATATATCGGTTACCGACACCGGATTTTTGTACGGGGCCGGGCTTTTCGAGACCATGCGAAGCCACAACGGCGTGGTTTTCGCTCTGAAAGACCATCTGGACAGGCTGGTTTTCAGCGCCAAGAGCTTGTCGATTAATAATCCATACGATGGCAACTTCATCACGGATGCCGTTTATGAAGTGCTGCGGGCAAACGAATTGACCGATGCCCGCCTGCGTCTGACGCTCACCAACGGCCCGATGGCCGAGGACGAGCAGCAGCGTAAATCGACGCTTCTTATCACCGCCACGAAGTTCCGGTCGTACCCGCCGGAATACTATAAGAAGGGCGTTTTGGTGGTGCTGTGCCAGTTCAGACAGAATCCAAGCGACCCAACGTGCGGCCACAAAGTGACAAGTTATTTTTCGCGCATGATCGCGTTGAATCTGGCTCATCAGAAACAGGCCGCAGAGTCACTGTGGTTCACCGTGGATAATTGCCTGGCGGAAGGGTGCATAAGCAACGTGTTCCTGGTTAAAGATTCGGTGCTCTACACCCCGCCTATAAAGACGCCGGTTCTTGCCGGTATCGCCAGGAAGACCGTTTGTCAGATTGCCCTGAAGAATTCCATAAAGCTGGTCGAGAAAAGCCTGTCCATAGAGGATGTTCTTGCCGCCGAGGAGATTTTTATGACCAACGTAATCATGCAGGTTATGCCGATAACAAGAGTAGAAAAGCACGAGATTGGCGACGGCCAGGTTGGCCCGATGGCAAAGAGGCTCCAAAGAGACTTTGACGAGTTTGTCGAGAATGAGTGTCAGGTGCCAAACAGGAATTAGCGTATATAAGTGGCCGGGACATAGAATCGTAAAAATGAAAATCGAAGCGGTTGCGAAGATAATCGAAGAAATGTATCCGCCCGGACTGGCCCAGGACTGGGACAATGTGGGATTGTTGATTGGCGATTCACAGAAAATCGTCAAAAATATTCTGTTGACCATCGACATCACGCACGCCGTGCTCGCCGAGGCTAAGAAACAAAAGACCGACCTGATTGTCAGTTATCACCCGGTGATATGGGATGCACTGCGGAAGATAACCGCCAACGGTCCAAGCAGTGTTGTGTATGATTTAATTCGATCCGGGATCGCGGTATTCTCGATACATACCGCCCTCGACGCGGCCGTGGGTGGGGTTAACGACGGCCTGGCCGAGATTGTCGGCATCGTCGATGGAGAGCCGATAGGCGACTACGTTGGAAACCCGGCGGGCGATAACTACAAATTGGTTGTTTTTGTCCCCGTTGAATCACTGGCTGATGTCTCGAATGCGGTTTTTGCCGCCGGCGCAGGTGCGATTGGCAACTATCGCAATTGTGGTTTCAGCGCCGACGGAACGGGGACGTTTTTGCCTGTGGAGGGTGCGAAGCCGGCAGTCGGAAAGAAGGGAAAACTGGAGAGGGTCGCCGAGACAAGGTTTGAGACGATTGTACCCGCAGCGAAACTCGATGAGGTGATTGCTGCGATGAAAAGAACTCATCCGTATGAGACGCCGGCCTTTGATGTATTCAAAATTTTCGGTACCGAGGCGAAATTCGGCCTGGGCAGAATTGGCGCGTTGGCCCGGCCGTCGCGAATAACCGAGATTATCGAGAGGATAAAGAAATGCACCGGCGCAAGAGCGATCGGCCTGGTCGGAGACGGAAACCGGCTGGTCAGGCGGGCGGCGGTGTGTGCCGGCTCATGCGGCAAGATAGTAAACTCGGTGATTGCATCAAAGGTGGATTTATACCTGACCGGAGAGTTGAAGCATCATGAGGCGCTGGCGGCGCAGGAGGCCGGGCTGGCTTGTATCTGCCTGAGCCATACCGTCTCTGAAAGATTCATGTTGAAAAAGCTCGCCGGACAATTGCAGAGGCAAATCAAAGGAATAAAGATTAATATAAGCAGGAAAGATGCGGACCCATTTGAGTGGAAGAACGTATGACAGAAGAACAGAAGACAGAAGACCGAACGCAGAATACGGAAGATGGAATAGAGAGTTCCGAATGTCAGATGTTAGATGAAGAGCAAGCTGAAGATGTTGAGCAGGCTGAGCAATCGGAACCGGCTGATTCGGCGCAGGGCGACCAGGATGTCGAATTAACGGTCGAGTCGGTGATAGAGGCGGTTCTGTTTGCCAGCGACGAGCCTCTCACTGACGGGCGGCTGGCCGGTATTGTCGAGACAGAGGCGAAACAGGTCCGCCAGCACATCAAGAATCTGAACGAAAAATATCATGCGAACAATAACGCCTTTAGAATAGAACAAATAGCCGGCGGCTACCAGATGCTGACGTTGAGTCCATACAATCACTGGCTCAAAAAGCTGCTTCGGGTCCGGAGCGATAGCAAGTTGAGCGCCGCCGCCCTGGAGACGCTTGCGATACTTGCGTACAAACAGCCGATCATACGGGCGGATATCGAAGCTATCAGGGGAGTCGCGGTCGGCGAGGTGATCAGGTCTCTTTGCTACAAGGGACTGGTCAAGATAGTCGGCCGGGCGGAAGTCCTGGGCCGGCCGATGATGTATGGAACAACAAAGAAGTTCCTGGAGGTTTTCGGCCTTAACACCCTAAAGGACCTGCCGAAAATCGAAGAACTCAAGAAGCCGCCTTCCTGAAATAGGCTTTCGTTTTCTGCGGAACGACAATCCCTCTCTTCCGGGAACTGTGGCTAATCCCAAAGCTTTTCTGCTGCGTCGAAGCCGAGGGCATTTGCGGGCCTCGGATGCTCTTCGTCGAATACGTACATGTCCTCCTGTTTTTCAATTACAACGAAACTCTCGTCGATAGATCCGTCCGGCTTACTTACTTTATCGATCGCCAGCCCCAGGTGTTTTGCAAGAAACTTGTACGCGCCGAGACGCTTGGAGATGCCGTAATCGTGCCCCTCGTCGGGAAGGTGCACATACTCCACATTGGCCTGGGCGTCGTAGAGACGATAGACGTTTCGGATATAGGGGTACTCGACTTCGGGTGTGTTCTTGGTCCAGTCCTGGCCGTCCGAGATAATAAGTTGCGGCCTCGGCGCCGCCATTGCGGCGATATCCGTATTGTTCGTCTCGTGCATGTCGCTCTTGTGGATGGGCATTCCGCTTTCGCAGACGCAGCCGCCGAAGAAGTGTGCCGAAACCATTACCGTCGGGACCGATACTGCGATTCGGTCATCTACGGCAGTAAGCAGAAACGTCTGTGTCCCGCCGCCAGAGGCTCCTGTGACACCGATACGGCTGGGGTCCACATCTTTGCGGGAGGTAAGGTAATCGACGGCGCGGATACTGTTCCATAGTTGCAGTTTAAGGACTTTGGACCATCGATGCTCCCACCCCGCATTTTTCCAGTCACCATAACCCACCATATCGTAGGAGAAGACTACAGCTCCCATGCGGGCGAGTGTGGCGCATCGCAATTGCATATTCGGCCGGAACCGCCCGTAGTTGTCCGGGTCGCTCCAATGTCCATGAGGGCAAAGGATCGCCGCAAAAGGTCCCGTACCTTCTCTGGGACGATAGAGATTGCCGGTAACAAAAACGCCGGGCAAGGACTCGAAGGCCACGTTCTCAACCGTATAGCCGTCATATTTCCGCTTGCTGTGAACTATGGGGTTCAGGGCGTGCTTTTCGGGCAAAGGCAGAAGTTCAACTCCGCGAAGGATACCCTCGCGAACTCGCTCGGTCCTGGCTTTCCACTGGTCAAGATTGGAATAGCTCCGGGCAAACTTGGCAAGTTGCTCTTTTCCAGCTTCCTCGCTCTGATAATTCCCCTGGCAGAGCTGCGGCTGGCCCCATTTCTCGAACGGCTTCAGTTCCACTTCCTCGATGACTTTTCCATCCTCCCATACGGGTGAAAGCAGGATTGCCACTCGCACATTGCCGCTTGTTTCCGGCAGTTTCACGATCAGGCGTCTGACGCCTCTATTTGTTTTCTGAGGCGGTTGCTGCTCGGCCGATTCGATACCGAATGCAGCGCCGGTGGGGGAAAGTATCCGGGCGATGAGTTCCTTGCCCTTGAGCTTTAGGGACGCGGTCCCCAGCTTGGTCAAGGAGATATCGGCATCAGTGGTCATGGCCCAGACGAGTTCGCAGGGCTTTTCAATTTCAAATTCGTCCTGAACCAGCACGGCCCTTCTGCCGTCCAGCATGGCGATACCCCGGGTCACCTTCTTTGCAAATTTCTCGTAAGCGCTCGTCAGATCGATAAGAGCGAACCCGGAGTATTTTTTCGATTCGAACCTGGTCAGCTTCGATGTTGCCATCGGGTCCTGATCTTCGCCGCCTAACAGCGGGACGCTATGGCTTCGCGAATTCAAACGGTAGTAACTCCAGCGCTTTCCGCCTCTCTTGCTGTCCCAGTAGCCGGATAGGTTATAGTCATCCGAGCCGAGGTCGCGTACCCATCGCACGCCGAGTGCGTCAAGCTCGAAATTGCCCAGGTCGAGATGGCCGTGATTGACCTGGTTGTAGCCGGCCTTGACGCCGACAAACAGTGCTTCGGGGTCATCCCAGCCGCTGCGGAATACGGCCACTTCGACGGGGCCGCGGAAATAACGGTCGAGGTCTTTGGTCCCGAACTGACTCTGGGGCTCGGGCACGTACCAGACCACATGTTGAGGACTGGCGCTGCGTCTGGCAATCTCAGCGTGTTCAGCCTCTGCGTAAGTGGAGTTATCGAAAGCGCGAGCCAGCCAGAACATGCACGGCATCGGCCTTCTGGAACTTTTCTCGCCAACATCGGCCAGATTCAGATAGTACCCGGTCGGGCCGGCAGTATATATTGGGAAACTTGCAGCTTCGGCCAGTCCCTCAATCTCCGATAACCCGAAGTCTTTGCCCAGGGCACTTTGCAGTGCTGCCAAGCCGTAGGCCGTGTAGTGTGTGGCGTAGCTCCAGTAGCCGGGTCCCTCACCCCACGCACCATCGGGAGCATAGTTCTTCAGCGCCACGGGAAACGACCGGACGGCGGCGGGAACGATTTGCTCGGCGTACTGCGGGTCCGATTCCGCGATTGCCAAGGCGCCGATAACAAGTCCGCCGTTACAGACCTGGTTCCAGTTGAATTCGCTCCGAACCCACCATGCGTTTTTGTACGCCTTCAGTCCGGGCTCAAGGCCGTTCTTAATCAAGCCGGCCTTGATTTTGCCGCGCGTCTCGGCGTCGAGACAGGAGTACAGCCAGTCATAGCCGAGTCCGACGGCGTGCGACATTTCAGCCGTATCGAGGAAGTGTGACGGATTCCAGTCGTCAAACGCGCAGACTGTCAGCATGTTTTCAGTGGCCTTCCTGGCATATTTCTCCTCGCCGGTCCATCTATAGGCCAGTCCGAGGGCGTAAACTCGATGGAGGCACTCTCTGCTGATATGGAGAAGCCGCGGCCCAATCTTGCGGTAAGTGAGCATCGGCTTTTGATAGCAGTCGTCCGCTTCTTCAAGAACGTCCTTTACGCACTTGCGCAGAATCTCGTCTTTGGCGTATTGCTTCTTGAGATTCTCAAGTTCGCTGTCTTTGAGCATTAATCGAGGATGGTTTTTATTGAGTGTTTCGAGTACCTTAGAAGAATCAACAGTGACTTCAGTGCCTTGAACCTGTACAGACAAGCAACTCAGAATTGTCACCACCGCAACGAATCTGCATACGTTAGCCATAATTTACCTCCATTCCGTACGATTGGGTGTACTTGACGCCATCTTTTTACAGGATAGGGTCGCAATAATCAAACCAAAAATTGGATTTGACAAAGAAGCGGATCGATGTTAATAATCTGTTCCAGGATGGTCACACAGGTGGCCGTAGAAGCTCGCATTGACCTTTTTTAGAGATAATTCGATGGGTAACAAACCCCGGGTTTGCATAGTCGGCGGTGGGATGATAACACAGGTGCAGATTTTGCCCTCCGTTTATCAACTGCAGCGTCTGGGTGTTGTCGGTGAGGTCGGCGTGTGCGCATTGAACAGCACTCCGCTGAAGGCGCTGGCAGCCGAGCGGACGCTTAGAGATGCATTTCCCGGTCACAGCTTTACGGCGTATCCTTCTCTGGATACCGACCCTGAAAGCGATTTCCCCGATTTATTCAGGCAGGTAATTGAAAAGATGCCCAAAGGTAACATCGTGGTTGTCGCAGTGCCGGACCAGTTGCATTATCCGGTCATACAAGCAGCCCTTGCCGCCGGCCAGCATATATGCTGTGTAAAGCCGTTGGTTCTAAAGTATTCACAGGCCGCCGAGATCGAGAAGACTGCCTTCGAGAAAGGTATCGTTGTGGGCGTTGAGTACCATAAGCGTCTTGACGACAGGGCCCTGATGGCCCGACGGCTTTACAGAGAAGGCAAATTTGGGGAATTTCGCATTGGCCATGCGGAAATGAACGAGCCCTATTACTATCGACATTCGAATTTCCAGAACTGGTGCACGGTGGAAAATTCCGACATGTTTACCTATGTTGGCTGCCATTACGTCGATCAGGTACATTTCATTACCGGGCTGCTGCCCGGGGCGGTGTCGGTTTACGGCATAAAAGATACCTATCCAAACGGCAAGACGGGTTATCTTTGGACCGATGCCCGCGTCATCTGGGAGAACGATGCATGCCTGCACGTGACGAACATCATGGGTTATCCGGACGAGGGGCCCGGCGGCAATTTCCAGGGAATCCGGCTGTACTGCCGCGGCGATAACAATAGCGGAATGCTCGTACACAATGATCAGTATCGCGGTATCGAGCACTGTTATATTGAAAAGGGCGGCGAACCCGGTGATACGTACTATTCCGAGCCGAGCCCGGATTATTTCAAGTACGTCGAGCTTGGAGGCGAAGGACTCACGCCGGTCGGATACGGATACCGTTCGATTGAATATATAGTAAAGAATATCTGCAAGTGCATTGAGGCGACGGTGGACCTGGAGCAGAAAGAGGCTTTGGCCGCGAGGCGGAAGTTAATTAAGCGGTTCGATAACGAAGGTATCATGGCGACGCCTGCAAACAGTTCGTATAATGAACTGGTGACGGAGGCGGCACGATTGTCAATCCTCAACGGCGGCAGGGAAGTCGAAATAACATACGGCCAGAATGCAGGCGTTGATTTTCGAGAGCATTTATAGATATCGTTAGCACTTACTTTTCAGGAAACTGTGATAAACCAGGATCAAGATGGCCAGGGAATTTCCACTAATTGCAACTGAAGTAAAACCCGTGTCGACGAAGTTCCGCAGACTATCGGGAACTATTCCAAATCCGGCGACAATAGAGCAGCTCGAAAAGCTTCGCGAAGCCGAGCCGCTCAGTATGCGAGGTCAGCCGCCGGTGATTTGGGACCGGGCCGAGGGAGTAAATGTTTATGATGCCTACGGCAATATGTGGCTCGATTTTTCATCGGGTGTACTCGTTACAAATGCGGGCCATGGCGCTAAAAAAATTGCCGACGCAATCATCAGCCAGGCTTCCATGCCTCTGTTGACTACATATTGTTTCCCGAACCGGCCGAGGATCGAGCTTGCACAGAAGTTGACTCAGCTTGCACCGGAACCTTTGAATAAAGTATTCCTGCTCAGCACCGGCTCGGAAGCCACGGAGTGCGCATTAAAGCTGATGCGCACGTACGGGCGGAAAATCGGCGGGGACAAAAAGAGCATTATTGTCTCATTTGAAAACGCCTTTCATGGAAGGACGCTCGGCGCCCAGCAGATGGGGGGTATGGCTGGCGGCAAAGCGTGGATAAAAAACCTCGATCCCGAAATAGTCCACGTGCCGTTCCCTGACGGATTCCGCTGCGAAGACACCAGCTTCGACCTTTTCGAGACGACCCTTGCCCGGCTTGGCGTCCAGCCGGATAATGTGGCCGGGGTGATAAGCGAGACGTATCAGGGAATCGGGCCCAACTTTATGCCCAAAAGATACGCCAAAGATTTAAGAGAATGGTGTAACAAGCATCGGGCCCTGATCTGTTTCGACGAAGTCCAGGCGGGTTTCGGCAGATGCGGAACCATGTGGGGTTTTGAGCTATATGATGTACTGCCGGATTTGTTCTGCGTGGGGAAAGGAGTAAGCAGTTCGTTGCCGATCAGCGCGGTAATCGGCAAGGGTGAGGTGATGGACTTATACGGCCCCAATGAAATGACCAGCACTCACTCCGGCAATCCCGTCTGCTGTGCGGCCGCATTGGCAAGTATCGAGGTTATCGAGCAAGAGAAGTTGGTTGAGAACGCGGCAAAGGTCGGGCCGGTATTACATGAGCGTTTGCAGCTAATAAAACACGAGTTCTCCGATGTAATCGGTTTTGCGCCCGGCGCGGGTCTGGTGGCCGGACTTTTAGTGGTCAAAAAAGGCACCAAAGAGCCCGACTACGAACTTGCCTGGAATGTTGTCAGCCGCTGTTTCCTCAAGGGTTTGCTGATGTTCGCGCCCGTCGGTGTGGGCGGGGGCTGTGTTAAGATCGCACCGCCGTTGTGTATCACCGAAGAAGCGGTCAGAGAAGGTTGCGCGGTGATTGCCGAAGCTGTGAAAGAGGTCGTTTGAACGGTTTTCGATGTAGCGTTACTTTTCCGGCCGTATCAGACATCTATAGTGCACAATCCGCCCATTGGGATAACTATCTCTGCCGCTACCGGCAGATTGCGCGGGCGATAGTAATGCTCGGCCATGTTCTCGATGACCTGGGGGGCGTGTTCATTTTCGACTACAACAACGATGCAGCCTCCCATTCCGGCGCCAACGAGGCCGGCGCCGACTACCCCCGGAGATGCTAATGCAATGTCAACCAGCATGTCTATTTCGGGAAGGCTGACGTCATAGCCGCCGCCCTGACGCCAGAGACTTGCCCTGCTTATACGCTCGGGGTCGCCCGATTCCAGGTCGCTTATCAGGGCGTCAATCCTCTCGTCCGGATAACTGTTGTCGGTGGCAACGCGCTGCCGGCCAATGAGTCTGATCACACGGTCCCCGTCATGCGAAATATTGATTAACTCGCCGAAAGTCTTCATGTCGCCCGTTCGCAGGCACTGCGGGACCATTTCAGCGCGGATACACTCAGCTATTCCGTATAGACAAATCTGTCTTATGCGGTAGCCCTGTTCCTGTTCCTCATGACTTCTGAACAGGTGGCGGAGTTCCTGCTCGTGTTGTGCGAGCTGTGCAGATACGTCCGCGCGGCCGGCGCAAGCGGGCAGTGATTTTGCCATTCGATAAATCTCGACTTGGTCTACGCCCAGTATCCGGGGATTGACATCGCGGAGGTATTCGAGTTTGCCGGCGTGCTGTGGGAAGTTTTTGCGAATCATCATGAGGCCAAGTGTATAGGCGGCCACCCGGCTGTTAAAAGCATCGCGGGCGCCGGCTTGTTTCTTTGCCTGGATGAGGCTGTTGGCCAGTACGAAGCTGTAGCCGGCGGCCAGGGCGGCATTCTCTACCGTCAGGGGGAAACGGGTAATATGGAGGATTGCGCCGGCCTTGCCGAATATGATAGCGGCGTGGTCGCTGCATCCGCCCCTGGTGCCTACGTACCATTCGGCATAACCGCAGTGCTCGGCCAAATCGATGGGTTCGGTCTGAATAGCGTTTATCCGCACGACCGCTTCAGCAGTGAGCATAACTACGGCCGATGAGGAGCTGAGCCCCGCCGCTCGCGGTATGTTGCCATAGACCATCATGTTCATACCTCTGGCCGCCGGGCAGAAGCTGCCGTCGTCTTTCGTGTTGAGATGCTGGAAGTACAACACTGCCGCACGGACGTAATTTGACCAGCTCGCTGACGGATCATACCTGCGTTTTTCAAACTCATCATGACACCATGCATCCCAATCCTGGATTCTCTTACCGGCCGGGAGACACTCGCTGATGCGGAACTGCTCGTCGGGAAAGTAGTCCGACTCGACGTTCCTGGCCAGCACCAGGTCGTCATCGCGCGGCTCGACTACGAGCCACATGTGCTTTGCGGCGATGGGGTTGACCGAGCCGCCGCGATGGTCGATGTGCGTTCCAACAAGGTTGATACGGCCGCTTGAGCGTATTATTATAACACTGCGATCCGGGCCGTACCGGTCTGCAAACGCCTCGATAGTGCGTAAACACATCCCGGCTGCTTGCCTTTTCAAGTCGTCGTAGTCGCCGCAGATATCGTGTAGTTTGTTGTGAAATGCACTACTTGTATCTTTCACCAGGCTGATCCAGCGGTCGAGCGGGTACCGGCCACCGACTGCGATAGTCATAACTTCTGGTCCTCCAAGAGCTTCTAAGTTGTAAGCGGCAGACAGAGATAATAGGGAATTCCGGGCCGGTAACGCAAGAAAAATCTCCCGCTCGTCCCGCGCTTTTGCAACTGTTTATTTGACAGCCTTATAGAAATGTCGTATAAGATAATCTGGAGTTTGGATTGGACAGCAGGATGAACCCGGAATCACGGATTTCTGAAAGAGTAAAGATGCAAGGGTTGGTTGACCTGCAGGTCAATGGCTACAAAGGCGTTAACTTTTGCAGTGATGACCTGACGCCGGAGGAATTTGAGCGGGCCTGCCGTGGAGTATTCGACGCCGGAACGACAGCGTTTTTGCCGACGATGATAACAAGTCCGCCGCAGGTTTATCAACGTAACCTGCCGATAATGGCCGCAGCACTGCAAAGCGAAGAGTTTCGCGGCCAGCTCCTGGGTATACACCTTGAGGGACCATTTATTTCTGCACAGGACGGCGCCCGGGGTGCGCACGATCGGCGGTGGACAGGAGAACCGGATGCAAGTTATCTTGAGAAGCTGATCGGCTGGGCCGACGGCAGGGTAAAAATGATAACCATTGCGGCGGAATTGGACGGAGCCGATGAGCTGGCACGGTACGCGACGCGTCTCGGCATTACAGTTTCGTTGGGGCACCAGATGGCAGCCGAGCAGGATGTCTGCCGGCTGGTGGAGGCCGGGGCGGTTTGTCTGACACATCTCGGCAACGGCGTGCCAGCGTTGCTGGGTCGCCATGCAAATCCGATCTGGACGGGCCTGGCCAATGACGAGCTTACGGCCATGATAATCACCGATGGGCATCATTTGCCGGCATCTGTGATCAAGACCATCATCAGAACCAAGGGTGTAGAACGCTGTGTAGTTGTCAGTGATGCTTCGTCGCCGGCTGGGCTTGGCCCCGGCAGGTATAATGTGCTCGGTACTGAAGTCGTGTTGGACGACAATGGCAGGCTGTACGATCCGGTGGGTGGGTACCTGGCCGGGTCTTCGTCAACAATGCTTGAGTGCATGAACTATCTGGCATCCCTGGACCTTGTCGGCGCCGATGAGCTTATGGCAATGGGTTTTCACAATCCGCTCAAGCTAATCGGTCTTGGGCCTGAGGATGTTGTCTCTACTCAAGACATCGTGTTTGACAAGAAACGCAGGGTATTCTGTGCCGGCAAGCAGCAAAAGGCTGTAGCCAGGAAGAAAATAGACTGTGCCCCCTGAAGGCCATAGGCTTCACACGATGCGCGTAACTGCGTGTCCGTGGGGGGGCTTTTCGCTTTACAGGGGTATCCGGTCCTGCTAAAATACGGCAAATTTGTGGGTACCCGGTTGAAATCCGGTGCTGAACGAGAGAATGTGCCTGATATGAGACTGATTAAACCGCTTCTGTTTGGGGGATATGTAATACAAAAATGGCTGGCAAGATAATAATCAACACCGAGCGATGCAAAGGGTGCGGTTTGTGCGTGGGGATCTGTCCGAAGCAGGTCATCGTCATCTCCAGGACATCCAACAGTAACGGTTTTTTCCCGGCCCAGACGGACAATTCCGGTTGCACTGGCTGCGCCATGTGTGCAATCATGTGCCCGGAAGCGATAATTGAAGTTTATCGTGACGGGCCCGAAGAAGTTGACGTGGTCGAGGGACCATGCAAGCAGAACAAGCCGAGTTTGGTAGAGGAAAGAGCGTGACTGAGAGGGTCTTAATGTGTGGCAACGAAGCCCTGGCGGAAGCGGCCATAATGGCCGGCTGCGATGCCTACTTCGGCTATCCGATCACGCCTCAAAACGAAATCCCCGCCTACATGTCCCGGCGCATGCCTGAGGAAGGGCGGGTCTTCGTTCAGAGCGAGAGCGAACTTGCCGCGATTAGTATGGTCTTCGGGGCTTCGGCGACGGGCAAGAGGGCTATGACAAGCTCATCCAGTCCCGGCATCAGCCTGATGCAGGAAGGATTGAGCTATCTGGCCGGGGCCGAACTTCCGGCGGTAGTCGTCAACGTGATGCGAGGCGGGCCGGGTCTTGGCAATATTGCGCCGTCACAAAGCGATTACTTCCAGGCCACTCGCGGCGGGGGACACGGTGATTATCGAACAATCGTGTTCGGGCCGTCGAGCGTGCAGGAGATGGTCGATTGCATGCTGTTGGCCTTCGACCTGGCCGACCAGTATCTAATGACTGTTATGATTCTGGCCGATGGAATTCTGGGCCAGATGATGGAGCCGGTGGCGTTCGAGAAGAAGCCGGGCCGGCAGTTACCAGCCAAAGACTGGGCCTTGACCGGCGCAAAAGACAGAGAGCAGAATATCGTGCGCTCTTTGTGGCTGCCGGAAGGCGTGCTCGAGAAATTTAACAATAAGTTGCAGGCCAAGTATGAGCAGATACAGGAAAACGAAGTGCTCTGCGAACAGTACGAGGTTGACGATGCCGACATCGTGGTGATTGCTTACGGCATCGCGGCCAGAATCGTGCGCGGCGCCGTGAACAGGGCCAGGGAAGAAGGAATCAAGGTCGGCTGGATACGTCCCATCACACTTTGGCCGTTTCCCACGGATCAAATCAGCAAAGCCGCAGACGAATTCAGGATTTTTCTGGCCGTGGAGATGAGCAGCGGCCAGATGGTTGACGACGTGAAACTCGCTGTGGCCGGTAGAGCACCGGTGGTTTTGTACGGCCGACCCGGCGGGGGTGTGCCGACTGTCGAGGAAATACTCGGCGTAATCAGGCAGTTAACGTTAAAATCAGAGATCTCAAGATGAAAGCCGTATTTAAACGAACGCCTACACTTAAGGATTGCCCCACGCATTATTGCCCGGGCTGTGGGCATGGGATCGCTCACCGATTGATCGCTGAGGTAATCGACGAACTGGACATTCGAGACCGCACTATCGGCATTGCGCCGGTGGGATGCGCGGTCTTGGCGTATGATTATCTCGACGTGGACATGGTCGAAGTTGCGCACGGCAGACCCCCGGCTGTGGCGACGGGGATGAAACGAACCAACCCGGACAAGATAATCTTTTCCTATCAGGGTGACGGCGACCTGGCGAGTATCGGGGCCGCCGAAATCCTGCACGCCGGACATCGTGGCGAGCAGATTACCGTCATCTTTGTAAATAATGCCGTCTATGGAATGACCGGCGGGCAGATGGCTCCTACTACTATGCTTGACCAGGTGACGGCAACTACACCGAAGGGCCGTACTGCTGCCGAGCAGGGCTATCCGCTGCAGGTCTCGGAGCTTTTGGCCACGTTGCCCGGGACAATCTACATCGAGCGCTGCGCACTTACCGACGCTGCCGCGGTCCGGAAGACCAAGAGAGCCATTAAGCACGCCTTTGAGCTGCAAGTAAAGGGTGCGCAGGGATTGTCACTGGTGGAAGTATTGTCACCCTGCCCGACGTACTGGCGAATGAGCCCGGTGAAGGCCACCGAATGGATAGAGAACGAGATGACAAAAGTTTTCCCACTGGGACGATTAAAGGGCTGAAAGACTGATGTCGAATTCTGAGGTGACAATGAACGACATTTATGAAGAGGTTATTATTGCCGGTTTCGGCGGGCAGGGGATCATGTTGGCTGGCAAGCTTCTGGCCCAAACTGCGATGAACGCTGGCAAAGAGGTGACCTATATGCCCTCCTACGGCGCCGAAGTTCGCGGCGGTACCGCTAATTGTATGGTCGTCATAGCTGAGGAGAAAATTGCCTGCCCGGTCGTGAGTAAACCTGATTCGCTGATCGTACTGAACAAGGCTTCGTTAAACAAATTCGGCCCGCGTCTGAAGAAAGGCGGATTGCTGATAATGAACAGTTCTCTGATCGACAGTGAGCCGCAAGTGGATGCTTCAGTCGAAATTGTCGCGGTTCCCGCCGACGAATTAGCCGTTGAATTAGGCAGTCAGAGGAGCGCCAACATGGTTGCGCTGGGCGCGTACCTGGAAAGACGCGGGCAGCTAAGCCCGGATGCAGCGGCGGAGGCTTTGCCCGAGACCATCGCCAGACGATACCACAACACCTTGTCGGTCAATATCGCCGCTCTGCACAAAGGAGGCGAATTCGCCAGGACCCATTGCCGGGTTTGATTAGCGAGGTTCCGGCTATGGTATGGCACGAACTTGAATACTGAATCACCTATACTGCCGCAGCAGCCTCGTCATACTTCCTTTGCAGTGTTTTGGATTTGATGCTTTATCCCATTTCCAATTGTGGTTATAATGGAAATACCAGTCGTGTTTCAGTTCGTCTATGACGGGCTGTTTGGTGAAGGCTCTTTTGGAGTTGAACCTGAAGGAATGAGATTCGATTCGAGAATAGGAAGCTGAAGAATGGCAAAACAATCAAATAACAGGAAGCCCAAGGCGCTTTGCAGCTTCTGCGGCCGCTCGGGCAGCCAGGCCAACACGCTCATAGAAGGGCCCAACAAAGTCTATATCTGTCCGGAATGCGTCGAGTTGTGCCATAATATCATCCGGCAGGACCGTAAACGAACCGGCAAGAGCGGCATCGCTCTCAAAGAAATGCCCAGACCCAGGGAAATAAAGGAATATCTCGACCAATACGTGATCGGGCAGGAGCACGCCAAGAAGTATCTGTCGGTTGCTGTGCATAACCACTACAAGAGGCTGGTACATGCCGACAGCAAGAACAGCGACGTTGAGATAGACAAGTCCAATGTTCTTCTGGTTGGGCCGACCGGTTCCGGCAAGACACTGCTTGCCCGCACGCTTGCTCGCAAACTGGACGTTCCGTTCGCAATATGCGATGCGACCACGGTTACAGAGGCTGGGTACGTCGGCGAGGACGTTGAAAATTTCCTTCTGCGATTGTTGCAGGCCGCCGACTATGATATTGAAGCCGCCCAGCGGGGCATCGTGTATATCGACGAAATAGACAAAGTAGGGAAAACATATCAGAACGTTTCGATTACGCGTGACGTTTCCGGAGAGGGGGTCCAGCAGGCGCTGCTGAAAATGCTGGAAGGGACCACGGCCAACATCCCGCCGCAGGGTGGAAGAAAACACCCGGAACAATCTTACATACAAATGGATACCACGCAGATATTGTTCATATGCGGGGGAACTTTTGTGGGTCTGGAAAACATCATCAAAAAGCGGCTCGGCAAGAAAATGATTGGCTTTAATTCGGAACTGGGAGGCAAGACCGATGAAAAAGCCGAATATGGCGATATTCTGGCACAGGTCATACCCGAAGACATCATCGAATACGGCATGATTCCGGAGATGGTCGGCAGGCTTCCTGTCATAACGACACTAACGGCACTCGACGAAGAGGCGCTCATGGACATCCTGACAAAACCCAAGAACGCCCTCTGCAAGCAGTATCAAAGATTCTTTGAGATGGAAGAGGCTGAGCTTGAATTCACCGAAGGCGGCCTGCATGCGCTGGCACAGAAGGCTCTCAAGCGTGACACCGGGGCCAGGGCGTTGCGTTCCATCGCGGAGGAGCTGATGATTGACTTGATGTACCGGTTGCCGGAAGAGGCCAAGCCGGCGAAGTATGTGATTACCCGCGATATGGTCGAAGGCAAGACTGATTTGTTTGCAGCGAAACAGGAAGCAAAGAAAGAATCGGCATAGCAAAATTGCAGGCATCCACGGGGGCAGTCGCGTGAACGGGGCTCGAGCAAATAGAAATCGAACATTGACGCTCAGCCGGGCAGAAACGGAACGCTACGGCAACGACCTGTTTGGCATTTCCCAACCTGTATGTGCGGATGACATTGGGGATAAAATAGTCAATCAGGACTTTTTTGAAGTCGTTGATTTGCTGCCGGAGGGCTTCGTTGACCTGCTGATATTGGATCCTCCCTATAATCTCACCAAGAGCTTCACCTCTACTTCCTTCAGGAAGAGGAGCACTGCAGAATACGCCGAATGGTTTGAGAGTCTGGTGGGCAGATTGCTGCCGGCGCTCAAGAATACGGCCTCGGTCTATGTCTGCTCCGAATGGTCTTCGTCAACGGCAGTCCAGCTTGTTCTGGACAAGTTCCTGAAGGTAAGGAACCGAATCACATGGGAGAGGGAAAAGGGCAGGGGGGCAAGAAGAAACTGGAAGAACGCTTCCGAGGATATCTGGTTTGCGACTGTTTCCGACGATTACGTATTCAATGTGGATGACGTAAAGCTCAAACGCCGGGTCCTGGCGCCCTATACGGACGTCGATGGTGCACCAAGAGACTGGGAGGATACATCAGAAGGCCAGTTTCGCCTGACACATCCGTCCAATTTGTGGAATGATATCACGGTTCCTTTCTGGTCAATGCCCGAAAACACGGACCATCCGACGCAGAAGCCCGAGAAGTTATTGGCCAAGCTGATTCTTGCGGGTACCCATCCGGGTGATTTTGTTTTCGATCCCTTTATGGGTGTCGGCAGCAGTGTGGTAGCCGCCAGGAAGCTTAATCGCAGATTCCTTGGGGTTGAGATCGACAGGCAATACTGCCTGCTTGCCGCCAAGCGCCTGCATCTGGCCGAATCCGACACGAGAATTCAGGGTTACAGCGACGGCGTGTTCTGGGAGAGAAACACGGTGAAAGGGCGAAGTCAGAGGGCGAGGAAACACAGTACCGGCCTCATGACAAAAGTGATCTGAAGAATGGCACCAAAGCATGGTTGACAGAGAACAGATTACTCCTGTTGAAAACGGATTGCTGGTGATGGCGCCGGCCAAAATCAACCTTTCTCTACTCATAGCGGGCAAGCGCCCCGACGGTTTCCACGAAATAGAGACCGTAATGGCCAAGATAAACTGGTACGACGAGATCCTGGTCGAGCAGGGTCGGCAGCGAGGTGTCGAGTTTGTCTGTGAGGGGCCTGAATGGGCGCCGACGGGAGAGAGCAATCTTGTTTACAGGGCGGCAAGGCTCCTGCTGGACAGATGCGGTTCGGCTGCCGACCTCAGAATCACGCTGACCAAGAATATTCCTGCCGGAACAGGGCTTGGCTCGGCGAGCAGCGACGCTGCGGCGACTCTCATGGGTCTGAATCAGTACCTGCAGTTGGGCATCAATGGGAAGACCCTGGTGAGCATGGCGGCAGAGTTGGGCAGCGATGTGGCCTTCTTCCTGGGTGGCCCGCTTGCGCTGTGTACAGGAAAAGGCGAAAAGGTGGGAAAAATAGACGAAAATTTTGACTTTTTGGCCATCCTGGTGCTTCCTGATATAAGTGTATCCACACAAAAGGTTTACGGTAATTATAAGCACGACACATCCTTGTACGATAGGCTATGTTTCAGGATAAATGGATATATCAAGGAAAAGAGGATTGATTTAGTAGCAAAAATGTGTGCAAATATGCTGGAAGAAAGTTGCTTCGACTTAGTGAAAAAGCTTGCCGACCTGAAAAAGAGAATTGAATCGCTGGCTATTGGCCCCTGTTGCTTGAGCGGTAGCGGTTCAGCAATGTTCTGTATCGTCGAGGGGAAGGATGAGGAAATAGCGAGACTGTACAAACGCCAAATTGACGAAATGAGCGGATTCAGGAGCATTATCGTGAGTAACAATAGATGGTAGACTTTTAAGCGAGGCAATGAAAATGGAAATCAGCGAGGTAAGAGTCAAACTGGTGAACAACAAAGATGACAGGTTAAAAGCTTTCTGCTCGATAACGATGGATAACGAGTTTGTTGTTCGTGACATCAAAGTCATTGAAGGTGCGAATGGATTCTTCGTTGCTATGCCCTCGAGGAAAATGAGTGACCATTGCGAAAAATGCGGAGGCAAAAACCATCTTAGGGCCAGGTTCTGCAATAATTGCGGGACAGGTCTGTATGAAAACCGGGCTAAAAAGGACTTTAAGGGCAGAATGAAGCTGCATGCCGATATTGCCCATCCGATTAATACCGAATGCAGAAAGAGAATTCAGGAGAGGGTCATATTGGGATTCAAGGATGAGGTTGAGAAGTCGAAGCTGCCCGGGTACAAACCGACCGAAATGGATGAGCCGGATGATGATGTCCCTGAAGTAGTCTCATAGTGACATCCGTCCCATGTGGTTGCCCGCGGCAAAATGCGGATGCCGCAGGCAAAGACGGCGGGGCGTAAAACTGCCCGAGGAGAAATGCCAAACGAAATAGACTTATCCTTCAGGTATCCGCGGGGTCTGACACAAAATAGTCCGGAGAGATATCCCCCTCCTACGTCATAAGGTGCTCGATGACTTTGTCCACGGCGACATCGAGGCCTCCGTTGAGATCGTACTTGCCTTGCGTCAACTGCCGGCGGACTTCAAGAACCTTTTCCTTGCGGATCTCCGGCAGCGAAGCGATCTTTTTCAGCACCTTCCCGAGGGGTGTGGTGTTCATATTCTCCAGAATCTGCTCCATCAGAAAATCTTCATCCTGGGCAAAGCTGTCTTCCAGAGGATTCGTTGGGCGGTTCCCGCTGTCAAAGCGACTGTTGTGATCGAAATTTGGCATTCAGACTTACCTTATCCGAAGAGCTTCGATGCAGAAAATATCCATTTTTTCCGCTTCAAAACCAATAACCACTATATATTGTATGTCCTCTAAATCCCTTTTGAGGCCCAAAACGACCTGCTAACATTGCTATCGACAACAATGCATCGAAAACTTTAGAAAAGTTCGATACTTACTTGGCTCTCACAGGGGCATTGAATTGAGCCAGTTCAGGCGAAAATACAGGCTATCAGGACTGCGAAAGCCCCCTTTTCTGGATATAGATGTTAACACCGGGGCTGGCAGTAGCAATCAGCCTGGCGGAATGGGCAGTATACTACATATAGTGATACTTGCCACATTCACACAATACCAAAACAGTGAGGATGTGCCGGATTTGGCTGTTTCCGCAGTCCGGCTATATGTCGGAGAAGTGTTTTTAGCTCAGTAGTAATATTTTAGCTCTATCTCAATATCCCAGACATCCAGGTTAGGCAGGCCTTCCTTTCTGGTGAATTTGACGCGGTTACACTGGAGGTTTGGCCAACGAAGCTGAATCATGGAAAGAAACTTGGCGAATCTGACAATATCGATCTGCTGCAGACGCACATTGGCGCTCTGGCTCTTCTGGCTATTGGCAGTTATGGTCATTCCGGAATTGAGTTTGTACTTGCTTGGTGCTATATCGCATAGACCGGTCACTTGTTCGACGGCACGGTCATAAGTAAACTCGACGGCGTTTTCATTCGGATCGGCAAAATCCAGTCGACCGGGGTCGAGAGCCAGAATCTTCAACAGGACGTCCTGGGCCTTGTTGTACTCGTTCAGGTGCTCGTCAATGTCCTTCTGTGCAGCCGGTAGGTATATCGCCCATACTAACAACGGCCACAAACCAACCAGTAAAGGAACGGCTATGTAATAAAGAATCGGGTTCTTGTATATGTCTCTCATTGGACTTATCCTCAATTACTTGCTCGGTGCGACGATGATGTTGAAATTGTCCCGTGCACCTTTTAGCTCAAAATTGGGTCTCAGAATCTCCAATCCGCTGCTCCTGAGTTCTTCAAAGAAAGTTGTCGTGTTTTGCCGACTGGGTGTGTCGCCTGTTATGATAATATCGTTGTTGGTGATGGTGATCGACTTTACGTTCAGTCCTGTTTTTGACGCACATTTGTTGAACGCTGCCAGGACAAGTGTCAGTTTTGACGATATGGATTTTTCATCTGCGATCAGTCCCTGCTTTTCCTTCTCGAGCTTTCTCAACATATCGCCAATGTGCCTGACTGCGTTTCTCATTTCGACGTTATCGCCCAATTTGTCCAGCATTACCGCCGAGTAATCTCTTGCGAATCTGGCGCGCAGGTTATTCTTATCCTTATTGGCGCTGTACAGTTGTGTATGAAAATACAGCCCGACGGCGGCCAAGAGAACGGTCACGGATATCGCCGCGAATTTCAACGCTTGCTGGAGCCTCACCTTCTTGCCTTGGAATGGGCTGAAGTCGTCTCGGAAATTTACACAGTGCCCCTTCTGCGAGTGAGTCAGAGCCGCTCCGCAGGCGATTGCGAAATCAACCGCGTTGGCACAATCGGCCAGCTTCTGCGGTGGTGTACCCGCAGCCTCGTGCCAATCAAGTTCGGCGGTCTCGATGCCCAGCTTTTCGCCGAGCTGTTGGAAGTCCACCTTGCCGGCTGAGTCGAAAACTTTCAGGGAATGTGCCGTATTGACGCCTTTGAGTAATGCGGTGGTTACCAACACTTCTCTGGTGAGCAGGCTGCTCCTGTCCTGAGTGGGTCCGACCAGGAATGTCCGAACGGTTGCCGCAGAGTGTGCTTCCTCGCCGGATGGCCGAGCCGGTACAATCAGGTAGCCGGTTCTTCGAGAAAGTATCGCAAACAGGGCCTCCGGCTCTGGAGGCTCGGCGGCTTTTACTTTCCGGCGGATGAATCGTGACAGGCAACTGACATCGGGCTCTATAGTCACCGGGTCGAGGTTGTATTCCTGCAGGGCGGTGAGAACGTCGGACAATACTTTTCGCTGCGAAGTAAAGACGTTCAGCTCCGAGCCGGCTTCGTCGGCCGATACGATTTCGAAAGCCAGCGCGACATCGGCTATGTCGGTGGCGAGGGTTTCTTCAGTATCGAACTTTACGGTCGAAGCTATTTGTTTCGGGTCGCTGAATTGGCTGTGGACGCTGTGCTGCATGAACATTGCACAATCCAGAGCGACTGCAACTTCCGAGAATTTCAATTGTCTCTCGTCGCAGCCTCGGACGATGAGGCCTGCGAGCGTCTGCATGCTGGCCTGCTCCGATTCTTCGACGGCAACGGTGAAACATCCCGCAACGTTTCCGTCCTTTCCCTGCGAATCGATGCAGACTACCGTTGCCGTGTCCCTGCTTATGTAAATTCCCAAGTAGTTTTGCGATTTCACTATTAGAAAACCCCTAAATTATTTTACCTGTTCAGCCGTTGATTATCGCAATGCGAGTGACCGTCTCGCCGTCTTTTGTTATTGCTATAATGGATGATGCCCGTGCTACTCCGCTTGCCGCGGTTATCTTAATTGTGAAGAACCTGCTTTTAGTGGTGATATATTTTTCGCATTTGGTGATTGAGTCGGAATAACGAGACAACGCGTCTTTCAGGTCGGCCACTTCGGCAAAGGCGTTCTCTCGTCTAAGCTGGATTATCTCTTCGGCGATATCGACTTCGTTGCCGCCGAAAATAAAAGCCGCTTCCAGCACGTGCCGGGGAGCTGTGTTAATATTGACCTTCTGGGAGCCCCACATGCCAATGTACTTAAGAGGCGATTCCTTTCTGTTTTCAGTCACTATAGTCGGCCTGGCCAGCATCTCGGCGTCAATCAGAGAACTGTGAAAGAGTTTCGCAAAGTGTGACGTCTGCTCGGCAACCTGTTGCGAAACAGGTATGGTCTTTGTGAACGTCCGCTGTGTCCGCGATGTCCTTGCGGTACGGCTGGTCGAATTGGCTGTCGTTACCGGCGCCTTCACACTCTTTGTTATCGGCTTAAAATCTATTTTGAAAGGCTTAATTTCGGCAATTTTCGCCAACTGTTCTCCTAATGCATCTATTTGCCCGGCCTTGAGTCCGGCCAACTCGCAAAAAGTCACGAAGCCCGCCTGGATTTCTCGTTCCTGTGCTCTATCGTCAAGCAGTGCCCAACCCAGAGGGTATTTGGCATTTTCATCTTCAATTTCAATTTGCACTTTCGCCGAGCCTATCTCGAATTCGGAGGGTTGGGTTACAAGCGGCCAGGCCGGACCATACGGGCCGCGAATCTCAAAGGAAGAAGAGCCGTCGAAACCCTTATTCCCGTCTTTGTCACGACCGATGCCATCAACATCATTGCCATCAGTTGCATCGGCAGGAATCTTGTCGCCCTTGAATACATCGTTCTGAAGTCCTATTTCCCACTCCGCCAGAAGCTCCTGAAGTCCGATCGCATCGAGGGCGAACAGGTCGGAGAAATCCGGCTCGTTCGGACGGCTGATCAGTTGCGGGTCGAGTTCTTCGAGTGTTGCAAGAGCATATTTGACCGCGGAGTCACAGCCGTAGCGCGCATTGCTGTAGTCTATGAGGTACTGATTTCTGTGGCGCTGGGCCGCTACGCGACTGGTGAGAGTATAGCCGAGCGTGGAGAGTACGACCAACAGCACCAATGTCACCAGCAACACTATGCCGTGTTGCTTTTGGGAATTGTTCAAGTTGTTAAGAACATTCTTCATCATTTTGCTTTTTCTGGCTTCTTCGGATCTGGTGAAGGTGCGTTGTCGCCGTCGGGCGAGTTTGCGTCCGTCGTTTTTTCCTGGCTCTCGGCAGTCCCGCTTTCTTCGATAGCGAACTTGATTTTTCTTGTTCTGTCGATCGCTATTGTTCGGGTGATTTTGTCCTCCTCCAATACGTCGAAAGTGCCGTCCACCCTCTTGAAAGGCTCCGCGAATGAGATTGTTACCGCAATGCCGGGAGGCGGCGAACCGCCCCATTTTTCCGCAGGCGTCTTCCCGGTGAGCGCTTCTATCCTGAAGAACGTAACGCCGCCGCAAATGGGCACTAACAGCTCTCTTTCGGCGTCGTCTTTGTCCTTATCAAGCACTTTGTCCTCCATGTTGATACCGCCGTAACTTCTGTATAACACAAGGCCGTCGCCGAAGCCTTCGAAGTCATAGCTGCTCTGCCAGATGATTTCTTCGAATTTCTGCTCTCTCAATCTGCTGTCGCTGACGGTTCTGGTAATTGTCAGCCTGGCGGCCGGCAGAAGGCTATCGAATTTGTTCTCAATAGTGATTTTGGCGTCTGAGTCGGAGGAGATTACGCTGTCAAGGTCTTCGGCAATGCGCTGGAGTATCTCCTGTGCAAGCCGCGGATTGTCAAGCCTGAGCATGACCGCGGCGGCCGAACGCTCGGCGCGTGTGTAAATGCCGAGTATCGAAACCATAATCATGGCCCCTATAGTCATGGCCGCAAGCAACTCCGCCAGCGAGAAGCCGGCGCACGCTCTGGGCATGCCCGAGACTTCTTTTACGTTGCCGTATGTGCTGACCACCTTCATCGGAATCAAAACTCCTACCGTCGCCGGCTTTGCATTAAGTCCCAAATCTCGGAGAAATCCATTTGTTCGAGTTCTCCATACGTCAGGCCCGTCTTAGGGTCTATTTCATCCTGCCGTCCCGTCTGGCCGGCTCCCGCACCCTCGCCGGTTTTGCTACCTTTGTTTCTCAGCTCGGATTCAGATTTTATCTGGCTGTTCTTTTCCTCTGCGCTCGGTTCGCCGTTAGTTCGCATATACAGGTCGAGATTGTCTTTGATGAACGAACCGTCTTGGGTTGTGAGCATTCCGTTCTCAAGCCATTTCTGAATGGTTTCGACATCGACCCCGGCATACTCCGCAGCTTCCTCCATGCTCTCGAAGAGCTGGCCGGTCAGATCCTCTGCACCTTCTTCCTTGTCGCGTTCCATGATCTTGAGCAACTGTTCCTTGCTCAAATCGGTCAGCCAGTGCGTTAATTCGACGGTTTGCTCCTGGCCTTCCATGTCATTGTATTTGGCCGAGCAGACGCCTCTGATCCACATCCTCGACGTTATAGGCTCGTAAAAGGTCTCAATAACAGTCTCCCACGCAATTTCGGGGTACTTTTCGCTTTCGCCGTAATCGACGCCCTCCTGCACGGAGGCGGACGCCAGAAGCTTCTCCATATTCTCTCGTGCGACCTCAAAGGCCCGCATCCGCTGCGTCGAATTCATGGCCGAGGCCACGCAACGGTCTATGACAACCAGTACGCTTGAACTCGCGAGTGCAAGAATCGCCAGGGCCGTCAGTACCTCTACAAGGCTAAAAGCAGGCTGCCGATGCCAACTCTTGCGTGCAGTATTCGGTCCTCTTTTGGCGTCCACTGTCTGTCGTTCTCGATCTGTAGTTTGTCTAAAATGGAAGTTCATTTCTCGTCTTCGGTCTCAAAAGCTGGACGTCGCCTTTTTCCAATCTGACGATTCTGCTGAGCCGGCCGACCACGACCGAATAGGGCTGCCATTCTCCGCTTTCTCCGTCCCTTATATCGAGAAGCACAATCTTTCCGCCGCTTTGCCACCCTGTGCGGCCTACACGAAAATTGGCCACCCTGTACTGCTCGTCGGTTTCGGTCAGATCGTCAAACAATACGTGAACGACCCGGCAATTCTCGGCAAAATTGTTTTGTATAATAATTTCTTCTTCGGGCTCGTCCGCCTGCAGTTCGGGCACAGTGTACTCGCGGAGCGTATAGCTCTGTTCGTCTAAATCAATGGTCACTTCATATCTTCTGCCGGTCTCGGCCGCCGCGCTGACCGCCATTTGCATTGTTGCCACGAACTCCTGGACCTGCGCCTTGAAAGTGTTCTTTCTCAGCAGCCCAAAGAGCCGTATCTGGGCCATGAGCACGAACAGTGAAACAACTACGAGAACGACCAGCAACTCGGCCATTGTAAAACCGCCGATACGCAGATGTCTCAGTGCATAATCGCGTTTGCGCATTTTCCACCTTCCGGCCATTCATACGTGTTCGCATCAATATGCATCTGTGCTAAGCAGATCGTCCTCGGTGCCCTCTTCTCCATCGGGGCCGAAACTTCTGATTGCAAATTGCTTGCCGCTTTCCGGATAATCCTCGTAAACAAATGCGTGGCCCCAGCCGTCCGGGGGTACGTCTGTAGTCTCCAGGTACCCCCCGGGCGGATAATCTATGACATCCGCCGGCTGTTCGATTAGTTCGAGCAGTCCGAGGTCGCTGCTCGGAAATCGGCCCGTATCCATCTTGAACTGATTGACCGCAGAGTGAAGCATCTTCAAATTGGCCTTTGTGGTTGTGATTCGGGCCTGGTCTATCTTGGTTGCCACCTTCGTGACCACCATGGCGGCGAGCAGGCCGATGATAATAAGCATAGCCATAAGCTCGACCATTGTAAAACCGCGACTGATACGTCTTTTACTGTTTCTCTTTGTCATTTTTGACCTCCCAGGGAGTCTGCTAAAAGTTACCGGCCGAAACTTCCAGAATCGGCAATATCGTTGCATAGGCAATTACACCAATTATTCCAGCCATGAAGATTATTATAAGGGGCTCGACGGCTGCACTTAATCTTTCGATAACAATGTCCGTCGAAGCCTCCAGGTTGTCGCTGATGCTCTTGAGCATCTTTTCAAGCTCGCCGCTCTTTTCGCCGACCGCGACCATATGGGCGATTGCGGGGCCAATGACGCCGCTGTCCCTCAGCGGGGTGGCGATATCGGCGCCGGCAAGGATTCTCTCGCGTGCCTGCTGGACGGCCCTTCTCATGATAGTGTTTCCGGTAACCTCGGCGACGACCCGAAGAGATTCCGCCATGGCAAGTCCCGAGCCCAAAAGCGTCGAGAGGGTGGATGCGAACCGGGCGACGACCCGCTGCTTGATGAGAGGGCCGAACAACGGCAGGGAAAGAATGGATTTGTCGCGCAGATATGCGCCCCGGCTGGTTCTTAGGAACCGCTTGAGTGCCCATACAAACCCGACAATTGCCGCAATTACCACAAGCAACCACCAGCTCGTCATCACATAGCTTATGTCCATCAGCCGCCTGGTAATCCAGGGCAGCTCGTGGCCCGTTCTGGATATCTGCTCGGCTATCTTTGGAATAACCTTTGTCGTCAAAATCAGAATCGCCCCGATACAGAAGATAATCAGGACGATAGGATATATCATGGCCGTCATTACCTTCGCTTCTACCCGCTGGCGTTTTTCCATAAAGTTGGCGATTGTCGAGAAGCTCTGCCCTAATATGCCGGTAACCTCGCCGACGCGAATCATGCTGACATATATGACGTCGAAATAATCGCTGTAATCTTTCAATGCGTCGCTGAATGACTCGCCGGTTACAACACGATCGCGAATGTCAACGATGGCGTTTCGAAATCGCGCGTCGGAAACCTGCAGCGTGAGAACCGAGAGAGCCTCGGTCAGCTTGATTCCGGAACTCAGCAGCGTGGCCATTTGCTTGGTGAAGTCGATTAGCTGGGTCTTGCTTCTTCTGCCGAGGATTGAAAACAGCGAGGCTTTGCTTTCATCCCTGGAGCCGACCTCTGTAATCGAGGAAGGGTGAATGCTTCGCACCCTGAGCTGTCTTCGTGCGGCGTAAGGACTCTCAGCGGTGACCGCCCCTTTGACTTTCTTCCCGTTTGCCGCTATCGCTGTATAGTGGTATCTTGGCATTCTGCGTATCTCGTATTTCGCATCTCGTATCTCGCCGTTCGTCTGGGGCACGATTCACGTTTCACGAGATACTCATCTACATTATATCCGCCTGCGTCACTCTCAACACTTCCGAAACGGTTGTTATCCCGGCGATGGCCTTTCTGGCACCGTCCATTCGCAGGGTCTGAAGGCCTGCGTCAAGGGCCACCCTCTTTATTGTACCGGCGCTTTCGCGTTTGTATATCAGGTTCTGGGTCTCTTCGTTGACCAGCATCAGTTCATAAATGCCGGTTCGGCCACGATAACCGGTATGGAAACATCTCTCACAGCCTGCGCCTGCGAAAAATGTTCCGCTGTCATCAGCCGCTTCTCCCACGCCGAGTTCCCTCAGCTCGTGAGTCGAAGGCTTGGCGGGCTCTCTGCAGTCGGGGCATACTTTTCGCACCAGGCGCTGGGCTATTATGGCAATCAAAGATGAGCTTACAAGGTAAGGCTCGACGCCGAGGTCCAAAAGCCTGCTCACCGCCCCGGCCGAATCGTTCGTGTGAAGAGTGCTGAAAACCAAATGGCCCGTCAGCGACGATTGTATGGCCATACGGGCGGTCTCAATGTCTCGAACCTCGCCAACCATTATTACGTCAGGGTCCTGACGCAGCACGTGGCGAAGCGACGTGGCAAAATTCATTCCTTTCTTGCTGGCGACCTGAATCTGGCTGATACCTTCGAGCTGATATTCGATTGGGTCTTCTATAGTTATTACGTTTTTCTCCGCCGAATTGATTCTGTTGAGGCAGGCGTAAAGTGTCGTGCTTTTTCCGCTGCCCGTCGGGCCCGTGACGAAAATCACGCCGTGCGACCGGGTGAGCAAAGAATCGAATTTCTTCAAATCGTCCTGTCCCAATCCCAGTTCGTTCAGCCCGAACAACCCGGTACTCTTGTCCAAAAGTCGCAGGACGCTGCGTTCCCCGTAGCTTGTAGGCACGGTGCTGATTCGCAAATCGACTTCGCGCTGGCCGAGCCGGACGCTGCACCTGCCGTCCTGTGGAAGCCGACGCTCGGCTATGTCCATGCCGGCCATGACTTTGATTCGAGAAATGATCAACGGCAGAACATTCTTGTTCAGGCTCAGAGCATCATACAAAATACCGTCAATGCGGTATCGAACCTGGATTTTTGCCTCGTATGGATGGACGTGAATGTCGCTGGCCCGCAATTGCAAAGCACGAAAGAGGATATCGTTGACCAGCCTGATAACCGGCGGCCGGTTCACCACGTCAAGCAGGTCATCTGAAGTCGAGACCTCGTCAACGAGCTGGTCGAGATTCTGGGAGTCAAGCTCCTCTACCACCTCCTCGATTACCGTAGTCCTCTGTTCGTAGGCGACATCTATTACCGATGTGACGGCGGCACGGGTTGATACTGCCGCCCTGACCGGCAAACCGGTCATCTTCGATACGTTGTCCAGGGCATTGGCATCCAGGGGTTTGGACAATACCACCGTAAGCTCGCCGTTGTCGGCTTCCGGCCTTATACCGATAAGAAAATGGTGTTGAGCGTACATCGCAGGCACGGATTCTACGAATTCCGGAGGTACCGCCTTTGCGGATATCTCCGGCATATACTCCCAGCCCAGGGCTTCGGCGAACAGCTTCAAAACCACCTCTTCGGTGAAGTAGGGGCAACTGAGCAGAGCTTCATCGATACGCCCGGATCCGGCGTTTTCCTCCAGGAACCTGGCCAATTGCTCGGCGTCGACAAGGCCGGTGCGTTTTGCAGTTTGTATCAGTAGCTCTTTCATTGGTTGCTATTGTGTTTCGAGCACTTTCAATGGGTTCATTTCCTTCGGCTTAATGCCCGGCCAGTCGTTGTACTCCTGAAACTCCGTCTCGTATTCCTCAAAAGCGTTTCTGTTTCGCTCCGAGATACGCTGCATGCCTCCTTGAGCGAGGCCCATACCTTCGGGCCTGATGATCTCGGCCTTGACGAACACGTACAGGTTCCGCTGGATGTCGCTGTTGCTGGCGCTTCTGAACAATCCGCCAACCAGGGGAATATCGCCGAGAATCGGAATTTTTGTTCCGCCCTTACTCTGGTTCAGCTTTAACAAACCGCCTAAAATGATCGTGCTTTGGTCGGGAACCGTCACGGTCGTTTTAATGTTGCTCGTTGTGGTATCCGGCGGTTTCTCTCCGGTGATGGTTCCGAAATCCGATCGGAGTAAAGTAATGTCAAGGCGAAGAAAATTACCCCGGCTGATATGGGGGACGATCTCCAGCGTAATACCCGCTGGATAACTCACATAATCGACGGCCGTCTGGATAAGGGTTGTGTTTTGCCCAGCTCCCCCTGAACTGACCGGGATCGAGGATGTTTTCGTAACATAGGTCTCGTCAATTGTGCTGATCGTCCCGGCCTCATTGTCGTTGACAAGGATTTTCGGCTTGGCCAGAACCCTGCCGTAGTCTTTCTGCTGCATCATGGTTAACAGGGCATTGATGTGCTTGTCGCCGTAGAAACCGGTCCCGTTGCCACCGTTGGACTGCAAATCAATAAAGCGGTCTCGGCCACTGTCGATTAGCCCCGAAACCAGGTTGCCTCCCTGCGCGCCCGGCATAATAGCGCTGGTCAGACCCGATGTGTTCGTCAGGTCCGGGAAGCTGGAGATAAGATTCAGGTCATAGTTAAAGGCATCGGTCTTCGATATCTGCACGAGTGTCACGTCGATCAGAACCTGGGGCCTTCGCTGGTCCAATTGTTCGACGAGGGTAGCAATCCATTCCTGATTCTTCTTGCTGGCATAGACGACCAACGAAAAAGTGTTAGGATCCGGAACTATCGTTATTTGATCTTCCTGCTTTTGTCTGACGCTTTCAACCTTGCCTTCTTTGTCCAGGACGCTCTCTTGAATTAGCGGCTCCAGAACCGATACCAAATGCTCCGGCGACTGGTTTTCAAGCGGATAGACTCTATAAGGAATCTCCTGTTTGTCTGTTTCAGCATCCGCATACCTTAGAATCTTCACTATCTGCGAGTGCTGCTCGGTGGTCGCATTCACCAGTAGTGAATTCGTGGGCTCGATTACGACCACCTGTGGTTCTTCAAGAGGAACCTCAGACATTTCGTCGCCCCTCATGGCTCTGCTGGCGGCTGTCGTGGGTCTGGCCGTCGTGGTGGTGCCTGGTGCAGGCTTGGTTCCATCAGTGATTCTCGATGGATAAGGCGTCGTGAGTCTCTCACTGATTATGCCGAGTTCTCCCAGTTTCTTGCGTACGTCCTCGGCGTCAACGTGCTCGATCTTGTACAGTTCCAGAGTCCGCAGGTCCTGCTGGGCGACGTCGAGAGTATCTATAAGCTCCTCGACCTCATCCAGTTGTTCGGCGAGTCCTATCATCAGAATGCGGTTTGTTCTATCGTCGGCGTCAAGGTAGACCGTCTGGGTGCCCGGTTCCGGCTGCTGGGTTGTTGTGGGTGTTCTTGCCGCGGTTGCCCGCTGCCTCGCCCTGGCGGCCGCTTCGGCGCGAAGTCTCGCCTGGTATTGGGCTTCCGTTTCGTTCGGTCTCTTGGCACTGGTGGTAGTAGATTGTGTCGCTGTCGTTGACGTCTCAGTGACAGTTATGGATACGGTGCCCAATTGCTCGGCAAGGGTCTGGAGCTTGGGGGCAAGCGTCTGGGCCATTGTGTACTGCAACTGTCGGAACCGGAACTTCTTTGGCTTTCCGGGCTTGTCAATGATGTCCAATAGTGTCTGTATGCGCGGCATGCGGTACGCGTAACCGGTGATAATGAGCGTCTTGGTCTCCGAAATCGGGGTAATGTTGGTTGTGAGCCTCATGCCGGTCAAAAGATTCTGCGCACTGGCGGCGTCTATGTGCTCCAGTTTGAAAATCCGCGTTACTACCCCGTCTCCTCGCTCGATTTTGACCTTGTCGTTGTCGAGCAGCGCCGGGTCGATGTTGAAGGCGTCCGCCTCGGGCACTATGCTCACGAGATTGCCCTTGCCGCGCGTCATCACGAAGCCGTTGAACTGCAGCACGGATTCGAGCAGCGGATACAAATCCTTGACTTTAACGGGCCCTCGCCACTTGCCGTTGGGATTGATAGTCACTTCTCCGACCAGCAGCCTCGCGTCGTACATAAAGTCGAGCTGCAGGTATGGACCGACCAGGCCGAGGAATTCAATTATTGTGAGCTTCTCCAAGTCGGCCAGCGCCAGATTGACAATCTCCTCTCCATTGGGCATTGGGGGGAGTTCATAGTCTTGCCCGGAAGCGGGGGCGTCCGGAACCTGCTCCGGCGCCGTTGCGACAACATTCGGCTCGGTTTCCATTTCGCCGTTTGCTGCGAAGAGGAATTTTGCCTCACTTGGCTCGGTGCGTTCAGCGGTCTTCTGTCCGGCTGAGGCTGGCGGCGTTGTGCGTGTTATGGGTTCGTCCCGGACCTCAGCTTTACTCAGTTCCTGGAATTGGGCTACAACAGAGGCAATTTTGTCCAACAAGCCAACCGGCGCGATAGCCACAACGGAAGCATTGTGAATATCTATGATTGCTTTAGTGCCTGCCTGTTTTGCCGGGGGGGCCGAGAAGCTGCCGATTGATATACCTCTGGTCAGGCTTGGGCTCAGTTTCGCCGCGATCTGGTCGTTTGAGGGCATATTCCTGACCGCAGAAGCGGGAAGAATCGCCTTTATGGCGTATTTTTCCTGGCTGTCGACAAGCTCGAGGATGGCCTTTGCCTTGGTCAGCTCACGCGGGTTGGCAGTCACCAGCAGCGCAGACGGGCCGAAAGGACTTGTGACCTTGCCCGTAACGACCTCGGCAAGGTACTTCTTGCCCTGCTCTGCGGAGATATGCTGCAGGGTAAAGACCTCATACGTGCTCGCATCAGAGGCACAGGCCCGCTCCGAAGCAAGAAAACTACCACCGGCCAAAACAAATGTCAGTGCCAAGGCAAAAACCTCGCTATATCCCCCGCAAAGAAAACGCCACTTTTTTCTCATACAACACCCCTTCATCCGATAAATCAACAAAAAATAGTACTGCTGCCGTGCCCATCAGACATCCATGTCCGGGATTTGTTGACATAAGTTCTGTTCCTGTACGATTCTACGAAAACATACCGTCAGTCCATGGCCACGTTTCACGAGTACAAGCTACTTAGTCAGACACAGAGAAAGGCCAAAAGTTCCCATTTTCAGGTAAAAAATCGCCGATTTCCAGCAGTCAGCGGCGGCGTCTGGACTTTGTTGGGCAGGCACATGTTTCGGAGCGGCGGCTGTCTTCTTTGTTTGTGTGCCACGTAAACCGACCGGGGGGCTTGGCTTGCAGGCAGGACTTTTCGAGCGGATGCGGTGCTATTTTTCTTCCGGCGGCTCGGTCGTGGGGGAACTCTTCATCAATTTGCCGTTCTTCAGAGCAGATGGCGACTGATTGGGATCTCTGGATGTGTCTTGCAGCTTTTCGCCCAGACTGGTGAGCCTTTGGGCATCTTCGGTGCTCACGCGCGTGGATTTGACCTTGGAAATCAGTTCTGCTATGCGTGCCGCTCTTTCCTCACCCCCGGGCACCGCGGTTGTTTTCTGCAGATCTTCGAGCCTGGTTATGAGTTCATCCGCTCTTGAGTCTTCGTCATCGCTTTCAGACGGCTGTGGAGACCCGCTTGGTGGTCTGGTTATGCTGGGATAGGTTCTTCTGGCCGTCGGCAGAGCCGCTTTGATGCGGCCCTGGCTTGTTGCTGCGGCGGCAGCTGTTTTCCCCTTGGGAAGGTCTGTTTCCTTGGTTTGCTTTAGGGGCACTTCGAAAGTCTTATCGCCGCTCTTGACGACAACAAGGCCGTCTTTCACCTCTTCGATAAGCACGTGGCCTACCATACTGGACTTCCTGACCCAGCGTCTGCCTCGGCCCGGCTCGTCGATCAAAGCCAGCGACAGTTGCGGGCTTTGCGGGCAATAGCTGGTGGCGAAAACATCGAATTTCGGCGTCGTAGCAGGCAGTATGCGCGGAGAGCCTGCCTTCGTGACTGTCGGCGAGGTTTTCATCACCGCTGGCTTAGGATTGAGAAACGACGCGAAGGCTTCCGCCTGCTGCACCAGGGGCGATGTCCTGTTCTGCGTACCTTTTGTATTATCGCCCTTGGCACTTCTGAACTGCTCGGCCGTGCCGGGAGAACTCAGTACTTTCCCTATACGCTCATCACGGCGAACACCGTAAAGCACGGGAAAAACAAAGAAAATGCCCGCCAGAATCACCGCCACAACACTTGTTATTCGCAATGTCTTTATCATTTCAGCACAGAAAGTACGCAGGCCTGCCGGAGCCTGCACCGATGAACTTATGTTCTTGTACTCTTGTTATTTGACATTGCCGGGCTGATTTGGTTCCGTCCAATGGATGATTTTTTCGAGAAAAGCACGCTCGTTTCCGGCGTATTCCCCGCTGTGCTCGGGGGTATGGCAGTCGGTACAGGTGCTCCTGGACTCTGTCAACTTGGCTTTGCCGAGCGTTCTGATGTGTTCTGAGGCCGGACCGTGGCAGTTTTCACAATCGACGTTCTTCAAGTGGCTGCTCTGATCCTCGGATACAAAGCCGCTTTCGTATTCCATGCCGACCACGTGGCAGACGACGCATTCCGGGTCGAATTGCGAGCCGACCTGTTCGAGGGTGGCATAGGCTTGGGCATGGCCGGTATCTCGCCAGATTGTGTATTCTGGGTGGCAGGGTCTGCACGACTTCGAACCGACGTATTCCAGGCCGTTCGGAAGGGAGAAACGCGGGTATTTCTCCAGAAGATTCCTGTCTTTTACAATCTGCTGGTAATCCTTGTAGAGGCTCACCAGCGAGGCATCCCGCGGCAGATCCTCTTCGACGGGGATTCCACGAAAAGTGAGGTTGAGCCTATCGGCGGTCCCGTCATTCTTCACTTGCAACTCGCAGACGTATCTTCCGAATTGGCCGACAGATATGACCAGAGGCTTTCTGTTCTGGCCGCCAATCACCATCGGCTGGTCGGATTCGGCGGGACAAATGATGCAGTCAACAATTCCCGTTTGCGATATCGAAGATATGACGGCATCGTTGCGCCCGCTTATGATCAGGATGTTGACGTCCTTTTGACCGCCCTTGCGTGCGGGGAAGAATTCCCGAACC
>JBDREF010000249.1:0-4876 GCA_043820045.1 Planctomycetota bacterium | reverse complement strand
AGGGATTTCGGCAGCCCGGCGGAATATCGCCGCGCGGCATTTCTTCTTGACAGATGTACTTAAATAGTGTATATTTAAGACTGTTGCATTTGGAGGTGTGGTGAAAATGAGCAGGGTTTTCTTTTCTCGCAAGTTTTCCCCCACCAAGAATTAAGTCGTCCGGCATCCAGGACGTGACATGGATTTGGACGGAAACCGGCAGTTCGCTGCCAAATGAAGAAGTGCAAAAAGTTTTTGCGAGAATTCGATCATGAAAGACAAGAATCGAAACAATGCCCTGAACGGCAGTATTGTTCTGGCCCTGTTGGCCGGAGCAATACTGATATCGGCTGTCACTAAGACCGCAACAGCAAAATCGCTGTACGTCATTGCCGATATAAAAGGCAGCAGTGCAGACAGTACCCAACCCGTACAGGCATACGACATCGGAGTCGACGGTACCTTGACCTTTCAGGCCCAGCTCAATATACCCCACGTCATGCTTGGTGCTGTTGGAATGGCAATCGACGCAGACTCCGGATTTGTATTCGTTACTTACGAGGCCGGCGACCGCATTCAATTGCTGGAAGCAACGACATTGAGGGATGCAGGCACAGTCCAAGCACCGGATGCGCTGGATTTGGCCGGCGTCGTGTACAATCATAAGACAAAAAGGCTGTACTGCGTCGATCGTACCAGCAGCAGGTTGTACCGATATGACTGGGATCCAGTTGCCAAGTCGCTCACTCACGCGGAGGGATCGCCTCACACATTGAGAAACGCATCAGCATTCGGCATCGCGCTGGATGAGATTGACGATCTTCTCTATGTTGCCAACGCAAACAACGACGTCACCGTTTACAGCGTATCTGACTGGAAACTGGTGAGAACCATCACGTTGAGCCGCATCGCCATCAGTATAGCTTTAGACGTCAAGAACGGCTTCGTTTATACCGGCGCAGGATTTGCGGGCAATAAATACCTGACGCAATACGACCTGGCTACAGGCAAGGAAGCAGAGGTCCAGGTAGAGCCCGACGCCGGCGTAATGGGTCTTGGCGTGGATCCGGACACAGGCCTGGTATACATGAGCACCGGCAAAAACAACGAACCGGGCGGAGACAACCTACTGGTTTACAACTCAGCACTCGAGCAAATAGATATCATCGCCGCAATTGGAAATCCCACCGGTCTGGCCATTCCGGGCAAAGACATCGGTTACAATCCGCTCAACCTCCGCAAGAGCCTTATTAGAGGCGCCGTACAGGATACACCTCCCGGCGGAATCGACGCCGTGGCTGCAGGCCGTAACATCACCTACGGCATATACTTTGACAATCTCAGCAACAACAACCTTGTAACAGGTGTCTCTATTGTCGACACGCTTCCTGACGAAGTCGAATATGTTCCGACCGGCGACGATAAGACCGGCGGACACTATGACAGTAAGACACATACCTACACATGGTCTTATAGTCAGTACCCGCCGGGCTCAACTACGAATTTGGAGTTAACGGTCAGAGTCAAAAGAGGCGTAGAGTTCGGCTCTATCATTACTAATTTCGTTACTATAAACAGTAATGAAACGCCACCTACGACAACAAGTCTCGATACTATAGTCGCGGAAAGCGGCCTTAACCTGACAAAGACCATTCTTGACGCCCCGGAAGGCAAGCTCGCCGCGGTGGATGTGAATGAGGTAATTACATACATCATCTGCTTCGATAATGATAAGGAGAGTGGTTTCACCGCGACAGATGTGGTGATCGACGACTTCCTGCCTGAAGAGGCGAGCTTCCTGAGCGCCGACGGAGGCGGAAAAGCGGAAGGAAAATACGATCCTAAGACTCACACTTATTCCTGGTCGCATGTTGACATGCCACCGGGAGATGCTTCCTGTCTGGGTCTGGTGGTTCAAGTTAATCCAACGGTCAAGGCCGGGACAATCTTTACGAACTCCGCTGTTGTCGACAGCAATGAAACTTCGCCATCTATGGCAAGTGTTGATGCGATTGTATCTTACAGCCCGCTTAATCTGAGCAAGAGTATTGATGGCGCTGCCGCCGGAGCGCGCGCACAGGTCACCCAGGGAGCCGAAACCAAATATCGCATCCGCTTCGACAACAGCAGAAATGGTGACCCCGTAACAAATGTTGTCATTTCGGATGCCCTGCCCAAGGAGGTCGAGTTTGTGCGGGATGAGGTCAAGGATGACACCGGTGTTGGAAGCTACGACAAGGATACGCGCACCTACACCCGGAGATATGCGTCTCTCGGACCCAAGGCTCGACCCAGCGTTGATCTTATTGTGCGGGTTAACAAAGACGTGGCCGCGGGCACGATCATCACAAACTCCGTCACCGTTGACAGCGACCAGACAGAAGAGCAAACGGCAAGTGTTGAAGCAATAACGCCTTCCGACGCACTCAAGCTGACTAAACAGGCCATCGAGGACAGGCCTGACGAAGTGGTCGAGGAAATCGAGTACGTCGATATAGGCGATACTTTCACCTACAAGATTCGCTTCGTAAACGAAAGCGACAACGATTTGCACAACGTTTCCGTCGTTGACGCCCTTCCGGAGCAGGTTGTCTTCCTGGAGGCCATATCAGACAATAGCAATTTCATCGGACAGTATATTTCTGACTCCAATACCTACGAGGGGTCCGTTGCGTCCCTGGCGCCGGGCGCCGCGACGTACGTCAAATTGAGAGTACGGGTCAAGGAAGGTGTAGCCACCGAGACTACTATTATCAATGCAGCCACTGTCACCAGCGATGAAACGCTGCCGGCGGCGGCAAGTGTTACTGTTACGGCCGTGAATCCGCTGCTGGTCGGAGGTATGAGCGTCACACCGAACGTGCTCAGACTCACCGGCACTGCAAATGACCTGTTGGCAACGGTTCAATTGCCCGCCGGGATTGAGAAGGACAATGCCGGCCTGAACAGGGGCATGCGTATGATCTTCCGGCATCCCGACACAGGTTTTGACTACGTGGTCGCCGCAAAACGCCAGCTCGTCTCCAGTACTGTCAGCCCGGCAAAGATAATGGCCGCGTTCGACAGGACTCAAGTCAGGGATCTGCTGCCCGGCTACGGTTCGGTCGACCTGATCATCAAGGGCAGATACATAGACGGAAAGAAACGGCTAATGTCCTACCGTGGACAGGTTACCGTTACGGTGACCAGGTTTGCGGGCGACTAAGCCGTCGGGCCGTGCGCTGTGTTTTCAAAAACGGCGAGCCAGAAAAGTCTTTCGCAGAACCGCTGTTAGTGCTCGACAGAGCGCTATAGCCTGTCCGTTGTGCGACTATCTAGCGCCTTGGTACTTCTCCAGATCAAGGACCAGGATACCTCTTCCGACCCCGGCCACATCGCCCGTGTTGGCGACCTGAAACGCCATATACCGGCCGTCGTCGCTTACTACAGGGTTTGATGCCTTGTAACCGGGATAATCCGAGAAGAACGTCAGGCGTGCCGTCTGTCCCGAGCCGTCCAGGGCCAGTTTGTAGATGTCGATATACTGCGTGCCTTTGCGATTGTGCTTGTCGCACTCGACCAGCGTGTGCCTGCCGTCGGGGAAGATTCCCTCCGGCTCATCGTACTGATTCGGCGCCTGTGAGTAGTTAACCACCTTGCCGGTTTCAATATCGAGCCCCATGACTTCCGTGCCCTGGTAGCCGTAGGCGCTGAATATCAGCTCCTTCTCATCCGGCGGCCGGAAGTTCTGCGTCTCCAGCCCGGTCTCGAAGGGCAAGTCCTGCCTGTCTAAGATTTTCCTCTTGTTCGCCAGCCCGTGCTCTCCGTTTTCATAGACCACGTCCGCCATGTAGAACGCTCCGCCACGCGTCCATGCAATGCGCATATGCCGGCGCGAAACCGCCGGGCCTTCGGAGCACTTCTCGCCCAAGGGTGTCGGCGGGCCGGAAAGGTCCTTCTTCAAGACCCACAGCTCCGCATTTTTATCGCTCCGGCTCGGCCACGGGTCACTCGCATCGAACTGCCGCGCCCCCGAAAGCAGAATGTCGCCGTTACTCAGATACAGTGCGCGCGTATAACCTTCATGGAAGTAACGGTGCGTCATCGGGCGTATTACTTTCGTCTCCAGTTCCACTTCATACACATCGCCGAAAGTCTTCTCGATGAACAATATCCGCTTGCCGTCGTGCGAGAAGTCCGCGCGCTGCCCGAAGTGCGTCACGTGTCTGATATAGCTCGGCAGCTCATCCAACGGCGACTTGCTCTCTTTGCTCGGCGATTGCCCCACGCAGCTCGCCGACAGCAAACCGGCCAAAACAAACAATGCAGTCTTCCTCGTTCTGAACATGATTGTTCTCCTCAACGTCTCGCTGTCGTTTTTACAGTCTCTTATTTGTAGTAGCGCCCCAGGTATTCTACGACGGCCTTCTTAAGGTCAAGCGGATCGACAATTCCAAGGCCGCGGTAGATAACTTCTCCACCCGGCCGAACCAGGATTGTGTACGGAACGCCGCCAAGCATATCCTCATCCAGCGCAGCCATAAGCTCGTACTCATCGTCCGAATCGAACAGATAATTCCTGAATGATGCCTGCTGCTTTTTCAGCAACGAAAGGACTTTGTTCCTGCTGCCCGGCGAATCGACGCTGATGGTAATAAGCTCGAATTCACGGCGGCGGTACATCCTATTGACAGTAACAAGTTCTTCGAGCTGCCTGACACTCGGGCCGCTCCAACTTGCCCAGATGTTGATCAGGCGTAGTTTTCCTGAATCGTTTTTGACAAGCTCTCTGACGCCCTTCGCATCTATCATCTCAACGGCCACATTCTCTTTGGCCCAATTCTCGAAGGCCTGCTTCACAGAATTCCGCTTGTCGGACCACTTGATCGAACAGCCTATTGTTTTGGTTTCTTCGACG
>JBDREF010000248.1:0-24346 GCA_043820045.1 Planctomycetota bacterium | reverse complement strand
GTGATAGAACGAGTAAGAAAAAATTTCCTTTTTTTCATTTTTGTCCGGGGGTACCCCCGTATTTGTGCGTGCCAAGTCGCGTGCGGGCCTCGTTGTTTCGTTGTGAGAACAACATTTCCGATGGATTTAGCGCCGATTTTGCCGTCTAATTCAGACATATTAGTGGAAATACAGAGCGGCTCTGTTGGGAACCATATTTGACAAGATGGCGGACTGTGAGGACAAAATCCTTGTTCAGCGGGCTTTACAGGCCGATCCGACGAGCTTCGGCGAGTTGTGCCGGCGGTACTACCCTTCGCTGGTGGCCGTAGCGGATTCCATCCTGCTGGACCACCACCTGGCCGAAGACGCGGCTCAGGAAGCGCTCACAGAGGCGTGCAGAAAACTCGCGGAACTGAGAAAGCCTGAACGCTTCGGCTCCTGGGTCGCCGCGATCTGCCGAAACGCGGCCAGGGACATGCTGCGGCAGCTCCGGCGACAGAAAGAGCCCCTTCAGGACTGCCCGGCGCAAGAGTGCGACTGCCCGGACGATGACCGAAGGCGGCGCTGGCCGAAGCCATCGGGCTACTGCCGCAACATCTGCGTGAAGTGGTTTTCCTGAGGTACTACAACCAGATGAGCTACGAGCAGATGGCCGCAGTTCTCGGGGCTACCGAGCAGACCATCGACGGGAGGCTGCGAAGGGCGAAGAAGAAAATCAGTGCGTATTTGATGAGGAAAGGCTTCGAAAGGTGAAAATCCGATGAAGCGTGACAAGGACAATAAGTGGCTGGACCCCCTGCTCACACAGTATCTGCACCGGCAGCCGGCTAAGTTCGATCTCGAAAAATGGGCCCGCGAGCATCCGAACGAAGCACGGCTGTTGCAAAATGGCTATGAGGATTCCGGCCGTAAAGCCAAAAACAAAGTCCACATTATTTGGAGATTTATCATGGAAAGCAAAGTTACAAGATATTCAGCGGCGGCGGTCGTCACAGTTGCAGTGACGCTTGTTTTGCTCAGTCCCTTTGGAACATCCAGGATCGGCGGCGTTGTCCTCGCAGATGTCCAGAAAAAAGTCGACGGTATTGAGACAATGGTAATACGAGGCACAAAAACTTGTACGCGTCCGGGTGAGCCCAACAACGTGTTTGAATTCGATGGGATGAAATTAGAATTCGACCTCGTGAAATATTTTTCGAAGCAACATGGCTTAGTTGAGGAAGGATACATTGGGGATAAATTGTTCTACCGTTTCACTTTCAATCGGCCGAAGCGACAAACTCTTCTTCTTCTTCCTCCTTATAAGAAGTATGGTACGTTTACCTCTACGGACAAACAAATGCAACTTTTGGAGAACGGAACTCCCAAAGGTATCATCAACCTGCTTATGGATGGCGACTACCGGAAGCTGGGACGAGACAACATCAACGGCGCCGAAGTTGAGGTCTTTGAGTTTCAAGACACCGAGTCCTTCAAAGGAATTTTGCCCAAGGCCATTATGGATATTCAGAGCGTACAAGGTAAAGTCTGGATCGGGATTGAAGAGCAAATGCCGGTACGGGTTGAAGGCGACATGGGCATCGGCAAGAGCTTTATGTCCATGTTCCAAGAACTGAACCTGCACGAAGTCAATACTTTCGGGGATTATAATATCGAGCTTGATGAAGACATCTTCGACACCACCCCACCCGAAGGCTACACGGAAGTAACGCTGAGCGACATACTTCAATTCATTCCGGCAGAAGCCAAGGCAGGCCTTGCCGGTTTGGGCATTGCCCCCGCAGGTTTTATCTGCTACCGGAAGATCCGGAAGAGAAAGAAACCGGTCGACCGGCATTGACTGATAGAAAATGGTGTTCCACCGGCCTGACGGCTGCTAATTTCGGGGCCCTGCGTATTGCCTCGCAGGGCCTTTTTATTGGCCGAAAAGGCTCTTTCCTGTAATCTCTGCTAAATTCTTGCCTTTTTCTCAAAAAACGGTCGTAACGAATTCGCGCATCAGCCGTCTATTACCAAAACGAGTCATATTCCATGACCGATGATTAATCGCATAGGGATTGTCGAAGATGCTCAAATCTCTTGACTGTCTGAGTAAAAGCAAGCGTTCGTGGTCCCCGGCTTATGGGGTCGCACAGAGCAGGATAGGGCAGCATAGCAAGGCAAGCTGCAGAAAGGCATCGATACACTGGGACTCTCTTTCTCGCCGGAACGATTACCTGCCGGACAGGGGAGCGGGCCGATTGTCTCAGGATGAACTGTCGAAAAGGGTGATGGTCGCCATGAAACAGATTAGAGAAAAGCACCGTGCGATCCTGTCGTTGCGCTGCTATGAGCGGTTGTCGTACTCGGATATCGGCATGGCTTTGCACTGTAACGGGGTCATGGCCCGGGTCTTGTTCTTCCGTGCCAAGCAGGCTCTGAAAAAACAGTTGGGCCGGCAGGGCCTGAGCAAGAGCCTGATGTCGGCGGCGCTCGAGCTGTTCGGCAGGTTGACCGCCCCGGACGAGACCTCGCCGAGAAGCGGATATGGTTCCGGAACGACCGGGATGAGAACGGGACAGGTGCAACTGGAACCATCTTTAGCGAAAATCAACGGGGCGGCGTTAACCTGACTTATACGATCGATTTTGAAGACGATCTTATCACAAACATTGGATTTGAGGTGCGGAACAACGAAGGGGCATGTTGACGTTCTCATGCCTGCAGGAAATAGACCGGCTCGGCGCCGAACTCACCGAGCCGGCCGTATCCGCCCTTGATTCGGTTCCCACCCAACAGCCCCCCGGCATCTTATGGCTAATCCACCTGGCCCGCGGCGACCTGAGCGGATAGCTCTCTGAAATATCTGAAAAACGCCCGCGCTGCCCGGATCTGCAAAGAATATTGACGGGAGTGCAAGAAAGTGTAACGTTGTATCTACATCTGTGTCTTCACCTGCGCAGCGAGTATATACGGGTCCTTCGTCCGACCAAGAAACTGGCCGTATTTGGAGGTTTAGTGAAATAGAACGCGAAACGTATCCTATGCAGACAGAATACTGGAAGATGAGTTATTTGGTGTACAGTCTGGAGCAGACGTGAGGTCTCGTGCGGAGACGATAAAATCAACAATTACATTTGGGGAATGGCAAAATGAAAAGAGTGTTCATTGCTATGATGGTCGCTTTAGTGGGCGGATGTGGAAGTACGCCTGCATACAAGGGCTGCATGTTTGGCGACAGACACGGCTGCATAGCTCTTCGCGGCAGCGACGTACTGTTCACAATTGTCACTGACGGCGTGATAAGTGGCGGTGGGGTCAGCAACGTGATCTTGAGAGGGCCGCGCTACGAGGGAAGAATTCTGCTTTCCGGTGACGCAGAGGCGATAGCATTCTCCGGCGAAGGCCACAAGCTCCGCATCGGTTCTCAGGTTTACGATCCGACGGACGGAAACCTGTTCCTGGTTTCCGTAAAAGGCCCATCGGCGAGAGTTGCTCAGTTTGACGTCTCAGAGGCAGAGAAGATCACGTCGCTGCTCCGCAGCCATGATCGAGTGGGGAGTTTCTTTTGAGTGGGCCGTATGGCTCTAAGCCAATGCCTTGCGGCTTTACGGCCGGGCACTTTCTTCCGGGTTCTCGAATCTTCTCATTCGTAGCACGCTGCTATTTTCATTTGTTTCGCGGCGAAGTCGGTCAGTACTACCCATTCTCTTTCCACATTGACGGTGGTGCAGGGCTTGCCGTTGATTTCGCAGCGGGTCATTCTTTCGCCTTCGGGGTGGCGGAAGCGGACGTATATCTTCTTCGGCGGGTTTCGGTGCGGCGGATCGAGCGTTGCTTCGATGCGGCCCTGTGAGACCTTCGATTCGTACTTGACGGACATCGGGCCGAAATACGTGCGGGCGTTCTCTATGCCGCAGCTCTTGCCGTCCGCCAGCCAGTAGCGCGGAATCGCCGCGCCGAGCACCAGCTCGTCGCCGCGTTCCTCGACGAACATCAGCCTGAGCCAATACGTCGAATTCGCCTCGTCGGAGGATTTGTAGTGGTCGCCGCGGTGGTCGCCGATGTTGGGCAGCGCGTGCTCGGTCATCATCCGCGTATCGGGAAAGTAGCTGGCAGCGAAGGCGTTGAAATAGGCCCGCAGAAAGTGCTTCGGCTCGTCGCGCAGCAGGTATGGAATCGGGTTGCACAGCAGGTTCGCCTGCTGGGAGATACCCCCTCTGCTGAACCAGTACTTATCGAATTGCTCGCCGGTGATATTGTAGCCGTACTGCTCGGAGATATAGAGATTGTCCTCGTAGTCCTGGATAATCCACGTGGCCGTCCGGTCCCACGGGCCGATCAGTCCGGTGCGAATCATGTGAATAGGCCCTTCGAGCGTCTCGGTAATCCAGCCGAAGGTCCGGCCCCTGCGATGTACCTCCGGCGGTATGTGCGGAATCCAGCTTCCGTCGCGCAGTCTGACGACCGGCGAACGGCACATCGCCTCGGTGAAGGCCGCGACGATGTCACGGCGGTACGCGGCGGCCTCTTCGAGCAGGCGCGGGCCGTCGGGCAGGCCGGCGTCTGCAAGAGCCCGGGCTGCACTGTCCATGCCCCACCACGAATAGACGTTGGTGGACAGCCAGATTCGCCAGTCCCGGATGTCTTCGAGATTGCCCGCCGGCAGCAGGCCACGCTCGATTGCGCGGATGGGCGAGCGGTCCGCCGCGGCGACGGTGCGTTTTCGCTCGTTGATGATCCAGTCGCAGCCCTTGACGATTTTTGGTGCTGCCTTGCTGAGCCAGTCGCGGTCGCGCGTGTACCGGTAATGCTCGCCGAGGCACCAGAGCACGAACCCGTGGTGCTGGTTGTATCCGCCCATTTCGTAGCCCCTCGCCCCGTAGAACTGCCCTTCGGTGGTCGAGAAATCGCCCGGCAGGCCGACGGAGCCCTGGTAGTGCAGCCATGTTTCGAGGGCCTGCTCGGCCCGCTTGTGATAGCCCCGGCGGTCGAGGTCGCTGACCATCATGCACGATTCGTTACTGTAAGCGCCGTAAGAGAATGTCCCGACCCTGGCTACGTACCGCTCGCTCGCCCCGACCTCGCGGTCGGTATTGAGCAGAAGGTGTGAAACGTGGGCATTGTAGAAGTCGTTAATCATCGGCTCGGGCGTGACGATCCGGGTCCCCTGCTCGATACGCCGGCGCCAATAGGAGCGGACCGCCTCGAACGCCTTGTCACAGCGCTGCTCGCGTAATTTCGCCCACTCCTGCGGCTCGGTGAGCGTTATATATGGAACGGCGATGTAAAGCGTCCGGGTCGGGGCGTCCGTAGTTAGTCTTGCTGCGTAAGCGATTTTGTTGTCGCGCGGTTCGAGCGAATACCGCCCCGCCGCATCGGGTGAAGTCACTAACATCCGCAGTCGCCTCGGCTGCGTCCCCGCGACAAATACCATGCCGTCATCGACCGCAAGCTGCTCGGGGCCTTTTGTGACGACGTCCAGATCAAGTCCGGCGTTTGCGTCTTCGGCCGCGGCCCGCTCGATATCCAGACGCATCATCAGCAGGAGTGTATCGTCGGCATATATCGGCTTGTCGCCTTCGGGTACGCCGTCGAACGGAACGACAAAGGCCGTCTGGCGATAGCGAACGCCGTGGCGCTGCCACTGCCCGACGACCATCGGCAGACAGCCGTCGAGAATTCCCCGCTCGACCGGCTCGGCGTCCGAGAGCCCGAGCCGATACCGGATGGCATCGCCGTCATGCAGACAGCGTTTCGTGTCTTTGCCGGGTATGCGGTTCAGCCAGTTATGGCGGCAAAAAGCGCTCCCGTCGGGTTCGAGGCCGAAGTATTGCCGGCCTCCATCGAAGCCCAGCGGGATATAGAACGGCTCTTTGGCGGGGATGTCGTTCCACGCCCGCGGGAAGGTCTGCTCTTCTTCACCTGCTACCCTTATGTATATGTTCTCGGAACGGCTTTGACGCCAGGACTGCCGAGCGGCGGCGTAAGTTGTGCCGTCACCGGCCCTGCGGACAATAACATCGAAATCGGGAAGGAAAATATGCCCCCAAGCGATCAAATCGGGAACGGCGAATGAAAAGGTCTCGTCGGCGCATCGGACTGTTACGATCGTCTCGTCGAACGAGTTGCAGCCTTTGGTTCCGGCGTACAGAACGGTCGCCCGGATGCCGTCGGTTTTTCCCCCGGCCGTAGATGGCGGATTTTCCTGCGAGCTGACCGTTCGCGTGCCTTGCGGTCCGAGCGGCTGAATCTGTTTGATGTATCCGTTGAACGCTTCCAACCGTGTGTTCTGCGCCTGCTGGGGATTCTGGGCCGCTGCGCCCCATTCGACCTCGAACTCCAACTCGTCCCAGAGCGAATCGGTATAGGCTTCGAATGCCTCGATCTTCGGCAGCGGCTCTTCGCCGATTACACGCAGCTTCAACGCGGACCGGTACGTCGCGGGGAAATTTTCCTCGCGGGGAAACTCCACGGCGTTGACCGGGTTGAAGGTGAATGTACAGGTCGCCCCTGCGATTTGCAGAAGATTTGTGTCGGCTTTGAGCCACCTGCCCTGATACCAGTCGCCGATGTTGAGCCATCCCGAACTGCCCGCGCCAGATGCCTGGTCGCGGGGGATTCTCTGCCCGGGCCAGGTGGACTGCCAATACTCCACTGCGATCCGCCCGGTCGCCGGCGGGTCGGCGAATCGGACGACGACCTTGAAAATATCGCGCGAGTCTTCCCAGAGTACGCCATAATCCCTGCCGTCGGCCTCCCACTTTTTCAGTTCTCCAAACGGCACGGCATTCATAGCACCTCCGACCTCCACCGCCGGCGAGATATCAGGCAGACAGGCCATGACCATCAGGGCGGCTGCATACAGACGCCGGCTGAAACAATCGCGTGCTCTTCGCATTGGAGTGCTCCTTCATCCGGATTACATTGTTGGCAGTCCGGCTTCGACCATACGGCTAAGCCGGAATTTGCATGAGATTATTATAACATGGCCGGTTAATTCGGCAATTCTCACCGGGACCGCCAAGCGGCCTTTTTGGCCTGGCTGCGACAATTTCACGGGTCCCGGCTTGACATGCCTGCTTCGAGCGGCTAAAATCCGCTTTTTCAACCTTTTGGAGTACTGTAAATGACTGATGTAACACTTGTTACCGGCGACGGGATCGGGCCGGAAATTGCAGAAGCAACACGCAGATGTATCGACGCCACCGGCGCCGGGATTAACTGGATCATGGCCGAGGCGGGCGTGGATGTAATGGAAAGGCTGGGCACCCCCCTTCCGGACGCCACCGTAGAATCGATCAAGAAAACCGGCATTGCACTGAAGGCCCCTATCACCACTCCGGTCGGCAAGGGCTTTCGGAGCATAAACGTGCATCTTCGCCAGTCACTGGATTTATATGCGTGTCTGAGGCCCTGCAAGAGCTACGAAGGCGTGCGAAGCAGATACACCGATATCGACCTGGTGGTGGTCCGCGAGAACACCGAGGATTGCTACGCCGGCGTCGAGTTCAAGAGCGGCGAAGACGACACGGACGAGCTGATAAGCTGGATAAACAAGCACAGCGAGAAGAAGGTGCGGGCGAAGTCGGGCATAACCATAAAGCCGATTTCGGTCGAGGCCACCGAGAAAATAGTCGCCTTCGCATTCGAGTACGCCCGCAAGATGGGGCGCAAGAAGGTCACCAGCGTCCATAAGGCCAATATTATGAAGTTCACGGACGGGCTCTGGCTCGAAGTGAGCCGGCAGGTCGCCCAAAAATATCCCGACATCGAATTCGAGGACCGCATCGTCGATAATATGTGCATGCAGTTGATTCAAAAGCCCGAATTGTACGACGTGCTCGTGCTGCCGAACCTCTACGGCGATATCCTTAGCGATTTGTGTGCCGGTCTCGTCGGCGGGCTGGGCGTGGCGCCGGGGGCGAATATCGGCGAAAAAGGCGCTATCTTCGAGGCGACGCACGGCAGTGCTCCGAAATACAAGGGCCAGGACAAGGTCAATCCGGTGGCCCTGATACTGAGCGGCGTGCTGATGCTAAGGCACATGGGCAAAATGGCCGAGGCCGACAAGCTCGAAAATGCGGTCGCCGCCGTGATAGCCGAGGGTAAAAGCGTCACCTACGACATGAAGCCGCACCGGGACGACCCGACCGCCGTAGGCACAAGCCGCATGGCCGACGCGATTATCGAGAAGATGAAGTAAGAACAGCATGGGCTAAAGCCCATCCTACAACTGCGGGACGGCCGCCATGAAAACATGGTGCCGGGCTGCTGGAGACGCAATGCCTGAGAGACACTGTAGCGCATTGTAGTTTCCGGATTTAAGGGTATGCTACGACTATTAGGCAGGTAGTCTGTTGCCGGGCACGTTTCATGCAGTAAGTGAGATATGAAATACACTCAATACTTTTTGTATACACGAAAACGGCCGGACAGAGCCGATATAACTGATGAATGGATACAACGGGCAATTAGTACGCCCATAGAAACCGCAGTGCAGTCGGATGGCCGAATAAGAAAATGGATTAGAATCCGGGAAGTAGATAAATATTTACGGGTAATCTTATTGCCCGACGGAGAAACGGTCCACAATGCCTTCTTCGATCGGGACTATGGTGAGGCAGTAAAAGATGAAGATTAAATATTTCAACGATACGGATACGGCTCTGCTTGAATTTTCGGACAATCAGGTCAAAGAGACCAGAGAGATTTCTGAGAATATATATATTGATCTTGATGCCAAAGGCAATCCTGTAAGCATGACAATTGAGCATGCGAAAGAGACGGCGCATATGCCGGATATTGCGTATCAGCAAATTGACAAGGCAAACGCATAACTGGCGGACAGGGCTTTGTATGATTAGCGAAAAGGACAAGGAGACAATTGAGGAAATTTCCAGAAAGTATCGCGTTAAGCGGGTTCTGCTATTCGGATCCAGCATAGATACTGTCAAAGAAAGCCATGATATCGACATTGCCGTAGAAGGAGTGTCGCCTGAAGATTTTTTTAGATATTATGGTGATCTCATGCTCAAACTCTCAAAACCTGTTGATTTGATCGATCTTTCTGTATCGTCAAAGTTCGTTAAACTGATTCTTCAGGAAGGGGTGCTTCTTTATGGCTAATTATAAAATGCGTATTGAAGCGGAATATGAAGCTATGGAGAAGACGCTTTCGACCTTGCCTGACCGACAGTTGGCACAATTATCAGAATTAGAGATTGCCGGGGTAGCATCTTTGCTTTGTAGTTGAACCAGGAAACCTATCGCAAACTGATTTCGGGACAAAACCGGGATTTGGTCCCGCGGCTACTGCGGGCGCTCCTGGGAGCCGCTGCCGCAGGTTACTCGCCTGTTGTCCGGCTAAGCAATTTCTTCTATTCCAAGGGATTGTTCAAAGCGCATTGTGTTAATCTGCCTGTTTTCTGCGTCGGCAACATCACGGTCGGCGGGACGGGTAAGACGCCGCTTGTGGTATGGCTGTATAAGCGGATAATTTCAAGTTCCAAATTTGGGATTTCAGGTTCCGAGTGTGCGATACTCACCCGCGGCTATAAGGCGGCTCAGAACTCAGGGACCGAAACACAGGACTTCAGGGATGAAATTGCGATTCTCGCCGAGAGCTGTCCGGGAGCGAAAGTGGTTGTCAATCCGGACCGCGTCGTCGGTGCGGCCCAGGCCATAGGCAACTTCGGTGCGAGAGTTTTGATTATGGACGACGGGTTTCAGCATCGGCGTTTTGCCAGGGACCTCGATATCGTGGCAATCGACGCGACCCGGCCGTTCGGCTACGGCAGGCTCTTTCCCGCCGGGCTGCTGCGCGAACCTGTGGCGTCGCTGAAGCGGGCCGGCGCCGTTGTTATCACCAGATGCGACCAGGTCGGCGAGTCTGAACTGCATGACCTTGAGAGAAAGCTGCTCGCGGTCAACCCGAGTATGGTGATTGCACGCTCGACACATTCTCCCGTCTGTGCAAAAACGGCCAATGGCGAAGAAGTCGCCCTTGAGCAATTGCAGGGCAAGAAGATATTCGCCTTCTGCGGCATAGGCAACCCGGAGGCATTCTTAAGAACAGTCGAGAATCTGGGCTGCGAACTGGTCGGCTCAGGCATTTATAATGATCACTATCATTACACGCAGCGTTGTCTGGACGAGATTTATGAGCAGGCCGCACGCCTCCGGGCGGATTTGATACTGACCACGCAGAAGGACTGGACGAAAATCGCCCCGCTCGTTTCGCCGGGAAGAGACTTGCGGCTTGCATATCTTGCAATCGAGATAGAATTCCTGGCCGGAGAGGACAAATTAACAGCCTTGATTGAAGAAACGTTAGCCGGTACAATCTCGAAGACTGTTGATGACTGATTCTTGTTATCGGAACTCTCTTGCACGTGTGCCGTTATGAGTGATAACCTGCTGCAGACTGTTAGAAATCTCGGCTCGCCGAAGGTTCTGGTCGTTGGCGACTTCATGCTCGACGTCTATACCTACGGCGACGCCGTGAGAATCAGCCCGGAGGCGCCGGTGCCGGTACTGAAAATCGCCAGTACGGAGCACCGCTGCGGCGGGGCAGGTTCCGTTGCCGCCGACCTTGCCGCTCTGGGGGCGAAGGCCTACTGCATCGGGGTTACCGGAGACGACCGCAACGGCGAAATCCTCAGGAAAAAACTCGCCGCCGCCGGGGCCGACATCACCGGCTTGTTCGAAGTGCCCGGCCGCCCCACCGTCAGCAAACAAAGGTTGATTGGCCTTGCGCAGCATCTTCATCGCCAGCAATTGATTAGAATAGATCAGGAATCGACGGAGCCGCTTGGCGGCGAATGGAACGAGAAGATTCTGGCCGCTTATCGCGAGCGACTGCCGCATGTCGACATCGTCTGCCTTCAGGATTACAACAAGGGTCTGCTGACGGATTCGCTTTGCAGCCGTATGATACAATCGGCGAGCCGGGCGGGCCGGAAAGTGCTCGTTGACCCCTCGCTGAGAAGCGACTATTCGAAGTATCTCGGCGCGACGGTAATCACGCCCAACCGGACGGAGTCTTCGGCCGCGGTGGGATTCGAGGTGACGGATACGGATACGGCGGCCGAAGCGGCAGACGAATTGTTGCGGAAGCTCAAGCTCGAAGCCGTCGTAATCACACTCGATAAGGAAGGCGCATATCTCAAGACGCGGGACGCCGGCCGAATAGTACCGACGAGGCCGCGCAGCGTTTATGACGTCACCGGGGCCGGCGATATGGTTCTGGCAATGTTAGCGACGGCTTTGGCGGCCGGGTGCGATTATGAAATCGCCGTTCAGCTCGCCAACATTGCCGGCGGGATAGAGGTCGAGAAATTCGGTACGGCTACCGTGACCGTTGAGGAAATAGCCGGCGAAATAGCCGGCCAGAACCGGGGCATAAGCCGCAAGGTGCGCTCGGTTGAATCGCTTGTCCGCGAACTGGAGCGGCATCGCAGGCAAAACAAGACCATAGTCTTTACGAACGGCTGCTTCGACGTTCTGCACAGGGGTCACGTCGAGTATCTTCAATTCTGCAGGCGCCAGGGCGACGTGGTTGTGGTGGGGTTGAATAGTGACAGCTCGGTGAAGATTATCAAGGGCCCGGAGAGGCCGATTAACAACCAGGATGACCGGGCCGCGGTCCTGGCTGCGTTGGAAGCGGTCGATTATGTCGCGTTCTTCAATGAGCCGGACCCGCTGAATATCATAATTTCCGTTGAGCCGGATGTTTTGGTGAAAGGTGAGGATTGGGCGGATAAAGGCGTCATCGGCCGTGAATTTGTCGAATCCCGCGGCGGCAAGGTTGTTCTCGCGCCGCTTGTTGCAGGCAAGAGTACGACAGAAACAATCGAAAAAATTGAGTCGTTGGAAACATAATCCTGATGGACGAGAGCACAAGGCATCTGATCGTTGAGACAATCGAGACGCACAAGAGGATGACCGCCGAACTGGCCGAACGCGGCATCGAAACAATCGCCTCCGTGGCCGAAGCAATCACAAAAGCATTGCAGCAGGACGGCACGGTTTATATCTGCGGCAACGGCGGCTCGGCGGCGGATGCTCAGCACATAGCAGGCGAGCTTGTAGGCCGATTCTCCCGCGAGCGAAAGGCGCTGGCGGCTGTCGCGTTCTCGACCGACACCTCGGTGATAACGTGTATCGCCAACGACTACGCTTACGACAGAGTTTTTTCCCGGCAGGCCGAGGCGCTGGTCAGAAAAAGCGACGTGTTGTGGGCTTTCTCCACCAGCGGCAGTTCGGCAAACGTGGTAGCCGCCGCCGAGGTGGCGAGGGACAAAGGGGCCTGTGTGATAGCCTTCACCGGCCGACCCGACAGTGCGCTCGAGCGAATTGCGGATATTTGCTTTTGTGCCGGGGCCGAATCGACGGCCCGGAGCCAGGAGATTCATCAGCTTGCTTATCACATAATCTGCGACCTGGTCGAGCGAGATTTTGCAAATAGTTAAATTAGAAACGGACTTCGAAAAAAATGCCTGAAAAAGCCATATTCTTAGATCGTGACAACACTTTAATCGAGGACCCTGGCTATATCAACAGCCCGGAGCAGGTAAAGCTGCTCGACGGCGCCGCCGAGGCGCTTATCGAACTCAAGGCCCTCGGCTACAAGCTGGTTGTCGTGACCAATCAATCCGCCGTGGCGCGCGGGATTGTCACCGAGACAGTCCTCAGCGAAATTCACGACCGCCTTAACGTCCTGCTGGCGGAGAAGAACGCGCACCTCGACAATATATATTATTGCCCCTACCACCCGGACGGCGTTGTCCCAAAGTATCGCAAGAGCAGCGACTGTCGAAAGCCGAATCCGGGAATGCTGCTCAAGGCCGCCGACGAGATGGATATCGACCTCGGGCAATCGTGGTGCATAGGCAACAGCAGCAGCGACGTCGAAGCCGGTTCGCGGGCCGGCTGCAAAACGATATTGGTGGACACCCCTTCGCACCAGAGAGACGCCGCCTCGTCGATGTTGCGTGCGGGCGTGAGACCCGACTGCCGAGCTATAAACATCAAGGAGGCGGTCAATATCATAAAGAAGTATCTTCGCTCGCCCGTCGAAAGCCGCGCTGCCGCCCGGCCGGTTCCCGCGGGTCGAACCGAACTTGTTCGGCAAGCCGCCGAGAAAACTCCCGAGGCTGTCAAACCGGCCGTAGTGGTTGCCGAGCCGGAGCCGATGCCGGAGCCGGCCGAAAGTGTTTCCGAGGCTGCCGAGGAGGTTCCCGTCATTGCAGAGCCCGCCGTGCGAACCAAAGAACGACCGTCCGAGCCGGTGCGAGAGCAGCCGCAGACGAATCGCCTGGAGCGGGAAATCGTCGGCGAGACAACCGAAGAGTTGCTTAGCGGCATCCTCAGGCAGCTCCAGAACATGCAGCGGGCGGATATGTTCGCCGAGTTTTCCGTAATGAGACTGATGGCCGGCGTGGTGCAGGTTATCGTCTTGTTTTGCCTGCTGGTAACCATATGGCTCCTGATGAGCCCGAGCAGGCAGGACAATTTCGTTTTCATCGCTCTTGGCTTCGCCGTGGTTTTCCAGCTTATGGCGCTGACCTTCTATACGATGCACGGAAAAAGATAGCGCCGGCGGTAAGGAGCGAGGGTGTTTGCTGAAAATCGCATAATCCCCGGGCCCCTGCGGGACGGGATTCGCCACCTGTAGATACGGAGATTTCCACAATTCAAACCTGTCCAAATCTCCAGAAAAATGGTAGCATACTGGGTTTGGAACATTTTTATCGTGTTTTTGTTGTACAAAGGTGACGTTGAAATATCCGGCAGCTTCCTGCGGGTCAACTGTGAGCTGATCTTCGGGACGCCAACCGCCGGTTAAATGTATATGGTAAACGGGCCTGGCAACGATTTTGAAACGCTTGTAATATACTGCCCTACCTGGGTAGGCGATATCGTTATGGCAACTCCGGCGTTCGATTGCTTTCGGAACAACTTTCCTAACGCGAAAATCGTGGGGGTCTTGAAGAAGAGCGCAAGAGGCATAGTCAAAGACGGGCCCTGGTTCGACGGCTTCATCGATTGCCATGACAAGTCCCTGGGCGGCTTCTGGAGCACTGTCGGACAAATGCGCAAGTACCAGCCGGATGTGGCGGTTCTGCTGCCTAACTCAAGCCGCTCCGTGCTGACGGCACGGTTTGGCGGCGCAAAGAAAATCTACGGCTACCGCCGGAACCTCCGCGGAGCATTTCTAAGCGGCGGTCCCAAACCTCTCCGGAGCAATAATAAAATTGTCCCGGTTCCAATGGTCCGGTATTACCTCGAAATATGCCGATGGCTCGGTTTGAAAGTCCCGGACAAAGTAAAGCCGAGGCTCTTTATCGGCGAGGAGCTGCGCCGACGCGGCGAGACGCTGGTTCGCAAGTACGGCATTACCGAGGCCGATACCGTGGTTGCCCTGAATCCGGGCGCGAGTTTCGGCGCGTCGAAATGCTGGCTTCCCGAGCGTTTTTCGGAAGTGGCCGAGCTGTGTGAAAGAGAGTTTAACGCCAAGGTCCTGCTTTTGTCCGGGCCCGGCGAGGAGACAATAGTACAGGCCGTCAAGGCAAAAAGCCGCGCCGACATCATTGACACCAGCGACGACAAAGTCGATCTTGAGCTGCTCAAACCTCTCGTGCAGCGCTGCAATCTGCTTATCACCAACGACACCGGCCCGAGGCATTACGGCGTGGCGTTCGACGTTCCAACGGTCGTGGTCATGGGCTCGACCGACCCTCGCTTTACCGCTTCCAATCTGGATCACACTATCGTTATCAGAAAAGAGCTGGACTGCTCGCCGTGCCACGAGAAGACGTGCCCGCGGGAACACCAGTGCATGACTGAGATAACCGCGGACGAGGTTTTCGCCGCGGCGAAAAAACTGCTGAAGGAGGGTAGGTGATCATGGAACCTTCGGCTTATCGAAAAAAATGGCTTGCGTTGAAAAACACCTCCTGCCCCGCCGATGCGCTCTCGCAACTGGCACGGCAGGTTGCCTTCTCTTTCATTGACCGTTGTTTCCAGAACGGGCTTTACCGGGCCGAGTATATCGACCTTCTGTGCGAAATGGCTATGTCGCCGCCGGATACACAGCTCAATAACAGGGTCTCGTCGGCTCTGTTTGAAATCATCGTGGAAGACCTTTGCGACAATTATGAAGATATGCCCGTGGAGATTTACAGCCGGGTCATGTCCCAGGTGATTTCCTACTGCCGGAACGTTCCCGGGGGACAAGAGCTTGATAAGCGGCTTAACGACTTTGGAATCTCCACTTTCGAGCAGCTTGCCGATCGGGCCAACCTTGTTCACAGCCGCAAGTATGTTTACGACGCAGGCAGGCCTCCGGAGAAGATTATCCTGCTCTCGCGCGTGACTATCGGGGCCGACGTGGCCCTGCTGAGCGTGATGATACAGCGATTCTCGAAGATTTTTCCGGACGCCGAAATCGTAATCATCGGCAGCGCCAAGCTCGAAGGTGTTTTCGGGGGCAATCCGCGCATCCGGATATGCCGGCTCAGCTACGCGCGCCGCGGCGGACTTTTCGACCGCTTCTCGAGCTGGCACGCGGCTTTGGATATTCTTGGCAGAGAAATGCCTCCCCAGGCCGAGCGGAACGTCCTGCTCGTGGACCCCGATTCCCGGATATCTCAATTAGGGGTTTTGCCGTTCACCCACGGGGACAACTACCTGTTCTTCAACAGCCGAAGGAGCGATTCATCGTTGAGGAATCTGGCCATGGCCGAACTTGCGAACCGTTGGGTGGATGATGTTTTCGCCGTGCCGGGCTTCTGCTATCCGACGGTCTGGACGCCGGCTCCGGTTCGCAAAAGAGCCCGGAGCATCGTCGAGTCTTTGCGCGCTTCCGGATGCAGCCGTGTTATCGCCGTGAACTTCGGCGTCGGCGCGAATCCGCGAAAGAGACTGAGCGACCAGTTCGAGACAAAACTTCTGCGAAGTATTCTGAAATCCCCCCGGACCGTTGTGCTGCTGGACAGAGGATTCGGCGACGACGAACTTTCACGGTCCGAAGCGCTGCTTGCGAACACCCGCGACGGAGGTTACCATGCGTCGAGCGTTTGTTTCGGAGATTCCCGATTTGCCGATATATCACACGGAATCATCGGCATGCAGTGCGATATCGGGCAAGTTGCGGCCCTTATCGCGGAGTGCGACGAGTTCATCGGCTACGATTCCGCGTGCCAGCATATCGCGGCGGCCGCACGAACGCCGACGTTGACTATCTTTGCGGGAAGCAACAACATGAACTTTATCCGGCGCTGGAGCGCCTGCGGGGATACGAGATGCAAAATCGTGCACGTCAACACGCTGACGAACCCCGGATGCGTGGACGCGGACGAGGTCATACTTAGAATCATGGAAGAACGTGCCGCTGATGTTTCGGCGGCGGTCGAGCCCAGGCAGAGAATCGTTGAGATAAAGGCCCCCGACCGCGCCGGCAAAGAGGCTGAAAAAATCGTGGATGGTTTTATTGGGCAGTAGTACCTCGTAACACATGAATTCTTGGATAAACTGGGCAAGTGGGGCAGATTGTAGGGTGTGCAACTTGTTGCACACGCGGATTTCCCGAAGACATTTCGGGATTGCACACGCCAGCCTAATCCGCGTGGGCAAAAACGAAATTTGCCCACCCTACGAGCGCTGCCACCCAATCATAAACGGACAACCGGCAAATTCAATTGTGATAATGTAGTGGATGGACGTTAAGTTGAAATTGCGGATATCATGAAGATATTTTTCATCTACCCTTCGGCGGATTCACAACTGGGTTTCAACTACGGCGTTTCCCATATGGCCTCGGTCCTCAAGGAAGCGGGACACCGGGTGGCATTCTGGCAGCTTTGTGAAGATATTGAGCCGCTTCCCTCCGAAGAGCAGTTTCTCGCTCGAATCGCGGAGGAGAAACCCGATATACTTGCCTTCTCGGTGGTCACTAATCAGTGGCCTTATGCGCAAAAGCTGGCCTCGTGGGCGCGCAAGACCTGCTCGATTCCTTTCGTGCTCGGGGGCGTTCACGCCCTGGCCGGCGCAGAGGAAATTTTGAAAACGGGTCTGTTCGATTACGTATTCCGCGGCGAGTGCGAAGAGGCGTTCCTGGAATTTGTCCGGAGACTCGATCAGGGCCGCAGCGTTGACGACGTGCGCAATCTTGCGATGGTTCACAACGGCGAAGTTAAGATCAATCCCGTCCGGCCCCTGCCGGAACTGGCAGCGCTGCCGCCGAAAGACTACGAGAGCATGGACTTCCAGAGGATGATTGATGCCAAGCGAGGCTGGGTCGGATTGATGGCCTCGCGCGGCTGCCCTTTCTCGTGCACCTACTGTTTCAATCATGTCATGGTCAAGAGCTACAAAGACGATCTTCAATGCAGCTTCAAGCAGCTCAACTACATGCGGCGATTCAGCGTAGGTCAGATGATTGACGAGATTCGGTACATCCAGAAAAAGTACCGCGACATAAAGATGTTCATATTCGACGATGACCTGTTCACCTTTGACAAAGCCTACGTTACGGAGTTTTGCGAGGCCTACAGGAAGATTTCGACGACGCCGTTTGTTGTCAACGCGCACGTCGGCTTTTTCGACGACGAGTGCGCCAAAGCCCTGGCCGGGGCCAACTGCAGGATTGTCAAGTTCGGAGTCGAGTCGGGCAGTCCGAGAATACGCAGCAAGATTCTCAATCGCCACATGAGCAACGAGAGCATCGTCGAAGCAATCAGAATAGTCGGCGACAACGGCATGCACAGCTCGGTCTTTCTAATAATCGGCTTCCCGCATGAGACGCGGCAGGACGTGCTTGCGACCGTCGAGCTGATGGGCGAGGCCAAACCGGGGCGATTCCGGTGGACCTATTTCTTTCCGTTTCCCGGGACTCAGGCTTACCGGATAAGCCTCGACGGCGGCTACATCAACTTCGCAAGAATGAACGCTCTGAAGAATTTTACCGACCAGTCCTGTCTGGAGTTCGAGCCCGAACATAACCTGCTGCTCAGGAAAATCGGCCGTATAATGCCCTGGTTTGTTAATGCGAATTCGGATTGGCCCGTGGCGGATTTCTACGCCGAACAGACCGACGGGATATTGGCGATGGGCGAAGAGCAGTGGAACGAGACCTCGCCGGGGCTGCTCGAACGTGACAGCGAATATTCCCGGCGTTTCTCGCAGCAGGGCCTGTCGCACTACGCCGTCAAATACAACCGGTTCATGGGTGTCATTTCGGATTATTTCCTGAGCGAGGCGGAATAGTATTGAAGAAGATATAGAGAAACCTTGCCGGTCAGGAATTCTGCGTGTATTCTGCAAAGATTTATGTGCCGGCGCGGGGCAAAATCGCCGCCCTTTCGGGAATAATTGCAGAGTATATGCGTTAATCTAAGGTGCTTTTCAGCGTGTTCGAACAAAGACTTATCAAAATTTCGGAATCTTTTCTTGTCGATCCGCACTATCAGGCGGCGCTGGGCAAGTTGGGCCTGGACTCCATCGATGCGGTCTTTTCTTTCGATGCGGCCAGGAGCCTGACCAAGAGCAATCTTGCCCCCTACCGCAGCCGTCTGCAATTTGAAATCGACCTGCCGGACTCGCCGCAGCCGACCACGGTATTTATGAAACGCTACGACTGCCCGCCGGTTTCGGTCCAGCTTAGAAACTGGCTGAGCGCCCGCGGCAGGAGAAGTTGCGGCCTCTGTGAATCCGGCCCGGCGAGCGAACTGGCGGCGGCGGGTATAAGTACACCGAAGACGATTTGCCGCGGCGAGCAATGGGGCACGCTGTTCGAGAAAAGAAGCTTCATAATTACCGAAAAGATTCCGGACGCCGAAGCGATTGAGCGCAAACTGCCCGGATACTTCGACGCGCGCGCCACGAGCGGAAATCTGAGACTGCGGAGAGAGTTTGTCACCCGGCTGGCGGATTTCATAAAGAGATTTCACGAGACGCAATACCGCCACCGGGACCTGTACTTCTCGCACATATTCTACAGCGAGGACGGCCGGTTCCATCTTATCGACCTGGCCCGCGCCTTCAGGCCGGTCTTCCTGCGCCGGCGATTCCGGGTAAAGGATATTGCCCAGATTTACTATTCGGCGCCGGGCCGGTATTTTTCCCGAACGGACCGGGTCCGTTTTTATTTCGGATACACCGGACGGCGTGAACTCACGAGCGCAGACAAGGCGTTTATTCGTGAAGTAGCAAAGAAAGCAAAGCGAATGGCCCGGCATGAAATAAAGCACGGCAGGGAAGTACCATTTGCCAACTGACGGGATCAGGATTAATCTTCTGCGATGGAAAAGAAGATCGCAATTATTATTGAGCGGGCGAATATAGCTCTCGGCGGAGCGGAACGCTCGGTTTTCGAGCTGGCCTCTGCGCTATCGGCGTGCGGTCCGAGCGTGGATATACTCGCCGCAAAGGGCCGGACGGACACCAGGAACGTGCACATTCTGTGCACGCACGAGCCGGGCAAGCGGGTTTCGTTCCCGACGTTCGCGAAGACGCTTCGGGAATACCTGTCGCAAAACAGCTACGACATAGTCCACAGCGTATTGCCCTTTGATTTTGCCGACGTATATCAGCCCCGCGGCGGGACGTATGCGGAGTCCATCATGCGCAACGCCGCCAGCTACCGGAACGCATTTCTCGGATCCTGCAAGAAGCTGACGGCTTTTTTCAATATTCGCCGGCACGAGCTTCTCTGGGCCGAGCGTAAACTGTCCCAGGGATCGGACGGACCGGTCATCGCCGCACTGTCGCAGTATGTCGCCGAGCAGTTCAAACAGCATTACGGCACGGACGAGCAGCGCATCGTAGTCGTGCCGAACGGCGTCAAGACCAACAGGCGAATCAGTCTCGGCCAGGTCGACAGGCTCCGCACTCAAATACTGACCGAAGCAAGGCTGAGGGAAGCGGACGAGCCCGTGCTCTTTTTGTTCGTGGCAAACAATTTCAGGTTGAAAGGGCTGGGTGTTTTGATAGAGGCAATGTCTGCGGCGGCGCCTGCCGGACCGCAGCGCAAATGCTGCCTGGTCGTCATCGGGCACGATAAGACATACAGATACCGCCGGCTCGCCCGGAAATTCGGCCTGGGAAATGCGGATAGAAGAATCGTCTTCCTCGGTCCGGTCAGTCACATTGAACACGCCCTGAAGGTCTGCGACGTCGCGGTGCTGCCGACGTTTTACGACCCGTCCAGCCGATTCATTCTCGAAGCTTTAGCTGCGGGAAAGCCTGTGATAACCACGAGATTCAACGGTGCGGCGGACCTGTTCGTCAACGACCGGCACGGAAAAGTGGTCGATGCGCCCGAGAATATCGGCGCATTGGCCGAGGCCGTCAACTATTTCACGGACACGTGCAACATCGAACGAGCATCGCAGGCTATTGCCGAGGACAATCTTAAGACGGAGATATCGGTCAAACGTGCCGCAGGGCAATTGATGGATGTGTATGAATCGATATTGCAGAAGAAAGGCCGCAGATGATGTACGTGACTTTCGTTCCTGCCGTCGTCGGGGCATATTTGTTAGGTTCGGTACCCTTTGGGCTGCTTATCGCCAAGGCGCACGGCAAGGACCTGCGAGCCATAGGCTCGGGCAATATCGGCGCGACGAATGTCTCCCGCGCTCTCGGCAGGAAATGGGCCTACGTGTGCTTCGCTCTCGATGTGCTCAAAGGTTTTGTTCCGATGTTCGTAGCGATGCCTCTTGCCAGGCCCTTGTCCGCACAATCGCAGGGTGAGAGAGTTATTGTCCTCTGGCTGTGGCTTGCAGTAGGCTGTGCGGCCATAATCGGGCATATCTTCCCTGTGTACTTGAAATTCAAGGGCGGCAAAGGAGTCGCGACCAGCTTCGGCGTGGCGCTGGGACTGTGGCCGTATTACACAATTTGTGCCGCGGTCGCTGTCGCAACGTGGGTGGTGTTCGTTTCGATATGGCGGTATGTGTCACTTGCGTCGATTGCCGGTTCGGTAGCTTTTCCGGTCGTCTTGATTCTGGCCGTAGCGTCGATACCGGGCTGGGATTTCGGCAGCTTGTGGCCGTTGCTCGTCGCCGCGATTGCCATACCGCTGATGGTCATAGTCCGCCACCGCGAGAATATGAAAAGGCTCCTCGCCGGCACGGAAGGCAAAATCCTCAAAGGGCGCAAGTTCTGAACCCCGCAGCCTTTCGCGCCTGCCTACGTGCAGGCCTACGTATCTTTGCCTTTTTCTATGTTCGGAGGCGGTTTTTTCTTGCTTTTTCCGGCAACCGCGACCACAATAAATCCAGACGTAGCGGGATTGTAGAGCGTCGATGTGCAGCGATCCGGGCCAAAGAGGTCTTTCTTTAGAGAAAGGGCCGGCTTATGTGCTCCGCAAAAGGGCTTACCCCGTCAGGAACACGGACGGCCAAGCGGACGACAAGAGGCTTTACCCTCATCGAGCTTTTAGTGGTGATTTCGGTCATTGCGATCTTGTTAGCGCTGCTTTTTCCGGTGCTGCGCAGCGCCAGGGAACTCGCTTACCGCACAGTCTGCCTGAGTAATCTCAAGCAGCTCACCCTGGCGTGGCTCGCTTATGCCGATGAGCACGACGGCAAGATTGTCCAAAACCAGGGCTTTAGGAGTACGGCGGGTTCCCGCGTGTGGGAAGGGTGGGTTGACGATGCGTTTCTCTCACCCATCATGAGCAGGGCTGACCTGATAAGAGATTCTCGGAAGGGCGCTCTGTGGCCCTGGATCCAGGATGTCGATATCTACCGCTGCCCCCGGGGCCGCGCCCGCCATGCAGTCACTTACTCGATTGTCGCCGCTGCAAACGGCTCTCTCGTAGAAGGAACCTACTTGCCTGGTACCGGAGACGTGGTTCCGGGTCTCCCATTACTGGTAAGCCGGACAGCGCGTGGCAGACGTGTCGGCAATACGGCCCTGCGGTTCACCAGACTCTCGGAGATCGTAAGCCCGGTCGCCGCCCAGCGCGCGGTCTTCATCGATCAGGGCCAGGTGCCTCGCGACTACGATTTCCACATCGAGTATCTATACCCGAAGTGGAGCAAAGACAACCCTCCACCGATACGCCATAGCGGCGGTGTGACGCTCTCGATGGCCGACGGACACGCCGAGTACTGGAAATGGAAGGGCCGGGAGACCGTAAACATGCTTCGTATGTCCTCGTGGGGTGGTCGCAGTGGTACTGCGAACGTTATCTTTGAAGTGCTGAAAGAAGATTACGAGCCGCAGACCGAGGATGGCCTATACGACCTGCAAAGGCTGCAAAGGGCGACCTGGGGCACGCTTGGCTATCCGGCGCGGAAAGCTCCATAGGGGCCTGCTGAAAAACGTCAGATTGTGGTACACGCCATCCCCCGGCGACTTCGTTACGGCGTTTACCCTGAGCATAGCCGCACGGGTAGCACATCCTGCGGCTATACCACTTTCCGCTTTCTCATCGGTTTAGGCTTTCGGCGAACCAGTTTGTCGCCGTGCTGCTTTTGGGCCTCGTAAACATACAGAAGATACTTCTTGGGGTCGTTACCGAATTCCTGTTCTATTTGTTTTCTTATTCTGCGTGTTTGTTCTACAATAGCGTCCTGGCGATTCGATTGGCGGGCCCTGAGCGGAAAGTCCGGTGCAACTACATGATAATCCCTGCAATAATGGAATGGGCAATGAGAAAGCTCGTAGTCCTTTTGATTAATCAAAAGGACTACGAGCTTGGTATAATCGGAGAACAGCATGGGCTGAAGCCCATCCTACAACTACAACTTCCAGCCCGCTCACCACTTTACCTTAACCTCGTGACAATATGTTGACGGGTCACAGCCTCAAAGCCGAAATACAGTCCATCCAGACCGTGACGTTTCTGGATTCCTGCCTCCGCAGGAATGACAGGACGGGTCAGTGGAACCATCGCGTGTGCAATCCCGGCGCGCCGGGACACACTCTACGAGAATTTGATATCGCTTCGCGATATGCTTTTTATTAGATTCCTCGACTGGGCTCGGAATGACGATTCGACGTATTCGTTTCGACCAGATCAACTCAGGTTCATCGGCAGCGACGTGCATGGCTGCGGTGTTATGGATTGTAGTCGGGGTTTGGTTCGGTGGGGACGGGGGCGTTGAGTTCTTTTCGCCAGGTCAGCATCAGGTTGTGGAGTTCGCGGGTTTTTTCGGGCATTGCTGCGGCGAGGTTTTTCTGTTCGCTTATGTCGTCTGCGAGGTTGTACAGCTCCAACTCGCCGTCCTCAAAGTACTCGATGAGCTTCCAGTCGCCCGCGCGAACCGCAGCGCCGGGGCGGGTTCTGAAATGCTGGTCTCTTGCGCCGTCGGCCTTTCCCTGGAGGTAAGCGGGGAAATGCCAGTAGAGGGCCTGGCGATTCAGATTCTTTTTGCCCTTCAGGAGCGGCACGATGCTTTCGCCGTCCAGGACCTTTCCTTCGGGCCTGGGCGCGCCGGTCATTTCGAGAATCGTCGGATACACGTCGACCCCTATGACGGGGCAATCGCATGTTGTGCCGGGCTTGACGCCGCCGGGCCAGCGGACGACCATCGGCTCACGGATTCCGCCCTCGTACAGCATCCCCTTGCCGCCTCGCAGCGGCTCGTTGGAAGTAATGCCTTTGACGCCGCCGTTGTCGGAGAAGAAAAAGACAATCGTATTGTCCACCAGTCCCAGCTCATCGAGCTTTGCCGTGATTCGTCCGACGCCCTGGTCGGTGCTCTCGATCATTGCGGCGTACGTCGGGTTGTTCTGGCCGTTCGAGCCCGGCCTTTTTTTGTATTTTTCGATCAGATCGGCTTTTGCCTGCAGGGGGGTGTGGACCGCGTAGTGCGGCAGGTAGAGGAAAAAGGGCCTGTCTTTATTGGCCTCGATAAACTTCAACGCCTCGTCCGTGAGCCTGTCCGTGAGGTACTCGCCCTGCGGGCCGTCGGGAAGTTCCGGATTCTTGTAGGGGACGAAATAGCCTTTTTGCGGGCTGCCTGCGCTGTAGCCGCCGACGTTGACGTCGAAGCCCTGTGCGCAGGGTCCTGACTGCGGATCGTCGCCGAGATGCCACTTGCCGATACTGGCGCTGACGTAACCGGCCGGCTTGATTGCTTCGGCGACGGTCACAATCTTCGGGTCGAGGACTTTCGTGTTTTCTATGGGGATTAGTTTCCTGAACTTCGACTGGCCCCGGTCGGAGCTGTCAACGGTGTAAACGCCATGCCTTGGGCCGTACCAGCCCGACAGCAGACAGGCCCGGGCCGGGGCGCAGTTGGGCGCGTTGGAATAGGCATTCGTGAAGACCATCCCCTCGCTCGCCAGCCTGTCGATGTTCGGCGTCTGGTAGTACTTGCTGCCCATGAAGCCGACGTCCCGCCAGCCCATGTCGTCGATGAAGAGG
>JBDREF010000247.1:0-7139 GCA_043820045.1 Planctomycetota bacterium | reverse complement strand
AGGAAATTCCCGACCCGGTGGGGCAGTCACAGGAGGTTTATGATTGTTGTGCGGGAATAATAGAAAGAGCCGTGAGGAAAAGGATTAGCGAGCTTGAAATATGAAAGTAGTAGTTGGAAGTGACCATCGCGGCTTCGAAGCCAAGGAACAGATTAAGGCCATAGCTGCAGAGCTTGGCCATGAGTGTATTGATGTCGGCACTGACGACAACAACCCGGTTGATTATCCGGACCTGGCCTATGTGGCGGCCACCGCCGTCTCGACGAAGCAGGCGGACAGAGCCATTCTGGCCTGCGCAACAGGTATTGGGATGAGCATGGCGGCGAACAAGGTCCCTGGGATTAGAGCGGCGCTGTGTCACGATGAGCTGAGCGCCCAGATTTCTCGCGACCACAACGATGCTAATGTCCTGTGTCTGTCCGCAGACCAGGTGGGCATGGTGTTGCTGCGAAAGATGGTGGAGGTCTGGTTGAACACCGAGTTCAGCGGCGGAAGACACGAAAGAAGGGTGAGAAAAATACATATCATCGAAGAGGGCAGGGACCCGAGAGAAATCAATAACGGCTGACATGTGGCAAGTAAGTGATAGGGTGGGCAGGGAGGCCTGCCCTATATAATTGCCATCCGACTGTCGGCAGGCCGCTCGGAAACATTGCCTTGCCGCCGGGTCAATACCTGTCATATCAAGTGTCACCTACATATATCCAAAGACCCGGCCTCGATTCAGAAGCTTACTGCTGTTCTGCAACGTGTGATTTGAGGCCTCTCGCTGCAATGACTCGGCGGGACAGATAATTACACTTTCAGGGGCGGTATTTTGATCTTGAGATGATTCTGCAGTTTGCCTCTCAAGTCTCTTGCTGCGTCTGGAAACTGCTTAATCACATTCCTGGTCTGATTAGGATCGGTCCGAAGGTCATAAAGGCACGGTCCCTTGCCTGCATCTTTGCCGGTAACATTCTGGAAATAGTGCCAGTCGAGGTTGTGAATCGCTCCGAACTTATTGAAGACTGTGTAGACGTTGTCGTGCAGTGCGGGTACCTGGCCTGTCACAAGCTTCCACATGTTTTGTCCGTCCATGTTCGTATAATCGTCGATACCGAGCAACGCGAGAAACGTGGGCATGAAATCGACGGCGCTGACGAGCCCGTCGATGCGTTTTCCGGCGGACTCTTTGTCGGGGTGTTTTATGATCAAAGGAATATGTGTGACGCAGGAGTTCAGCAGCGCCGGCGTCTTCTGTACGCAACCTTCCTCACCGAGATGCGTGCCATGATCGGTTGAAAAGACAATGATTGTGTCATCCATCAGGCCGAGCTGCTCAACGGCCCGCAGAAGCCTGCCGATACAGTGATCGCTGAACGTGACTTCGGCCGCATAAAGGTCTCGGATAATGGGCAGGTCATCAGGTCGAATGTCTGCATTTCTGACGCCGTATCCGAACAGGTATCTGTCGTACGGGTATTCGTCGCGATACATCTTCTGGAATTCCCTTGGTGCGTCCCATGGTTCATGGGGATCGAACATGTCGATCCAGAGCATGAACGGTTTGCTGCCGGCATTTTGTTCGAGCCAGTCCGCGGCGGCACTGCAGGACTGAGCGCAGAAATAATCCTCCGGACCTTGTCTGTCCTGAGTGTTCATCATGAACTGGCGCATATTTGCGTCATAGCGTTCGTTCCATAGATGCGACGGCATATGCTTCTTCGGGTCGAAATTTGTCTTCGGGCCGCTTTTCCATTTGTCGGTCTCCTGGCCGCGCACCCAATGCCACGAATCGAAGCCGCGATGGAAATTGTAATCGGGTTTGAAGTGGTGATAGGTATCCACTATGAAACCGCTTGTGAAGCCGTGCTTACCGAGGACCTCTGCCAGAGTAATATCAGTTTGGGCGAGTGGTTCCCATTTTGCCTCTGGAAGAACGCTCTTGCCGGTGTGATAGACCCTTCGACATGGAATCGTTGGCAGCCCCTCGGCGGTGGCATTGGTAAATAGCGTGCTCTGGCTTGCGAGCTTGTCAAGATTGGGTGTCTTTATTCGTGAACTGCCGTAGCAGCCGAGATGGTCTGCGCGCCAGGTGTCGGCGATGATTACGATCATGTTAAGGCCGTTCGGCTTTGACCTGGTCGGGATGCGGGGCGTCTGCTTTGCGGCAGTCTTCAAATCTCCCGTCCACACGGGCATTTCTGATTCCTCGCCCTTTTTCTTATCTGCGCCGCCGGCAACGAGCCCTGTGGTTGCGATCCCGGTTGCGGCCGCGAGCAGATTTCTTCGAGTTATCAGGTTCCTGTTATCTGTGCTCCTGCGAAAAGACTGCCTGTCTCTTGATTTGTGCTCATCTTGTGCCATTACCATTCTCCTTGGAAGAACTGTGAATGCAGTACCGATTTACGGCCGGATGCTGCGAAGGTTTTGACAGCCGCAGAAGGCTCTGTGGTCAGACCTTGGCGGGAACCCGCTTTGGCTTGGCTGGGATGGCTTTGAGTGCGGTCTCTATCCTCTCTCTGCCGGCTTTCGTCTTGCGGCGCAGCTTCTCGGTGCTGCTTAGACCTATTGATCGGAGTCTGCTGTATCGATTATCGAGCAGGTTGTTAATCCTTATACGTTTTAGCTCCCGCAATGTTTTCACAATGTATTTCTCGACGTTATAGACGGTATCGTGCAGATTTCGATGTGCTCCCCCCAGCGGCTCCGGGATAACTGCGTCAACGAGTTCGAGCTTGTACAGATCCTTGCTGGTCAATTTAAGTGCCTCGGCGGCCTTTGGGGCTTCTGAGCCGTCGCGCCAGAGGATAGCGGCACAACCCTCGGGCGATATTACCGAGTAATATGCAAACTCAAGCATTGCGAGTCTATCGCCCACGCCTATCCCGAGAGCGCCGCCCGAACCGCCCTCGCCAATGACGATGCAAATTATCGGCACTTTCAACCGGGACATCTCGTAAAGGTTCACCGCTATTGCCTGGGCCTGTCCCCGCTCTTCGGCGCCGACGCCGGGGTAGGCACCGGGAGTGTCGATGAGGGTGACAATCGGAATGCCGAATTTCTCCGCGAATTTCATCTTGCCAAGCGCCTTGCGATAACCTTCAGGATTGGGACACCCGAAATTGCAGGCAATTTTCTGTTTTGTGGTCTTGCCCTTGCTCTGGCCGACAACCAGCACCCTCTCCCTGCCGATCTGGCCGAGGCCGGTTATGATAGCACGGTCGTCCCCGAACGATCTGTCACCGTGAAGCTCTCGAAAATCCTTTACCATCAGATCCAGGTAATCGGTGAGAACCGGTCGTTTTGGATGACGCGCAACCTGGACTGTCTGCCACGCGGTCAGGCTCGAATATATCCGCTTCAGCTCGGCGACCTGCAGGCGCTGGAGCTGCCGGACCTCGGCGGAGTAGTCGATACCCTTGACCGAACTAAGCTTTCGCAACTCGTTCATCTGGCGATCAAAGTCAGCGACTTTGTCCTCAAAATCGAGGTGGTCGCCGTTGCCTGGAACGCCGTTGTCCGGCATCTTGTTTATTCTGTTATCCTGTTTTGCCATAAGCATGTGACGATAGTACGCCGCTATACTCTGAACACCATTTGGAATGCAGGATGTTAACATTTTAGCGGTGCAATTGAAAGAAAAAAATTGACACACGGGCGGCTTTACTGTACTTTTTAGGGGCGTTTGTGCTGAATTTGGGTTTTATAAGGTGTTGATAGTGAAAGAGTTAAAGCAAGTGACCGTCGTGGGGTTAGGCCTCTTGGGCGGATCGATTTCGTTGGCAGTTCTGCGCTCTTTTGCCGGCGCGAGAGTAGTAGGTTACACGCACCGAGCCTCCACTCGCCAAAAGGCCGGGCAATTGGCAGTAGCTACCGAGATCAGCGATTGCTTGAAATCAAGCGTCTCGGAAGCAGACCTTGTCATACTGGCTACGCCGATATGTACGTTTGAAGAAACCTTCCGAGAGATTGGCGATGCGCTGCCGAGCGGCTGCATCGTCACCGACGTTGGCTCGACAAAGGCTTTGGCGCACCGCTGGGCGGCAAAGAGACTGCCAAAAACGGTTCACTACGTCGGATCGCATCCGATTGCCGGCTCAGAGCAAAGAGGTGTGGAGTTCGCAAGGGATGACCTCTTCGATGAGGCGATGTGTATTTTGACGGCGACGAAATCCACCAACCAGGACGCCCGGGAGACTCTCGCAACATTCTGGTCGAAACTCGGCTGTTTTGTGAAAGCAATGACGCCTTCTGAGCACGACAGGATATTTGCTCACGTGAGCCATCTGCCGCATATGACCGCTGCGGCATTGATAAACGCCAACAGCAGCGAGGACTTGAAATTTGCCGGCAAAGGTTTCATGGATACTTCAAGGATTGCCTCCGGTCCGGCGAACATATGGGCCGACGTTCTGCTGACGAATATTAACAACGCCGCCAGAGGTATCGACAAGGTTATCGCGGAGTTGGAGAAGCTCAAGCTGGCGATCAAAAGCCAGGACAGGGGTCAAATCGAAAGGCTGCTCGAGAAGGCCCGAGGCAAACGCGCCGCCATGATAGAATACAAGATCAGCAGGAAGGAAATAATCTCATGAGGCAATGACGTCCTGGCAAAGGTTTCGTATCGCAAGTAAGCGCCCTGTGGTCATCCATGGGCGCTTGCCGGGGCCTCTGCATTCCGTATGGCCTCCAGGGCCGCAGGCCTGTCATCAGTAAAAACGAAAACGTCGCTGAGACCGGCGACTACGAAAATACACTTGGTGACGGTGGCGACGCCGCAGAGAATGAGTTGGTGCCCGGATTCCTGCAGCAAGCCGCGCAATATCAGAAGATTACTGATGTTCCACGAATTTATTATCTCGACATTTGAAAAATCCACTATGACATGGCAGTCATTTTTCTTGCTGACGATCTCATTTACAGTTTTAAGCTCATCAGCCCTTTTTGCTCCATCATGTGGTAAGTCGATAAGAATGATTTCTTCCGACACATTCTGAATGCCCATTGCTGACTGCTCCTTCCGAATTCAATGTCTCTTTCTGTGTTTTCCTCTGTTGTATCGGAATAAGCTCCTGTTGGGTTAAGCAAAAAATGGGCGTCGCGGCTATTTATAGCGGGTGCACAACGGCCTGCAGGAGTCCGTCGTGTACAAATTATCGGTCCGTAGGACCGTCTTCAGCGCTCCAGCCACCGGTGAAGGTTCTCTTTAACGAAGTCGTCGTCGGTGAGGTGCGGATAATTGCGTGCTATTTCGTCTATCTGCTCAGCCTGGCCGGGTGAGAGCTGCTCATTGGGATCAAGCGTTCGAGGTTCCTGCAAAAGTCCCTGCCGCTTCAACACATAAGATATGCCTGGAATGCACCCCCTGAAGTGATTCTCAGCATCGAAGATAGCCCTGTTCGCAAGCGTCATCTGGCCGGCCAAAGTGAGCAGTTCGTGCGGCACATGGCTGCCGGTCCTGCGAATCGTTTGAATATCGCCAAGATGCTCAGCCGCCTTTTTCGTCCAGCAGGCCCATTGGCCCAGCAGCCCGCCGACAATGTGCAGCGCTACGGTCCGTCCGTCTATGCTGAACTCATGCCGTGTCAGCAGATCAACAATGATATTGTCATCGTTGCCGGTGTACAAAGCGACTTCGTTCGACCTGCCGGAATGGGCTACCGCCTCAAGCACGTCTAAAGTCTGATATCTATTGAAGGGGGCGATCTTTATGGCAAGCAGATTCGGTATCGCCACGAGCTTTCGCCAGAACTCGCCGGGCAGCGTCATCCCGCTTATAACCTCCTGCAGGTAAAATCCCATGATTGGAATAACCTCGGCCACCTGCCGACAGTGTTCTACAAGTTCGTCAATGGATTTTCCCCTCAGAGCCGTAAGGGAAAGCAATCCCAGATGGTAGCCAAGTTCACGAGCCAACCGGGCCTCTTCCAATGCCTGCCCGGTGCCGCCGACGATTCCTGCAATCATGATTGGCTCGCTGATGTGTGCGGACACGGCGAATTCGCGGGCCGTCTCGATTGCCAATTCCAGCACGGGGCGATACAGGCCGATTTCAGGCCTGTGAATGGCGAATTGCGTGGTATGGACACCGACCGCCAATCCGCCGGCGCCGGCGGCAAGGTAGTAGCGCGTCAGTGCTTTTTGGTGAGGTTCATCGATTCGGTTGTCTTTCTGCAACGCCAGCGGATGGGCTGGGATGACACAGCCTGAACGAAGCTTGTTGCCGATAAGCGGGTCCAACATAAGATACTTTTTACCCTCTAAAATTTGCCGTCAGTCACATCGTACTTGGTCGGCTTGTTCAAATGTTTTTTTCCGGAGGCTACCCATTTGACTATGATAGAGACCATTTGCTCAAGTGTTGTCTGCGGATGGCCAAAAGTATTCAGGCAGCGGGATGCATCCGAGAGCAGGGCGGACGGCCCCTCTCTGGAGACGAATTTCGGCCCCTTACCGAGCATATCTGCGATTTGTGCCGCGAGCCGGCGAATAGGGATGGTCTCCGTCCCGGCGACATTCAGCACCGCCGGCGGCGATTCTGCGAGGGTGATGGCGCGGGCTATATAATCGTTGGCGTCCCTCTGCCAGATCACGTTCACCGCCCCCATGGTCAGATCTATGGGCTTGTCGTTCAATATCTTGATAGCCAGATCAACGATTATGCCGTATCGCGGCTCATTGGCGTAGTTGAGTCTGACCAGCGTGACGGGCGTTCCATGAAGCTGCGAAAAATATTCAAACATCCTCTCTCTGCCGAGACAAGACTGGGCATACTCGCCGATTGGTTCAGGCGTGGTTTCTTCGGATGCTCCGCTGCCGGCAACATCGACAAGCGGATAGACATTGCCGGTAGAAAACGCCACGATTCTCGCGTCCTTATAGTGCCTTGCTGCAAGAGTCGGCACGAAGGTGTTCATCGCCCATGTCAAAGGCTGATTGCCCGTCGAGCCGAACTTCATACCGGCCAGGAAGAACACGTTTTCCACATCGGGCAGTTTCCGATAGTGTGATTCGTCCATGAGATCAGCTTCAATTGTCGTGATATCAGCCCGCTCGATTCTGCTGCGCACATCCTTGTCACCAAACCGTGAGACGGCGTAGATATTCTTGCCGCTCGATGCCTTCTTAAGCATCATTGCCAGCGTGGGGCCCAT
>JBDREF010000246.1:0-27345 GCA_043820045.1 Planctomycetota bacterium | reverse complement strand
CGGCGCGCGATATAGTGACACCGGGGCCGACGAATTAGTGTTCCTGGACATTACGGCCACCATTCGCTCTCGCAAGACTATCGTCGAGCTTGTCGAGAAGGTCGCCGAGAACGTATTCATCCCGTTCACCGTCGGCGGGGGCATTCAGACGGTCGAGCAGATGGACGAGCTTCTGCGAAGCGGGGCGGAAAAGGTCTCGGTCAATACCGCGGCGGTTGCGAATCCCGACCTGCTCGCGGAGGCGGCGCAGCGGTTCGGCAACCAGTGCGTCGTCCTGGCTATCGACGCGCGACGGTCGAAGGACCGCCCCGGCCATTGGCAGGTCTGCATCAAGGCCGGCTCGGAACCGACCGATATCGACGTGGTCGAATGGGCTGTTAAGGGCGAACAGTTGGGCGCGGGCGAAATCCTTCTGACCAGTATGGACGCCGACGGCACGAAGGCCGGCTACGACAACGAGCTGAACAAGGCCGTCACCGACGCCGTAAATATCCCCGTGATTGCCTCCGGCGGGGCGGGTACGCTCGAACACCTCTACGACGCCATCATCGACGGCGGGGCGGATGCGGTCCTGATGGCCTCGATCACGCACTTCGGCAACTACACCATCACGCAGATGAAAGAATACCTCCGCGACCGCGGCATCCCCATGAACCTCTGAGGCACAGAGATAAACCGTTTCGTTGGAATGACGCTGCTATTTCTTCCGGTTATTCTTTTTCTGTGCCTTGCCCTTCTTGGGCGCGGGCCTGATCGGGCACTTGTCTTCCTCGGTCAGTTCGTTCCACTGTGTCAGCATCTTTCGATGCCGCTCTATCTCGGCGGCGAATTCCGGCTGTCCGGCCAGGTTCTTCATCTCGCCGGGGTCCGTCTGCACGTCGAAGAACATCTCTAATTTCTCACCGCCCGTCCCGGGAAAGACCATGTACTTATAGCGATTTGTTCGCACCATGAAGCTGCGTGCCGGGCCGTTTGCCATCTCCGAGACGACGTATTCATGCCCCGCCTGCTGCGGCTTTTCGATGATCTGCCGCAGGCTCTCGCCGCGCATCGTCGCCGGTCCTTTGACCCCAGCGTAGTCGCAGATTGTCGGCAGCACGTCCAGCGCCGAGACCAGGTGCTCGCGGTCGATCCGCCCGGCTGGCGTCACGCCCTTCCAACTGACGATCAGCGGCACGGCGGCCTCTTCCTCGTAGTACATCATCTTGCCCGTCCAGCGATGCGACGCCAGACCTTCGCCGTGATCGCTCGTGAACACGATGATAGTATTTTCTTCCTGCCCGCTTTGGCGCAGCGCCTGCAAAACCTGCCCGACCTGCCGGTCCACATCCTCCATCATGCGGTAGTATGCGTAGATATACCTTCGCCAGTGGTTCTCGTCCCAGTCCTCGTGCCGGGCCTTTCGGGTGAATCCTTCGGGTGTGTCCCGGGTGTCCGCGAAATTAGCTGGCAGCGGCGGCAGCTCTGCCCCGGCCGGCGGCTCGTACCGATTCCATACCTGGTCCAGAATCGGGCTGGTCTCGCCCGCCGGCAGACAGATGTCGTGCGGGTTGATGAACGAGACTACGGCCAGGAACGGCTTTTCGCGTTTACGGCCGATGAATTCGATGCCCGCGTTTACCGTTGCCTCGTCCACGACCTGGGCTAATTTGCCCGTCCGCGTGGTCGTGTTCAGCACCTCGTAGCCGGCGATGCCGTCGGTCGGATACGGATTCGGGCAGTGCCACTTGCCCGAATAGCCGGTGTCGTAGCCGGCCTTGCGGAAGACCTGGCCCGAAAGGGGAATTTCCGAATCGATTGCCACGCTGTTGCGGTCCACGCCGATCTCGTGCGGCATGCGGCTGGTGTGCAGTGCGGCCCGCGAAGGGCTGCACAGCGGATACGGGCAGTAGGATTTAGTGAAATAGACCCCGTTGGCCGCGAGCGAATCCATGTTAGGCGTCTTGACCCACTTGTTGCCCACAGCGCTGATAGCATCGACCCGCTGCTGGTCCGTGGTGATGATCAGCACATTGGGCCGTTTCCTGCCTTCGGCCGCCTGAAGTTTTCCGCCGAGCGCAAGCGCGAAAAGCCCCGCCGCACCGGTCCCGATCAATTGCCGCCTCGTGATTGTGTTCGACATTATTCCAACCTCCTCGGGTCCGATTTGCCCGAATCCCCGAACCAATGTTTCCAAAATGATTTCCGATCACTATCAGGAGTTTTTACGATTCACAAATATCATTATCCCTGATTCCCGGCGGCGCCTGTCTTGGCCTTTTTGCGCTTACCCGCATTCTTTGACTTGGCCCCGGCGGTTTTTTTTGTGTGGCGCCTGGTTTCTCTGCCGGCGCGAAACGGTCCGGGGCAGGCTTGTCCAGCGGGAAACCGTCGAGCGGCGGTTCAATGTTGGCCAGGTCGATTCCGAACCGCTCCAAAACCGTAGGTGCGATGTCTTCCCGGCCGGCGGCCTTGCGCGTTACCTGCTTGTCATTCGTGGCGATGAACACGTAAGGCGCATAGCCGTGGCCGCTCTGGTCTTCGTTGAAGCCGTGATCGACCACAACGTAAACCAGCGTCTTGTCGTAAATTCCGAGTTCCTTGAGCTTGGCGACGATCTTGCCAGTCCATTCGTCGTCGCTCTTCAGCGCGTCGGAATACTCCTGGGAGTTCTCGCCGTGCTGATGGCCCGAATGGTCCGGCTCGGCGAAGTGAACGAAGAAGAGGAACCGCTTGTCCCTGCACTGCTCAAGGTTTTTCAGGGCCATCTCGCCGACCTTCTGATTCTCGGTCAGACCGTTGACGAACATGTCCATGTGGTCTTTCGTGTTGTAGTAAGGCTTACCCGGCGTCACGACATACTTCTCGCCGTTTTCCTCGACGACCTTACCTCCAGCCAGATTCCCGAGGCCCGGCCTGGCCTTGTCGATTTTCTTCTGCTTCTGTTCTCTCTTCAGCCACTTCTCGTAAGGGATCTTGGTTGGACCGTCGGCATCGACGTGGCCCTTCTTGCCGATCATCGCACGGGTTTCGACATTGTCCGGTCCCAGCGCCTTCTCTACGCGCTCGAAGATCGTATAGCCCACGGGAATCGGCTGATACTTCCCGTTACTATACACCCCGGTTTTTTCCGGGGCATAGCCCGTCAGGATCTGAGTCCATCCGGCTTTGGTGTCCGTGGCGCCGGAAATCACATCGGTGGCAACCATGGCGCCTTCCTTCGCCAGGGCGACAAGGTTCGGCAACTCTTTCCTTTCGATCATTTCGTTGACATGGTTCCTCTGGGACCCGTCCCACCCGATGAGGATCACATTCTTGCCGCTGTCGGCCCCACGGGCGGCCGGGACGAAACCGACCACGGCCAGGATTGCAGCCAAACTCAGCATAGACCAGGGCCCAACCCAACCTGCAACGTTGCTTGTGCTGTTTACTTGCTTCATTTCATTTCTTCCTTCTGCATAAGCCGGGATTTACCATATACATTTCACTGAAACGCTCCTGCAAACTTCGGGTCTCATAATACGGCAATTTTATCTCAATTTCAAGAAAATTCCAGATGGGAAAACAGGGGTTGTTTACCGAATGGCGGAACCTTCGGGGGTTGATGTGTAGAAAACTCCCGCGTCGGTAACAGCATGTGCATAAGGTGGAAAACGGATAGTGGGAATTAACCGCTGCAATGGTTGCTTCGCCTGCCGTCTCGGAGAATTTTCTTAGCGGGATTTTTGTTCGTGCGGGTTTTCGTACCAGAACAGGCCGAGGCCCTTGCCGTTCTCGCGCTCTTCGCAGGCCAGGACGTCGAGGTCGCCGTCGTTGTCCACGTCCAGCAACTCCATGCGGTCGTATTTGATTCCCTTCGGGCCGCTTATTTCGTGCGCCTGCCAGCGGCCGTCGAATACCCCCTCCGTGCGGGAAAGCCACATCAGGCCGGACTTGGGGGCCTTTGCGTTCTCGCAGCTAAAGACGATGTCCTTTCTGCCGTCACTGTCGATGTCACCGACTACTACGGCCTTGGCGGTGCCGGTCTGCGGCGGGTAGGGGATTACGTACTGCCCCCAGGACTGTCCTTTGGCATCGAGCCGGCGGAGTATGACAATTTCGCTTGCCTTATCGGCGTTGACCGCCGCCAGAACATCCTGCAGGCCGTCCTCGTCGATATCGGCAAGAGTCAGGAACATCACTTCCTTGTCCCGGCAGCCGATGAAGTGGTTCGGCCAGGGCTGCGTTTGCTTCTGTGCCTTTCCCGGGTTTTCGAGCCATCGGCATCCCCGCATTTCGCCTTTACGATCCGAGGTCAGGATGTCGAGGTCCCCGTCGCCGTCCATGTCCACGCTTCGCAGCGACATAATCCAGCCGGCGGGGCTGACGGTGTGCCATTTGTACGCTTGAAGGTTGCGCGCATCTTCCGGCGTCTCGAACCAGCCGATTTGTGCGTTCGGGGACTTGGAGCCGGCGACCAGATCAACGCCGAACTTGCCGTCGACCTGCACCGGAATGCAGAACATCCATCTGGTCATTCCTTTCGAGACCGGAATAAGCTCTGAGCGCCATTTCGATTCCAGGAGATATTCATCGGCGCCTTTAGGCGCCCAGTGCACGAATACGCTCTGTGTATTTCCCTCGCAGCATGAAACCACATCTACGGCTCCATCCGCATCCAGGTCAACGAATACAGCGTCTTCGACCGATGGCGTTTTACCCGTTGTCACGAAGGGCCATCTTTCGCCAGCTTTCTCAGGTCCGGGATTGAGGTAAGCGCGGGCTATCCCTCCTTCCTCCCAGCCGGTCGCGATGTCCATCCAGCCGTCGCGATTGACGTCCGCCAGTTTTACGCCGTCCGCTCCTCTTGCGGAGTCGTCTATTATGTTGCATTTCCAGGGCGGCTCTACGGCCACCGTTTGCGCGGCGGCGAGAATACAAGCTGCGAACATAAATCCGACGGCTATGCACGACGAACATATACGCATAACAGACTCCTTCAGTCAGTGACGGTTAGACCTTCTCGAAATTGAATTTGTGGGTGTCGGCGTCGATTCTTATTGCGTCCCCGTCGGAGAATTTTCCGGCGAGAAGCTCGGCGGCCAGCGGGTTCTCCAGTCTCTGCTGGATCGTCCGCTTCAGGGGCCTTGCGCCGAAGACGGGGTCGTAGCCCTCATCCATGATCTGTGCGCGGGCCGCATCGGTAAACTCGACGCTGATGCTGCGGGCGCCCAGACGCCCGGCCAGGTCGTCGAGCTGAATATCGACGATCTTCAGCAGGTCGTCTTTGCGGAGCATGTGGAAGACGATTATCTCGTCGATTCGGTTGAGGAACTCCGGCTTGAAGACCTGTCTTAGCGTGTCTTTGACGTGGGCCTCGATTTCCCAGTCGGCGCCGGATTCCTCGGTGAGCTGCTGAATCTGCTGGCTGGCGATGTTGCTGGTCATGATTATGACAGTGTTCTTGAAATCGACGGTACGGCCTTTTCCGTCGGTCAGCCGCCCGTCGTCGAAGACCTGCAGCAGCACGTTGAAGACGTCCGGGTGGGCTTTTTCGATCTCGTCCAGAAGGATCACGGAGTAAGGTTTTCGCCGGACCGCTTCGGTGAGCCGTCCGCCTTCCTCGTAGCCGACGTAGCCGGGAGGAGCGCCGATAAGCCGGGCGACGGAATGCTGCTCCATGAACTCGCTCATGTCGATTCGGACCATCGAGTGCGGGTCGTTGAACAGGAAGTTGGCGAGTGCCTTGGACAGCTCGGTCTTGCCCACGCCGGTAGGGCCGAGGAATAAAAATGTTCCTATTGGCCGGTTGGGGTCCGATAAGCCGGAGCGGCTCCTGCGCACGGCGTTGCTCAGCGCGGCGACCGCTTCATCCTGGCCGACCACCCGCTTGCGGATCGCATCCTCCATTTTCATCAGCCGTTCGCGCTCTCCGCTCAATAACTTGGCAATCGGTATTCCCGTCCATTTCGAGACGACCTCGGCGATGTGTTCTTCGGTCACCTCGTCGCGGATTATGGCGCTGTCGGATTTTGAAAGCTGCTGCTCCTTTTCTTCCAGTTCTTTTTTCAGGTTTGTTATGGTCTCATATTTCAGCCGGGCGGCGGTTTCGAGGTCGCCTCTGCGCTGGGCGTCCTCGAACTGACGATGGGCGTCTTCGAGTTTCTGCTTGAGGGATTTTATCTGGTCTATTTCGCCCTTTTCGCCTTCCCACTGGGCGGTCATTTCCTTGTCGCGTTTTTCCAGTGTGACTAATTGCTTTTCCGTGTTTTTCAGCCGTTCTTTACTTGCCTCGTCGCTTTCCTTCTTTAGGGCCTCGCGTTCGATCTGGAGCTGGACGATTTTTCTTCGGATGCCGTCCAGTTCCGCCGGCAGCGAATCGTTTTCGATTCGCAGCTTCGAGGCCGACTCGTCGATCAGGTCTATCGCCTTGTCCGGCAGCCAGCGGTCGGTGATATAGCGATTCGAAAGTGTCGCCGCCGCAACGAGCGCCGCGTCGGTTATTCGGACGCCGTGATGCGCATCGTACCGGTCCTTCAGCCCCCGGAGGATGGCTATGGTTTCTTCGACGTTCGGCGGATCGATCACGATCGGCTGGAAGCGTCTTTCCAGCGCCGCGTCTTTTTCCAGGTACTTTCGATACTCGTCAATGGTAGTGGCCCCGATGCATCGCAGCTCGCCGCGGGCGAGCGAGGGCTTGAGCAGGTTGCCGGCGTCAACCGCACCTTCGGCCTTGCCGGCGCCCACGATGGTGTGCAGCTCGTCGATGAAGAGTATTATCTGCCCCTGGGCCGCGATAACTTCCTTAAGTACGGCCTTGAACCGGTCCTCGAATTCGCCTCGGAATTTCGTGCCCGCTATCAGCGCACCCATGTCCAGAGCGATGACTCTTTTGTTCTTCAGGCCGGTGGGGACGTCACCGGCGACTATCCGCTGGGCGAGTCCTTCGACGATGGCGGTCTTGCCGACGCCGGGCTCGCCTATCAGAACGGGATTGTTCTTTGTACGGCGGTTGAGAACCTGCATGCACCGCCGTATCTCTTCGTCTCGACCGATGACCGGGTCGAGCTTTCCCTTGCGGGCCATATCCAGAAGGTCGATCCCGTAGCGTTCCAGCGCCTTGTATTTGTCCTCTGGGTTTGAGTCGGTTATCTTTTCGGGGCCGCGTATCTCCTTCAACGCAGTCTCGATTTGCTCGGGCGTAATCGAATTGACTTGCAGAATCTCTTTGGCGTCGCTCTGTACCGAAGCAAGCGAAATGAAAACGTGCTCGACGCTCAAGTACTCGTCGCCCATAGCATCGGCGCGGTTCTGGGCGTCGAGAACAACCTGGCTGAGGGCCGGGTCCGGCATGAGCTGCGTGTCGCCCTTGCCCTGCGGCAGCCGATTAAGCTCGCTGTCGGTCATCTCCCTGATTCGCGAAACATTAGCTCCGATCTTCTTGAGAATCTGGACGGCGACCCCTTCGTCGTCGCTGCAAACGGCGCTGAGCAAATGCAGCGATGACAAGACCGTGTTGGATTTGGCCATCGCGATCTGCTGGGCGGTCGCTAATGCTTCCTGGGCTTTCAATGTGAATTTATCGAATTTCATGACTAACCTCTTTCTCTGCGCAGGCAAAATCTCAATTACAGGTACTCGAATTTGAATAAGTGCAAACAGCGTGCCGGAACGGACTAAAACCGTAATTGCTGTTTTAACAGGTTTTTACGCGGCTTCTGCATCCTGGGACCAGTGCCAATTTGGCAGTTGAGCGTCTGTAAGCCGGCGCCGAGGCGATATCAAGAGCTTTTCATCGGGTCGGGTCCTGCGGCTGATACGGAGGAAGAGGTGCAGGCGATATGTGCGAGCGTTTGGCCCCCGATGGTTTCTCGTTGGGGAGGGTCGGCCGGAGTTGACGGAGAACCTCCGCCGGCTTCTTACGAGCTTTGTTCTGTTGGTACGTCGGGACGTTACCCGCCGCTTGTCCAGCCCGTATTCACGTTGTAGATGAAGTGGCCCCGCAGACGAGTGCTGATGTACACAGAGTCACCGTTGATGGCAAAGACAGCTTCCACTGTGTTCTTAATCTTGATTTGCACTGCTCCCGACTCTGCCAGGCCGCTGTGCAGATCCGGACCGTGTTCGAGAATCTGGGTGTCTGAGAAGCCTGCCCGTCGCATGACCTGCACGACGTCGTCGGCGTTGAGTTCAAGCACGTGGCGGTTGCTGACAGGTACGACCTGAATGGTCGATCTGCGTGCACAACCGACCGCGCCAAGGACCAGAATCGCCGACAGCGTCAATGCAATCATCACACTGCGGTCTCTCGATTTGTATGTGATTGCCTTCACAGTTTTTTTCTCCCTGCTAATCGTTCCTATCTGGTCTGGCGTGACATGCTCTGTCTAAGGGCCGACTTGAAATCTTGTCCCTGCGGCAGACTTGGAGCCGGCATACCGGGAGTCATGCCCATACCACTCATGCTCGCGGGCGTTTCGGGCATTCGCGCCTGCTGCTTATAGTTCTGAGGCACGATGCGTGCCGTGACGAACACGGCGATTTCCCTGCTGGAATTTTGATCGTTCGAATTCTTAAACAAGTCTCCTATTAGCGGCAGATTGCTCAGGCCCGGGGCCCGTCTCTTGTCGATGCGGGTCCGATTCTCCGAGAGACCGGCCAGCGCGACGGTTCCGCCGTCTTTGATACGTACGACGTTGTCGGCCTTGCGCCTGGTGACAACCGGAAGCTCATTTCCCTGGCCTCGCGGGATGCTGTCGCTGACCTCAACCGCAATTTGCAGGGTAATATCGTTGCTATCCCCGATATGCGGGGTGATGGTCAGAGTGGTACCCGACTCGACTGTCTCTAACTGAGAACTCTGATAGAAGGCGCCGAGCTGCGACGGTGCCTGCAGGAAGTAATACTCTTCGGTAGTGACCTGCATCTGTGCCTGCTTGCCGTCCTGGGCCAGTACCTGAGGCTTGGAGAGTATTGTCGCCTCGTTGTTCTGGGCCAGAAGGTTCAGCGATAACTGCAGGGCGTTTGTAAATGTTGCATCAGGTGCGTAGCCCATCTGGATGCCCCAGGGCGCCTTGCCGCCGAAGTCCGGGAACACGGTTGTGCCCCTGTTATAATGGTCCGAAGCGAAGACTCCGGCCTGGATATTGGGCCAGCCCCACTCGACGCCAAGGTTCAGCAGGTCGCCGCGTTCCATCACGACGATTCGCGCGTCCAACAGAATCTGAGCAGGCAGCTTGTCGATCTTTTTCAGGTCCTCCATGATGCGCTCGGCCATTTCCGGCGGCGCGGTGACGACCACTGTGTACGTATCGACCCCCGGCGCACCGACTTCGGCCTGGGCATAACTCTTGAACGGCGTGGCCAGCAGTCCGACTGCCGCCTGGGCCGTAATATAGTTCATTGTAAACCTGCGTGTCTCGCTCATCCTCTCGAACATCGGGTCCGCAATGCCTGCCGAAGCAACCAGGTAATAGTAAGGCGTTCTCTTGACGACGTAGTTAGTGCCTGCAAGAACGATTTCGAGCGCCATATCGAGCGGTACATTCTCGAGCTTAGCGGTCACCAGGCCCACGACGGTCTCGTCCGGGATAATGGTGACGCCTGCATCCTGTGCAATCGCGGGCAGCACTTCCAGTGCCAGGTCCCCGTCAATCCACTGGTTCGTAATGAGCCGCTGACCCGGTGCTACCGGAGGTCCCTGCGTTACCGGGGCCGCCTGTTTCTGGGCTAATGCTTCCTCCAGTTGTTTTCGCATCGCTGCTATTTGTTTCTCAATTTCCGTCTGGGGCTCCTCAGCCACTGAGGGAGGAGGAGTAGGTCCACCGGGTACGCTCACATCAGGCTGCGCAGGCGGGACCTGCCCCGGCACTGTCTGAGTGGGCGGTACCTGAGTAGGCGGCGCCTGAGTGGGCGGTGCCTGTCTTGGCGTTACCTGTGTCGGCGGCGCCTGTGTGGGCGGCGGCGGTGGCGGTAATTTCTGCACGCCGCGCTCCATATCGGTCATGACGTTGGAATACGGCATGCTGGGCGGATTGAATCTGAAGCCAGCCTTTGAGATTGCAACGTCGCCGCTCCAGTTGTAGGGCACCTTGACGGTAAAACTGCCCTTGGAATCCGTAACGGTGGTGTCCACGGCGCCTGTAGCATCGATCGCGGTCACCGTGACGCCCTCGACGGGCACGTTGCCCATCTTCACGCTGTCGGTTATGGTGAACATCTTGGCGACCGCCATGAACTTCTGGTTGGTCTGTTCCCTGGTTACGGCGGCATATCTCTTGTTTGGCGGATTGAAAGTATAGCCGTCCTTCATCGGTGTAACAGTGCCGTTCCAGCCGTAGCCGGTCTGCAGCTCATATTCGCCGTTTGCGTTGGTTACGGTCGAGCCGCCGTTGTTGTCCGCCAGGATAGATACGTCTGCGACGGGCCGCCCCTGGTTCGAGATTATCGAGCCGGTAATCTTCAGTTGCAGCAGCGTCGGCGTATAGTCCTGATTTGTCTGGGACATCATGACTTTGTCGTACTGGATAGTGGCCGGTGCGAATTCGTAGCCTTCTTTCGCCGGTCTGACGGTTCCGGTCCAGCCGTGCTCGACGGTGGCTGTGTAGCTTCCGTCGGTGTTGCTGGTGACGGCTTTGCCCGGAACACCGGTCAATGTCACGCCGCCGACCAGAGTCGAACCCGAAATAGTATAGGTCATTTTCTGGGCCGTGTAGTTCTGATTAGTCATGTCTGTGGTAACTGCCGGGTACGGTTTGCTGTCCGGCGTGAAAGTGTAACCTTCTTTAATCGGCGTGACCGTGCCGTTCCAGCCGTAGTCAACGGTGACGCTGTAGCTGCCGTCGGCGCCGGTCATCGGATTTCCCGGCAGGCCGTTCATCTCTACGTCCGGCATACCGGCTCTGCCGGAAATTGTCAGTGTAATCGTCTCACCCGTGTAGTTCTCGCTTGTCCGGTCGCTCTTGACCGGTGAGTATATCTTGCTGGCGGGCACGAATTTGTAGCCTGCCTTCGTCGGCGTGACGGTTCCGCTGAACCCGTACTCGACGGTCGTGCTGTAATAGCCGCTCTGATCGGTGAAAGGATTACCGGGCAGGCCCTTCATTTCCACGCCTGCCATGCCGGCTGTTCCGGCAATTGTAAATGTCATTACTCTGCCGAGATAATCCTGGTTTGTCTGATCTGCAACAATGTTGGAATACGGTATTGCAGCCGGCTCGAAATCGTAGCCCTCTTTCGTAGGGGTAACGGTTCCGGTCCAGTTGTAATCGACTTTGGCGCTGTAAACGCCTCCCTGGCGGCTGACGGGGTTGCCCGTCAGGCCGTTCATTGTTACGCCCTCTACTCCGACCGAGCCGGTAATCAACAGGGTAATCACCTCGGACGCGTAGTTCTCGTTCGTCAGGTTGCTTTTAACCGGGGCGAGTGTTTTGCTCTCCGGCGTGAACTTATAGCCTTCTTTTATCGGGGTAACCATGCCTGTCCAGCCGTACTCGACTGTGACGCTGTAGGTGCCGCCGGCGCCGGTTATGGGATTGCCCGGCAGGCCGCTCATTTCCACACCTTCCATACCGGCCCTGCCGGAAATCGTGAAGGTCAACTGACTCGGCACGTAGTCTTCGTTGGTCATGTCCATGGTGACATTCTCGTAGGCTTTGCTCGCCGGTTCGAAGGTGTATCCCTCCTTCATCGGCGTAACAGTTCCCCTCCAGCCATACTTGACGATAGCACTGTAAAAGCCGTTTTGATCGGTCGTTACAGGCAGACCCGACTGGTTTACGAGGCCTTTCATCGTCGCACCGCTCACACCCGTCGAGCCGGCGATGGTATAGGTTACCGCCTCCGCCTCGAACGCCTGGACGCTGATGTCCATAGTGCAGAATAGCACGACACTGAGGACTATCGCACCGCCCGATAAAATTCTACGGATTCTTTTCCTCGCCATAAGCCAACGTCCCTTTCTGTTGCCATCTCTGGCAGTCTTACAGCTCATTGCCTACTATCGGCAACTGAGCCTCATTCTTTAGCAAAAAATCTGCTTGCCGGTACATTGCTCCATTGTATCTCTATGATCTCCGGGAGCTCCTCCTCCGTTCCCACAACGTCAATGACTCTTCTATCACCCTCGATGTTTACTCGTATAGCAATCTGTTTGGTCGCCCATACACCCGGGGCATATTCCAAAGCCACCGAAAGCCTGTAGGTTTCGGCCGGCAGGTTGGCAAAGTCGAGAACCCCCGAAAAGTTCCTGTTCTCAAACGGCAGCATCAGGCCTCGCTCGGTGCTGCTGAGCAAAGTGCTTGCTCTGGGTATCGTGTCGGTGCCCGTTGTAACCGCCGCCTTGCACTTGACAGGTGTGAATTGGGCGATTCCACTGTTGAAAAAGTTGGCTGCTATAAGATACTTCGACTCGCTCAGAGCGCTGGGAACCAGTCTTGTGGCCCTGGCCGCAGGAGAAGCCTGAAGATTCTTGTTCTGCACGGCTATCTTTGCGGTTGAAACGCCGGCGTTCTGACCGTCGGGATAAGTGGCCCAAAGGCCCAGCACTGAATAATAGCAGGGATACTCCGTTGCATTTTCCGGCATCGCCGAGGTGATGCTTATGTTCTGCATCCCGCCCTCGCCTCGGAGCGTGAATTGCTGCGGCTCTATTGTAAGCCACCGGCTGCAATCCAGGTCCACTCCCTTGACGCCCTGATAGACGGCGCTCTGAATGTCGGCCGGCAATCCCATGCCCAATCTGACATTGACCGTCTCATCGGCGCCGTTATAGACTTTGATCATCGTTGTGCGCTTGGCTCCGGGGAGGTTTTCTATCTCCACATCAGCCGGGAACAGGTCGAGCGGTGCATCCGCTGCAGCCCTGGTGACAGTTGCGTCGCCGACAAAATCGACCACCTTTTCGACCCTTTTCGTGCGCTGGCCGTCAACGTAGAGCACTCCGGCCACTTTGTATTTGCCGCTGGGAAGGGATTTATTCAGATTCGTTTTTATGTTCAACTTGGCTCCTGGTATGATGCCTATGTCCTGGAATGCCGTCGTTGCAAGTACCTTCCAGTGGCCCTCGGTGAAAATCCATACGCGCGACACGGGATTCAGCCGCGGGAAGGTCAGCCCGTTGTTGGCGATGCGCATTGAAAGCAGCGTCGTCGCAGGCCGCGTCCCCTGGGCCGGAAAGTACTCCATGCCGACCTCAGTAGCTTCGACCCGACTACGCATCGGCCGGCCTTGTATCTCGATTATGACGGGAACCAAAAACTGCAGTATCAGAGCTACATCCGACACTTCCGGCCTGGGTCTTATCGAAGCGAGGATGCCCGCGCAGAAGAAGCCGCGCTGGCCGCGAGGGACCCTTACCGTTATCGGCACGGGAGCCACTTGCAGCGGGGCAACGGTAACGCTGTCCTTGCCCAGAGTGACCCACTTGCTGCAGGAAGACAGTTTTGACATATCGAAGCCGAAAAACGGTGAGTTCGGATCGCTTATGTCGTTGGGGCCGATGATCTCCCATGAACCGTCTTCACCCTGGGTCAGCTCGGTAAGTGAAAAATCTATTGTGTGGGCCTGGTTGGGATCGATGTTCTGAATTTCAATCGCCGACTCAACCTGCTTGCCGACCGTTACTTGAAGATCCAGCTTCATCGGCTGGACTGTAAACTGGCCGAATGCGGGTCCTGAGGATACGAGCAAAGCGGCGCCGATTGCCAGGGTCCAAACCAGCAATCGCCGGCCGGTCTTGCCGTTACGGCCGTTGTTTGTCTCGTAGCCATTTAGACTGGAATCCATTCTACTGTTTCCCGTTCGCATTTGACGCCTCCGACAAAAAATCGCAAAACGGCATTTTCCAACAATGCCAACTTATCAAGGTTCCTGAACTCACCGGGCAGTTTCGGCACGCCTCCGACAGGCTTAAGAATCCGCATCTGCTATTCGAGCTTTTTCGCCTGTTCTCTGTGCCTGATTTCCTCGATTTTGTGCCGATAATCCGGCTTTTACCTTTTCGGCAATTTAATGTCCTTACTTTTCGTATTTCCTCAGGAATCCCTACTCAAGACCCCCGACTTTTGATCCTGCCCCTTAGTCGAGAACTCAACTTCTTTGCTTCCGATAAGGGCCCTCGCAATAATATACATATGCTCATTGAAGCATGTTACTAATTTTAACATTTTACCTTTTCAATGTCAAGCATAAATTGCCCAATCCACCTATTTTGTTGTCCGTGTATCACTGTATGGCATTGGGACCTTAATACATAGTCTCTATGACCTCCGTTTTTAGCCCTATTATCAGGCATCTTTCACTGTCCAACTCAGCCGCCCCAGCGGCCTCGTCGCAGGCTGCCGAGCCGAGCAATCGAAACTTCCGGTACTCCGTGCAGCCGGATTCGACAAATCTGTCCGAGCCTGCGTTGTTTTAAAAACACAGGGAGGGATGAATTTTATCCATCCCTCCCCGTTTACTTCACTTACTCTTCTCTGAAACAGAGCGTGTATTACACGTTGGGCTTCACTGTGATGTGCAGCTCGCCGACCTTAACCTTCGAGCCGGGGGCACTGTTCATGAGCTTAGCCTTCCAGGCCTTGACGCAAACCTTCATCTCGTGATAGGCGCCGTCGCCGGGGACTACACTGCCACCATCATAGTAGGCACTCCAACCATCGATAACGGGGCCGACCTTCGTGAGGTCTGTACCAAGCTTGACTTCGAAGTTGGCCCTGACCTTAATGGTCTCACAGTCGAAGTAGCACGGCCAATCGTCGGCACCCTTGCCAATGTCGCCGCAGTCAACCTGCTTGAGCTCGATCTTCCTGTCGCTGCAGTCTTTGAGCTGAACGAAGTAGCCAACGTTCATGTAAACAGGCATGGTGCAAATAGTGAGCGCTTTGTACTCATACGGCCAACCGATTTCGATGTTCTCTATGTTGACCTTTATGGCAGTATTGTCGAAGAAATGCGGATCCGGCCCTGCGGCCTGGACAGCACTTGCCATTAAGGCTACTACTGCAATCGCAATCAAAGTTCTTTTTATCATTTTCATTTCCCTCTCATAGTGCTCGCTCCCAAGATCAAATACGAGCCTGTGGAGCTAATCAAGGTTCATTATACTCAGGCCGAACAAACGCCTGAGCAACAATCGACGGACCGAAAGTTTAGTTTCGCCGGCTCGAACGAATAAGCCCGTCTTTACTGCCGAGCCGCGGCCTCATGAGGTACGATTTCAAATCTCCGAATTCCTAATACGGCGATCCTCCGTCGTTTATCCGCCAAAAGAGCCGGCCAGCTTCTTTAAGCGGCTCGCAAGTATCCTTTTCTTGCGAATTACCAGTTTTTCACTACCTCACACACCTCCTTTCTCCCGCATCCTTTTTCTCTTGTAAGGAAGAGGGGTCTTCAGTTTTGGACATTAAACAACTATCCACAATCCTGGGCATTTATTATGACAGATAATAGCTTCACCAAATTCACGCCTCTTTCCCTGCTTGCCCGCTGCCGTCTCAGACCGGCGGGATTATAGTAAATGTAAATGAGCCCGAGTATTTTCCTGCGAAGTCCTTCATGTCGGTCTGGACTTTTATGTCCACCACGATGTCGTTCGAGCCTTCCTGCGGCTTTGATATCACGACCGGCCTGTCCATCGAGATGTAGCCCTCTGTTGCCCATGTCTGGACGAAAATGCGTTTGGCGGCTATCGAGGCGCCGCTGCTGTGCTTGAGCGACGTTGCGGCCATCATGATGGACCCGTACGCACAATTGGATTCTACTTTTACCGTAAAGGCCGCCGGCTTATCTAACATTCCGAAAAACGGAACGGTCCCGAGATTAAGCTCATCCGGCGTGGTGGTGACGTTTACAAACGGCTTCTTGCCGGCTGGCTTAACCGCCTCTGCGGGTCTCACCAGTCCGAACAAAGCCACTGCCAACGCCCATGTTATTATTAATCTTTTCATCTTTTTTCTCCCCCAATGCCGTCTGCCGGCGATAAGACACTTGTTACGTCACGGCAAACCGAATGCAGTGACATTTCATGCCTTGTCAATCCGTTGAGTCTTAAGAATCCGTTTTCGATCTCACGCTCCCGACGCTTTCTCCATAAGCGCCGGCAGTGCCAGGCAATATTCGCCGCCCGGCATTCTCTGGCTAACTGCCCCCAGTTTCGCCAGTGAGATCAAAAAGTGAAGGTGGTGTACGGAATTGGAAATGCGGTCCTTTTCATCAGCTCCTCACCGTCACTCTCCTCACACTATTCAGCACGCAGAACTCAGTGCCGTCCAAACAAAACCTTACCGATAATAAGGTGGATTCATGGAAAAATCCACAATCCTAACAGCTTGAGTCTACCAGTTATCTTTTCTTATGTCAATGAGAAAATTGCAAAATTCCGACTTTTTTGCTTCCTGCATACTTCTCCAATCCTCCTCATTCTACCCATTTTTTCACCGAAAGTCAATAGTAAATCGCCGAAACTACCGTTGTTTTTTGTTCGCCCGCCCCCACCGAACTTCACCATACTACCCATATTCAACTTTTAAGTCAAGAGCCGATTGCTCCAAATTCCGCATTTTTTTTGCGTAAAAGCGACTGGAAATTCAGCGGATTGATGGAGGAATGTAAGTTCTGTTTATTAAAGGGGATACGGCGATTGAGACCTTGCGGTGGGATCCCTGCGCGGTCCGGCCGGAGGGGTGAGTCGGTTTGAGATTTGTATGGGCTATGTGTAAGTGCTTGTAATTAAATGAGTAACGGTCGCGGCAACGTCGCTCGCCGGCATAGCTAAGACGGTGTCGGCGAAAAATGCTCCCGTGCGAGGGTCTCAGCGGCGGTTTTCACGGCCTTTTCGACGGGGGGCGAAAGGCCAGGATTGACCCGGTCCGTTGCGCAAGCTGTCTGGCAGGCTATGACAATGACTTCTATGCCGCAAATATCGCGCAGCTCGCGCAGCAGATTCGAGGTGGGTATCTGGTGCATGGAAAAGTCGTCGAGCTTGACCTTGGGCAGAGCATCGACGTCCAGAAAAAAGAGTTCGCCCGGCTCACGGCCGCAGTCCATCGCGTCCACGATAACAATTTTTGACGGCTTGTTATCGGACAATATGGTGTCAAAGAGAATCTCTCGAACGCTGGTCCCGGTGTCCAGCACGCAGATATCGGGGGGGATCGTGAAATTGCCGAGCAGGTACCGTGCGACCGCCACGCCGAACCCATCGTCTCCGATCAATACGTTGCCGCATCCTAATATGAGAGTAGATTTGTCGTACCAGTCCGGTCCCATTTGGCATTAGCCCTGCTTCGTAGTATTGGCAAGCGGGATTGCACAGAGCAACCTCGCGCCTGAATCATAGTACAATCAGGCGCCTAATACAAGTCGGCATACACTCCCCGCCCACAGAGAGGCTATAGTCTTCTCTGCGCAACTACAGTGACATCCTTCCGGCTTACCAATTCGCTATCGTGTCGATCACCTTTCCGGCAGAATCCCGAATCTCGAGCTTCACCGCCACCGAGCCGTCCAGCTTGTGCGTTGCGCAGGACAGGCACGGGTCATAGGCGCGTATCGCCATCTCGACTTTGTTCAGGATACCCTGGTCGTACTTACCGTCCTTGATGAGTGTCTTGGCCGCCTGCTTGACGGACATATTGATCGGCGCGTTATTATGGGTCGTGCCCACAATAAGATTCACATTGGTGATTAGCCCGTTCTCATCGGTTTCGTAGTCATGGATCAGCGTGCCTCTGGGCGCTTCGACGCAGCCGATGCCTCTTGCGGCTCGCGGCGTGACCGGTACCCTTGTTTCGGGGCTGGTGATCTCGGGATCTTCAAGCAGCTCCACCATTTTTTCCGCGTTGTAGAGCAGTTCGATGAGCCTTGCCCAGTTGTACAGCAATGTGAGCTGACATGGCCTGCCGAATTTCTCGCGGAATTCCTCCAGCTCGGCCTGGGCCAAGGGCGTACTGATTCGGTCACAGATGTTGATGCGCGCCAGTGAATTGGTGCGGTATATCGCCGAGGGGCTGTCGAGATCCATTGAGAACTGTCCCCAGTTCTTGGCATACGGGAACTTCAGGTAGGTCCAGGGCTCGATGTGTTCGCCGATGTGCTCGGTGTAGTCTTGGTACGAGAATTCCTCGTAAGAACCATCTGGTTTCATCAAACGGGCCTTGCCATCGTACAGATCGAGTGTCCCGTCATCGGTTACGGTGCCGAGGAAGCCCGTGTTGATGACACCCACCGTCTTTACGACGTCGAGGTACTTGGGGAAGATGCTCTCCTTTGCGAAGGCTATTGCAAACTTGGCGAATTCGAGCACCTCGTTTGCCATCGGAAGAAGCTGCCGGCGTTCGGCCTCGGTCAGGGGCTTGCTGAATCCGCCCGGCACAGCGGTGACTGGGTGAATGGACTTGCCCGAGATTATGTTGAGCATTTGTGCTCCGAGGTGCCGGTTGCGGACGACTTTCTTGCCGATCTCGGGGTTCGCCTGGGCTATGCCGATGACGTTCCTGACGGAATAGTCGCTGTCCGGACCCATCACAAAGTCGGGGCCTGAGAGGAAGAAGAAATGCAGGATGTGCTCTTCCGTATAGGCGACGGCGTTGCACAGCTCGCGCAGCTTTCTGCCCGCGCTCGGCGGAGTGACGCCGAAGACCGCATCGTTGGCTTTCGCCGAAGCGAGATGGTGCGACCACGGACATACGCCGCAGATGCTCGTGACGATACGCGGCATCTCTTCGACCGGCCGTCCGATGCAGAATTTCTCGAAGCCGCGAAGTTCCACAACGTTGACGAACGTATCTGCCACGTTACCGCTGTCGTCAAGGTTGATGGTCACCTTTGCGTGACCCTCTATTCTCGTCACCGGGTAAATCGTAATTGTCTTCATGTGTAAGTCTCCTTATTTATCTCGGACGCGCGGGCAGCGGTCTGAGTCTGTTTTGCCCACCAATGTACCTGTTCAGCAGTGCGCGTCTGTCCGGCACCTGCTTTGCATCGAGCCCTATGGATGAAATCGCAGTCATCATGTCAACCAGGGGATTGGCGCCCTTGCGGATCGGTCCGAAACACCCCCTGCACGGCATGTAGCCCTTTATGCAGCGTGGGACTGTCACTCCGTCACCGTTTCCTTCCTTATGACCGCAACCGGCTAAGGTAACCGGTCCCAGGCACAGGTAACCCTGCTCCATGAAGCACCTTGTGTTCTCCCAGGGCTGGCCCTGCTGGAATTCGACCGAATCGAGGGTCCTCTTGATGTCGCCGCCGGCAGCCTTCTTCTCGCGCTTTACCGGGCACTCGTCGCAGACGCTCCTCTCTTCGAGCTTGAATTCCTTGCCTTCCAGCAGCGCGGTGATCGCCTTGACGACTATGTCGGGATTCGTCGGGCAGCCCGGGATGTAAACGTCCACTTTCACGACCTCGTCCACCGCGTAGACCTTGTCCAGCAGGGGGGGAATGTCCTGGTTGGGCGTGTCGGCGGAATCCGTCGTCTTCGAGTCTCTATAGACTTTCTCGTAGAGATCTTCGAGCGGCCACATATTCGCCATGGCGGGAATCCCGCCGTAGCAGGCGCACGAGCCAAGGGCAATAAGGGTCTTGCACTTTTTCCTCATCTCCTCGGCGACTTTCTTCTCCTTTTCTGTCCGAACGCCTCCTGAGATTATGCCCACATCCGCCTCCGGAATTTCCATCTTGTCCTTTTCGCCGGTTTGGCCAAAATACTTATGATCCATCAGGACGGGCATGTGGACAAAGTTAAGCTGGGGGAGCAGGTCAAGGAGCGGCTCCCCTATATCCAATATTGTGACCTCACATCCTCCACAGATGTTCAGCCATTCTTCTGCCACTTTAACTGCCACGGTACTACCTCCTTTCTATAGATATTGTCGGTACTGCACGCTTTAACATGCTGATTCGTTCGCTATTCACCTCCTTTTTTTGCGAGCTGCTGTTCAATTTTCTCCAGGAGAACCTTTGGTTCGACACCTTTCTCCAGGTAGTCGTCAACCGGCAGGAACTTCGAGTGTATGCGCTCGCCGGGGAAATCGAACCCGGTTTGTTCCCTCATGGAAGTCAGCATCAGTATCGGTATCTTGTCGAAGCGAGGGTCTTTTCTGATCTTCCTGGCAAAGATGAATCCCTCGGCTCCCTTTCCCATCATGACATCGAGGATGATGGTATCCGGCTTTTCTTCCTCCATGCTGGCGAGGCCGTCCTGGGGATTGTAAGCGAATCTTACATTGTATTGCTTTGTTTCGAGGATGACTTTCGTCACTTCCACGAAATCCGGGTCATCGTCGATAATCAGTATGGTTGGAGCGCTCATGTCTTTCTCCCTTGGCTACAATAATGTAGGGTGGGGCTTGCCCCACCGCGATCGCATCGGTGGGCTAAAGCCCACCCTACAAGTTCTTTCAAGTTTGACGGCCTATAATGTTTATCGACCATAAGTATCGTTTTCTATTCCATAAAACGCCGCGTAGCTTAGCAGCATGGGCTAAAGCCCATCCTACGAGGCTTTGTAGCTTTCCATGTCGTGGGCTTTTATCAGCCCTGGTCCACCACAACCTCGGTTACTGCCCGCCGGCTGTAGAGGCGCACTTTGCCGTCTTCACTGCAACTTTCAACCTCGAAGCCGTTAGCGCGGTATTTCTTCTCCGCTTCGTCGGCTTTTGCCTTGTTTTCGTACTCTTCTGAGTCCCAGACAAATTTCTTACCTTCGAACAAGCGAACTTTCACAGCCATTTCTCTAATCCTGCAAATAACTCTTTGAACGTTTGCACATTTGTTTGAATCTGTGACTCAGACCTTGTATGGGCTCGGGCCCAGCGCCCGAACCGTCTCAGTCATTTCCCGCGCCACCTCGGCGAACCTCGGACCCTCGGACGCCGAGACCCATTCGAGCCTGAATCGTTCGGGCTCGAGGCCGAAGTCCTCCAACATAAGCTCGAGCGCCTCTTTTCGATTCTCGGCCTTGACGTTGCCTTCGAGGTAGTGGCAGTCCCCGATATGGCATCCGCACATGAGGACCCCGTCGGCGCCTTTTGTCAGCGCGTCGATTACCATGTTCGGATGCACCATTCCCGAGCACATGACCCGGATGATACGCAGGTTCGGAGGATACTGCTGCCGGGAGACGCCGGCCAGATCCGCGCCGGCATACGAGCACCAGTTGCAGCAGAAAGTTATGATAGTCGGTTCAAAATTATCTTCTGACATACCGTGCAATCTCCTCTTTTAGTACGCTTCTTCCAGAGCGGCGGCTACCATCGCGCCGAGTTGTTCGAGCCGGAAGCCGCGAATGAATATACCCTTCTTCGGGCACGTGGCCTGGCATACGCCGCAGCCTTTACACAATGCTCCGTCCCTCTCGACGGTCTTCTTGATATTGCCCTTGTTCATATATTCAATCAGTGTCAATGCATTGTAGGGACACGGGTCTATGCAGTATGCACACCCATCGCAGTTGTCGTCCACGACCTCTGAAATCGTCGCGTCCAGTTCGATTTCATCTTTTGACAGAATCGTGGCCGCCCGTGCGGCGGCTGCACCGGCCTGGGCGATGCTTTCCTCGACCGATTTCGGGCAGTGGGCCAGGCCGCACATGAATATGCCGTCGGTGGCAAAATCCACGGGCCGCAGTTTCATGTGTGCCTCCAGGAAGAACTTGTCCTGGTTGAGCGGTATCTTGTACAGTTTGCCTACCTGATCGGCGCTTTCGCCGGGCACTATGGCGGCGGCGAGCGCGACCACGTCGCAGTCTATACTGATGGCCGCGTTGAGTATGGGATCGACGCAGCTAACCTGGAGCCGGCCGTCTTTGGCCGAGACCTCGGGCTTGCGGTCCTCCTGGTAGCGGATGAATCGCACGCCTTTGCTTCTGGCGTCTCTGTAGTATTTCTCCAGCAGGCCGTACGTCCTTATGTCGCGGTAGAGTACGTAAACGGCGGTTTCCGGATACTTGTCTCTTATGGAGATGGCGTTTTTCACCGCTTCCGAGCAGCAGACCCTGCTGCAATACGGCCGGTCCTTCTCTCTCGAACCGACGCACTGGATCATCACGACGGACTTGCTGTTCTTGAGTTCGGGTTTGTCCTCGTGTATCCAATCTTCGAGCGTCCGCTGCGTGATAACGCCGGGATGGCTGCCGTAAAGGTATTCGGTCGGCTCGTATTCTTCAGCCCCGGTTGCAACGATCACGATACCGTGGCCGACCTGCGTGCCGTCGCCGTTGTGCTTTATCGTGGACTTGAAATTGCCCACCGAGCCCTCGACCTCGGAGACGAGGCTGTCTATGTGGACATCTATATTCGGATGCGATTCGACTTGCTGGATTGTATCGGCGAGTTTCTGCGGCAGGTCTTCGCCGTTGAGCAGGCTGTGTATGTGCCTTGAGTTGCCTCCGAGCTGCGCGTCTTTCTCAACGAGATGGACGTTGAAACCCTGGTCGGCTAAGTTGAGCGCCGCCGTCATTCCGGCAATGCCTCCGCCGATCACAAGAGCCTGGTTATTGACTTTCAGGGTCCCTTTGGACAGCGGTTCGAGCAGCCTGGACTTGGCGACTGCTATTCTGACGAGGTCTTTGGCTTTCTGAGTGGCGCGTACCGGTTCGTGCATGTGGACCCACGTGCACTGGTCGCGTATGTTCGCCATCTCGAAAAGATACTCGTTAAGGCTCGCTTCACGGCAGGTGTCACGGAACAACGGCTCGTGAGTCCTCGGGCTGCACGATGCCACCACTACCCGGTTGAGGTTGTGCTCGTCGATCACCTCCCGCATCTTTTCCTGGGTATCGGTCGAGCATGTATAGAGATTGTCTTCTGCGTAAACGACGTTCGGCAGTGTTTTGGCGTATTCGACGACCGCAGGCACGTCGGCAATCCCGCCGATATTCCTGCCGCAGTGACAGACGAACACGCCGATGCGGGGTTCCTGGCCGGCGACGTCCTTCTCCGGCGGATACTCCTTGTGCGTGATTAGCGTATTTCTCTTTTCCGTCAGAAGCGCCATTGCCTTGGCGGCGCCCGCGGATGCCTCTGTCACCGTCTCCGGGATGTCCTTGGGTCCGGCGAAGGGCCCGCAGACATAGACGCCCGGCTTCGAGGTCTCGACCGGCGCCAGGGCGTTTGTAGCGGCGAAACCGTGCTCATTCAGCTCGACCCCGAATTTGGCCGCCAGCTCGCGTACCTGGGCGGGGGGCCGCAGCCCGGTCGAGAGGACCACCATGTTGAATTCTTCCGTAGTGATATCCCCGTCGTCTTTCTGGTAAGTGATTTTCAGGTCGTTCGTGCCGTGGACCTCCTTGACCGAAGAGGGGTAGCAGCGGACGTACCGAACGCCGAGTTCTTTGGCTCGCTCGTAATAGGCGTCGAATCCTTTGCCGAAAGCGCGCATGTCGATGTAGAAAATTGTGCATTCGAGATCGGGCGCGTGCTCCTTGGCGATAATCGCTTCCTTGGTTGCATACATACAGCAGACCGAAGAGCAGTAGTTCCTGTCCACTTCCCGCGATCCGACGCACTGAATCCACGCGATGCTTTTCGGAGGCTCCTCATCTGAGAGCCGGAGCACCTTTCCGAGAAACGGCCCGCTGGCGGAAAGCAGGCGTTCGAACTGAAGGCTCGACAGCACGTTGGGATACCTGCCGTAGCCGAGTTCCTTCCTGAGGTCCGGGTTGAATTGCTCGAATCCGGGCGAGAGAACCACGGCTCCGACGTCCACCTGTTTGATTTCATCTTCCTGCTCGTAGTCGATGGCCCCGGCTTCGCAGAAGTTCTCGCAGGACTTGCAGACGTCCTTGAGAAAGTGCATACACGTATTGCGGTCGATTACGGCGACCTTTGGTATCGCCTGGGGGAACGGTATATAGATGCTCGAGCGCCGAGTGAGCCCCATGTCGTAATCGGAGGTTATCGGCCGGGGCTTGTTCAGCGTGACTTCGGACAAATCCACGGCGTCCGTCGGGCAGACCACGGTGCAGGCGCCGCAGGTGATGCAGATGGGCGAGTGTTTGTCGTACGGGACGGCTATCTTGCGGTCCGAGCCGCGGCCGACGAAGCTGACGGCGCCGACTCCCATGCGCTCTTCGCATACCCTCGTGCAGAGTCCGCAGAGAATGCAATCATCGTTCTTCTTGGGAAAGCGGGATTCTTCGAGGCCGTATTCCTTAGCCATTTCCCGAATCGTCTTCGAATCCGGGCAGCGGGCCAGCAACAATTCCAGCATCATACGGCGGGTCTTCAGCACGCGTTCGGTATCGGTGCGAACAACCAGTCCCTCCTGGGCCGGATAGACACAGGAGGCCTGAATGATCGAGCCCTGGGGGCGTTCGAATTCTACCAGGCAGACACGGCACGCGCCGTACGGCTTGAGCGACCTGTGGTGGCAAAGAGTGGGAATCTTGATGCCGATTTTTTCCGCCGCCTGCAGGACGGTCGAACCTTCTTCGACTTCCACCTTCTTGTTGTCAATTGTCAAAGTAATCATTTTTTAGCAGTCTCTCTCGTGTCAAAATGATAAATGGAGCCATTTCTGTTGTGTTCGTATAGAATGTCTATCTCAGGATGACCTGCAACAAGCGTGAGTATGGTTTCATCGATATCTCCCATAGGCTTTCGGTCCACGTGGCCGTATGCAAACGTCGCCCTGACCGTCGTACCCCGGCCGGGTTTGGAATCCAGCTCGATCCCGCCGCCGCTCTCTCTCGCGGCCTGGGCGAGCAGGGGCAGTCCGAGGCCGACTCTGCGCGTCGTCCGCGTCGTGAAAAAAGGATCAAGCGCTTTTTGCAGAGTCTGCTCATCCATACCTTTGCCGTCGTCTTTAATCTCGATAGTCAGCAAGTCTTTAGTCCGATCTTCATCGATTCTGATTTCGATTGTCTTTGCAGAGCCGGAAATCGAATTCTCTGCAATATCCAGAATGTGCAGCGACAGATCTTCCATTCAATCAGCGATAATTTTTCTTCCCATTTCGTTGTGCAAGGCCTTTTCGATCTCATCGACCGACACGTCTTCTATCAAAAACCGGGTACAGTTCCTTCCGATGTCTTCCAGAAAATGCGCGTCCGAGGAGCTGACAACCGGAAAGTCGTATTCCTGCCTCGTTAAGGAGGGCTTCGAAACCTCCAGGGCATCGAGTCTCAATCCTTCTGGAATGAAGCCCAACTGCCCGATAATACTGAACCGCTCGCGGTCGATATGAGAGGCGATTGCCAGGCCCGAGTATTGGTGAATAAGCTCCACTACTTTTTCCAGGGTCAAGGCGGTGGCTCCGATCAGTAGTCTGCGGTTTGTTCCTGTTTCTCTGTCCCATTCGTCAACCAGCGTCTGCGGGCCGAAAGCCTCCTCGCAATTCTCGCCGGGCAGGTTCTCGTACACTTGGTCCTGAACGTCCATCAGGTCCTGCTCGGTTCTGAACAGTCCCAGGATATGAACTTCCTCTGCGGAGGTTATTTCCATGCCCGGGATCACCGGCAGCCCTTCTCTTAGCCCGGCTTTGGCCACCGCGGCAACATTTTCCGCCGAATTATGATCGCATATTGCAATCATATCCAAACCCACTTTCTTTGCTCGTTTTACTATGGCCGTCGCCCGCATCTGAGCGTCGGCACAGGGCGAAAGGCAAGTATGCAAGTGCAGATCGGCTCTCACCTTTCTCATTATTACATTCCGGTAACTCCCAGGCCGTAAAGCCTGCCGACAAGCTCGAATGCCGGCAAGTCGGTTACCATAAGCGCTATATTCTCCTCTTCCGCCTTCTCGACGGTCTCCTGCTCCGGCTCTCTACCGTTTACCAGGATGATTCCGGCCAGGTCCTTCATACTCGCCACCGCCACTATGTTATGATGAATCTGCAGGGTGACCCAGAGATTGCCCTGCCTGCTTTTGGCAAGGACGTCGCTGAGAAGGTCGCTGACATAGCCGCCGGTAACCTCACGGTCCAGGCTCTCCTTTGCGGCCCTGACTCGCAGACCCAGCTTCTCAACCAGCTCGCTTAGCTTCACTGTCGTCTTCATCTTCGATTCCAATGTATATCCTCAAATGCGTGCCCTTGCCGACCGCCGATGTAAGGTCCATCTTAGTGGCGCACCTGCGGATGTTGTCCAGACCCATCCCGGCTCCGAACCCCAGTTCTCTGACCCATTCCGGGGCGGTCGAATACCCCGGCTGCAGGGCCTGCTCGATATCGGGTATTCCCGGCCCTGAATCTTCCACTCTTACGAGTATCTGGTGCGGTTCGACTCGAACGCGAATCTTGCCGCCATCGGTATAGATTATCAGGTTCATCTCAGCTTCGTACGTGGCAATGGCGACCCGGCGGACAATCTGAGGCGCCACGCCCAGGCGTTTTAGGGTACTCTTGAGCTTGCTGGAGCTTTCCCCGGCACGCTTAAAATCATGCCCCGTCACATCGTACTGAAAAAACAGGGCGACTTTATCCCCGAGGATGTCTTCGAAAAAGTGGCGCATCCTTTCGCGGAGCGTCTCTTCTTCGTCGTAATCGACCTGGAGCTTTTTGAGCAGCCCCTCGACAATATCACCCTTGGTGACAATTCCCCGGAGCTGCCGGCTTTCGCGGTCTATGACTGCGAACCGGCCGAAGCCCAGACGCTCGAACTTGTTGACGGCGTGAATAAGCGGCTCGTCGGTATAAAGCGTCTTAACATCTCTTGTCATCTTGTCGCCGATGGGGCAGTCCTCATCCCGATCCGACATCCACCTGATGAAGTCGTCAAGACTTATGATGCCCACCAGCTCGCCGTTGTCCACTACCGGCGTCCCGGAGATACGTTTTTCCGCCAGAATCCTTCGCAGCTCGCTCATGGGAGCCTGCGGACTGACGGTGATGACATCTTCCTTCATAACGTCACCCACACGGATTTCATAAACCAACTCCTGAACTTTGCTGATTTTGTTATCCATAACCATGGGTACGGATCTCGTTGGGTATCAACGCCTATATTCCGGAAAAGCCCCGAAGCCCCTGTTTCCAAAGCCGGCCGCACGCTTCGAACATCGACAACGGCGTCGTCAACAAGGGGATACTCTTGGCTTCCGCTATTTTGATGGTGTCTTCATCCGGTTTCTTGCCGCGAACAAAGAATATAGCCGCTAAGTCGGTCATTTCTGCTGTGCGTACGACCTGCGGATTCGTCAGTCCGGTCAGCAGAAGGTAATCCGACTTCACGAAACTCAGCACGTCGCTCATAAGGTCGGAGCCGCAGGCCATCTTAATCTCCCGGCTCATCAAATCGCCGCCGGTGATGACTTCCGCTTCCAGAATCTTTCTCGCATCATCCAATATCATGCCACTAACACCGCTTCGAACTTGCATACGTCAGAACAAACTCCACACTTGATGCACTTATCGTTGTCGATTGTGTGCGGCTCCTTGGCCTCGCCG
>JBDREF010000245.1:0-13965 GCA_043820045.1 Planctomycetota bacterium | reverse complement strand
TAGGCCCGCCGGTTGTGGATTGAGAAGTACAGACTGAGCGAGCCGGCAAAGATTACCGCGGTCAGTGTTATGCACAGGCTGGACAGGAGGTATCCCCAGGGAACGCCGCCGAAGACGCGGACTATGGCCAGCAACGGCAGGCTGATAGCCAGCAGCAGGATAAGCTGCAAGAGCTTGCTGAAGAGTTTTCCCATGACTATGTGAAAGCTGCTTATGGGCGTGGTCATAAGCAGGCCCAGGGTCCGGTGGTAGATTTCATCGCTGATTGAGGTGCTGAGCATGACGATGGCGATCAACTGGGTGGCAATGAACTGGAACGTGACTATCGTGGTGATGATGGTCTTGCCGGCTACCTCCATTCTCGATTTCTGGTATGCCGCGGAGCCTTGATACTGGACCATACCGAGCCAGACCACCGCAACGAAGAACGTCAAAAAGATGATGTACACGGACCGCAGAACATAGTTTCTTTTTCGCCGGCTGGAGACGCGCAGCTCCTTGTCAAACAGCGGCCCGGCCAGCCGGAAAGGGCTCAAGAAGCGCGAAACAGATTTTACCAAGGCAACGCTCATATTGAACAGAAGTACCCTCAGAAGATGTCGCGTCTCAACCGGCGTACCGCACGCCGTGCAAGAAGCAAGCCGATTGCCGCATTGATCAGGGCCGTGGTCATCGGCATGGCGTACAAGGTCCATAACATACCTGGACGGGATATGGCCCTGTACAGCCAGATGCGAAAAGGATTAAACATCCCGCACAGGAGGTAATTCATGGCGGCATACAGGCCGACCGTCGCCGCAACGGCAGCAGTAGTGGTCCTGAGCCGCACGCCGAAATAGCAGCCGCTGCCGATGACGAACAGTATCGAACCTATCAGACCTGCCGCAAAACATAGAATGTAGAGAACGATCTGGTGTAGCCTGTACTGGCCGGCGTGGAACTGAAAGAATACGCAAAACAGCGCAAAATATGCCAGCAGCAAGGGCAGATTCCTGCGAAACGCCGCAACTGCCTTGCCCCGTATGATTTCTCTATCCTCAAGGGGCGTCGTCAGCAGTATGGGCCAGGTCCGGGCCTCCTTCTCTAAGGTAATGCTCCCGGCGGCAAAGACGGCCAGGCGAACCATAACAACCAGAGAGACGCCGGACGTAAGGTAGTACGGCAGGATATTTCTCGCACCGCGGTTGAAAAGCAGCAGTACGGCCATCACAACAAAAGTAGCGGCCAAAGATATAATTATCACGACATCTCCCCTGCCGTGCCCTATGAAGCCTTTGGACATCTCCTTCCAGACGATGGGCCGACCTGTGACCGGTCTTATATAGCCTGCAAAGCGACTGCCCGGATTCTCTGCACCGGCAATCCCTCTTCGTTTCAGAAACCGCCGCAATCGCAGCTCTCGTCGCGAGCTGAAAGCATCGCCCAATGCAGCCTTTCGTACCCGCCAGACAGCCACAGCCAACAAGCCGGCCGTCGCAGCCAACATAACCACACAGTGCAGCGGCCAACTGACAGCCCGAGTCGAAGGCACCGACAGCCTCTGTGTGGCAGCAGCCATAGCCCAAAAGGGATTTATCAGGGCGAGCCAGGAATACATCGCCTGGCGGCCAAGCATCCCTGCGGCCAATAACACGCCGGGCAGGACCCCAAAGACGAGCATGTATCCTGAGATCACCACGATGATAACCGTATAGGCGTGGCGATAGACCATCGACAGCAACAAACTCAAGGCGCCTGCGAAAACAGCGGCGGTGAGAGTAATGCAGACGCTGGATACCACATAATCCCACGGAACGCCTCCGAAGACACGGACAATTGCCAACAGCGGCAGGCTTATCGCCAGCAGCAGCATTAACTGCAGCAGCCTGCTGAGGAGCTTGCCGGTGACTATCTGGAAGCTGGTTATGGGCGTGGTCATGAGCACGCCGAGCGTCCCCATCGTGACTTCATCGCTGATGGCCGAGCTGAGCATGACGATGGCGAGAACCTGGGCTGCGATAAACTGAAACCAGACGATTGTAGCTGTCATCTGCGTTGCGGCCAAAGACAATCTCGAAACCTGATAGACGCCCGAGCCGGAACTGCGGACGGCGACGGTGGAGTACCATGCAGACATGATGAAAACGCTCAACAATGCGATGTACCCGACGCGAAGAACGTAGCTTCTCCGCCTTCGGCTGGAGACGCGCAGCTCCTTGTCGAAGATCGGCCCTACCAGCTTCGTAGGGTGGGCAAATTCTGTTTTTGCCCACGCGGAATTCAAACGCGTGTGCAACAAGTTGCACACCCTACGGAAGCTAATCACTGTAATAGTCATAAGAGCTTTTACCGCCGTTAGTTTGGCGGATTAACCGCCGTTCAGCACGTCGCAAAGCAGCCGCCGGGCCAGCACTCGAATGCTCAATGTACGATGCCTTTGGTCAACTGCAGGAACGCATCGTCAAGCTTGAGCTGTTCGGGCTGAATAGAGATTATGTCCATATCCGCCTTGACCAGCGTCCGGGCAATGATGCCGTGACCGTCCTGGTCGTCGTGGAAAGTCACGGCTATGAAGTCGCCGACCGACTGGACCTGTCGCACCTGGGGCAGAGCGGAGAGCAGCTCGACGGCTTTGTCCTGACCGTTGGCGACCTTGACTCGAACTTTGTGATGAATGCCCAGCCTCGGGCGAATCTCCTCAATGGTCCCGCTGAAGACCAATTGGCCGTGTTCGATAATGCCGACGTGGTCGCAGATTTCCTCAAGTTCGCTGAGAATGTGGCTCGAAATCATAATCGTCTTGCCCATGCGCTTAAGCTCGCGCAGCAGCTCTCTTATTTCGATCCGTGCACGCGGGTCGAGTCCGCTGGCCGGCTCGTCAAGTATGAGCACTTTGGGGTCGTGAATGAGAACCCGCGCCAGCCCGAGACGCTGCTGCATGCCGCGGGAAAGGCTGTCGACGGCGGCGCTTTTCTTGGACTCAAGGTCCGTCAGCTCCAGCACACCTTCGACGATGGACTTGCGTTTCCTGCTTTCTATGCCGAAAGCCGCCGCGAAAAACTCAAGGTACTCGAATACCTTCAGGTCGTCGTAGACACCCATGAAATCCGGCATGTAGCCGACCAGTCTGCGGACCTTCTTGCCGTTTTTGGCAACATCCAGCCCGTCGATAAGGGTCTGGCCTCTCGTCGGCTCCAGGAGAGTCACCAGTATTCGCATGGTGGTGGTTTTGCCGGCGCCGTTGGGCCCGATGAAGCCGAATATGTCACCGCCCCGAATGGTCAAACTGAGATTGTCCACGGCGGTCAAATTGCCGTAGTTCTTGGTAAGATTCCTGGTTTCAATCATTCTGGAGTTTCCTCTTTCGGCTCACCGGGAAAGACGACAAGGCGAGCCAATTGTATATGATTCGATTTGAATGAACGGCCCTCAATTTCAAACGATACGGGCGCCTGTTCGTACTCTGCGCAAACCAGCGCCGCTCCGCGGGCGAGATACGCATCGATGGCTCTTGTGCGCTGCAGGCACCCCTGCGCCAGAAATGCCTCCTTGTTCCTGACGTCGCTATATATAGTCGTCACTTCTCTATTGAACTGTTCGGCGGCACGGCCCTGGACCGGGCCAAAACTTACGCCTTGATTGTTGCCGAAGAGAACATAACCCTTCAGGATAGCGGACTCAGATTCATTGGTGACGTTGACGGTGACCTGACCGGCTTGTCGCTGCACTTCGGCGCTGAACGGCAGCCGCTCCAGGCGCGACTCGTTAAGGAGGCACTGAACGCTCCATATATTGACAGGCAGAGAATAGGGCAGGTTTCCGCCGTCGTGCTGATAACAATAGATGTTTCTGCCCGCAGTCTCGCGATTATTCGCCCAGATGGATTCCTGGGTGGGAGCGATGCCGGACCACCACTGGTTGCTCAAAAGGCCTTTCAGTCGATAATCGTCGCTCTTGGGGGCGAAAAGACCGCAATAATCGGTTGACCAGACATGGTCGCTGTCCTCGATTCCGTCTATGACAGAGACCACTCGCAGCTCCAGGTCGCCGCCGCGAATGGCCTGCACGCCGTAATAGGCGCCGACGGTAAACAGGGCTATCCAGAACGTGCACGTCAGCCATGTCAGCGGAAGACGGTCTTTGCGCTTTAGCAGCTTGTAGTCCAGAGGTCCCAGCAGAATTGCCAGTGTAACGAGCAGGAATATCACCCACCAAATGCTCAACGGCTTGATTCCCTGGTACAGAAACTCCATGACGGTATTGTTCGCCGACTGGGCCGAGCCGACTTCATATCGTTGTCCGCGGCGGGAGTTGTCATTAACAATACTCTCAGGATCGCGGGAGAATTCAATAGTGCGGCTCATCTGATTCCGGCGGGGAGGGCTCTGTCTCGCGGTGGGCGGCAGAGGGCTGGCCTGACCCAGAATTGCTCTGATGCGGGAGATCCAGAACTGCCCCGAGTTTGTCATTTGTTTGTTCGTCATGGTGGAGGGGTCGAATGCCAACACAGCGACGCGGCCGAAGCCGGCATATCCGGTAGCAAAGAGACATTCGCTGGCGTCATTGCTTTCGACCTCACAGAAGCGAGCGGCGGATTTGGGCGTCAACGGCCAGGCGGCGACGGTTTCCGGTTCGTCGGGTTGCAAATCCCATTTTTCGAGGATCCCCCGCGGCAGGGTAACCTGTTTGACGCTCTGTAATTCAAAAGGCAACAACTGAGCTATCGGATTGTCGGCTGATAGAGGATTGCTGCCCATAACCAGCAGCAGTTTTCCGCCGTTCGAGACCCATTGGGCAATCGCATTAAGCTGCTGGCGGTTGAACTGGGCCCAGTCCGGATCGTAGAGGACCAGCAAGTCGAGCGGGACGAAGCCGGTCCAGTCCCAGGGGACCATTCGCGGCAGCTTGTCTCCGACGTACACTTTTCCCTGCGCTGTCGCCGAGCGGCAAACCGACTGGCTCGGCAGCCGTAACAGGCCGAATTTGCTGCGCCCGACAAGTCCGATCAGTAAATCATTTTCTTGAACCGGCGTCAGCAGGCGATTCCTGGAGGAAAAATCCCACAGGTTGAAGTCCTGCCGCCATTGCACACGGCCTCGCTCGTCTCTGATATTCACGCTGCATTTGTCTGCGTTGAACGCCAGCTTTGTCACGAGCGGCAGGTGAAGCGGCATATCCGGCGTAAGGACGAAGGTATGGACGATGCTCAAGCTGTTCAACCCGTCCTGCTGGGCGGCGATGGTCACGGAGCCGGCGAAAGGTTCTTTAAGAGTGCCGGCGATGCCGACTTCCACCGGCGTCCATTCCATGGGACGGTAATGTCCTGCCCAGCCGCAGAAGAAGTCAACGTTGAAGGGCTCTTCCTCCTCGCAAACAGCCGCAGAAGCAAGAACCAACAATGCGAACGAAATTGCAATGAAACGCGACATCCGCAAATCCCGCCAAATATTAAAGTCGTGAATCATATTCGAACCTTCAGATTATAGACTATCCACTCCAAACATACAAGCAGCAAGGCCAGGCCGACAAGAAACGGCCACAGCGGCAGGTTAGACCGGCTCAGGACGCGCTCCTGAGCCTGCACCGCCTGGCCCGAGAGAATTATCTCGCGCTGCGGCTCGACATTGCTTTCATGCAAATCAAGCAAGTTGACGGCAAAAAGCCTCACAGGCTGGCCCGGGATACTCAAGCTGTACGGGCCGACCCGGTCGGTACCAGGGAAACGAATAGAGCCGGCAGGACTCGACTTGACCTCGACGCCTGATAAATCCGGCCCTTCGATTTTTGCCGTGATTTCGCCCTGCAGACCCTCGACCACAACAGGCTGGCCGACCTGCAGATTAGTCTCCTGGCTCTGCCCGAGCTGCATTCCGAGGAAATTAGCGGCGTTGTAGCAAAACAGGACAAAGCCCGGCTCGAACGGCCAGTTGGTTTGGAGGACATCAAACCCGGCGAGCAGAAAGACGCTGCCGTTTCGCCTCACCAGAGCCAGAGCCGGCGTCTCGTTGAACTCGGCGATAACATCCGCATCCCGAGGCAAAATCATCTTCTGACACTTGGCGGCAAAAAGGTTCGTCAGATTGACGTATTGCAGCACAGGGTGCTTCGTTCTCCAGTCCACTATGACCTGGTTTTCGAGTTGCTGGGCGACCGAGACATCGATGCCGTCCGGCGGGCGGCCGAAAACAAGGTAACGGCACTTGGGCAGATGCGGCGGAACGTGACCGTCGAGAACGATCAGGTCGTAGGGCTGCTCGGCGCTCAGGACCCACGGATCCATCGCATCGAATTGTGCCGGCGCACAGACTTCGAACCGAGCAAGCGGACAGGCCTGCAACGCCGATTCCAGCACCGTGTTGCCGCTGGTGACAAGCAGCACGGAGAGCCTTTTGGGAGGTGCAAGAACAGCCCATGCGGCATCATCACAACTCAGGCAATCGGGCACTGGCGCCGATGCGCCGGCGCCGCCTATATGTCTTACTTCAAGCAGGCCCCCTTCGCTGTATGACAGGGAGAAATCGACAGCCACTCTGCCGGGCCGGACGACACCAGATTCACCATCGGACCTTCGAGGCGGAACGGTCACCGACCTGACCGCGTGCACATTGCCGTTTATGCTCAGTTGCACGTCGGAGGTCACAGCCTCCTGGCCGTAATTGGCTAACGTGGCGAAAACGTTGATCTCTTCGGGCTTCTCATACGACCTCTTCGCCTGCATTGCGGTCACGGCCACGTTGGAGCCGGATTGGCCGATACAGTGAAAGACCAACTCATCGGAACTGACTACAATCTGGTCCATATCGCTGATCCGCCCATCGCTGAACAACATAAGCTGGGCCGGGTCCTCGGCGCTGAGGTAGTCGGCCTCGACGCCGGGCGACTGGGCGAAGGCCCGGGCGACCACAATCGCTTCAGCCAGGCAGGAGACATCGTCGCTCGGCGTTATGGCCTCTATAGCACGAATCAGTTGCTGTTTGTCCGATGTGAAGTTGCACATTACCTTGGCGCTGCGGCCGAAGGTGATGACCATTGTCTGGTCGGACTCGTCCCTCAATGAGAAGAATGCTTTGCCGCGCAGCGATTCGACGAAGACCTTCGCCTGCTCTTTGGCGATTTGCAGACGCGTCGGCTCCACATCGGTCGCATTCATGCTGGCGGAGCGATCAATCAATATGACGTATCTACGGGCCGAGCCGGCCACCAGCGAAAGGATGGGCCCGGCAAGAGCGAGCAGAATAGCCAGCAGAATCAGCAATTGCAGCAACAGCAGGATGTTTCGCCTCAGCTTCTGGAACGGAGCGTTCACCTGCAAGTCCTGAACGGCTCGTTTCCACAGCAGGGTGCTGGAGACAATCTGCTCGCGGCGTTTGAGCTTGAGGAAATAGAGCAGCAGCAGAAGCGGCACGGAAACCGCAGCGGCGTAAAGTGCTGTCAAAGGCGTCAGCCATTCCATAAGTCCAAACTCCTAAAACTTCTCGTCCGGCCGCATCAGCGAAGCAGCCGAATCCGCCGCAGGTAGTTCAGCACCAGTGACTCCACCGAATCGGCGGAATTCGCAAGCACGTAAACGATGCCGCGGCGTGTGCAGAAGTCTTTCAATTCGTTACAGTACGCAGTAAGATTCCGCTTATAGTATTTCGACAGCGCGGCACTGACGGTAATCTCGGCAGCGTCGGCGTCTTCGATATCAATCAATTTCAACTCGCCGGTAAGGTCGGGCGAAAGTTCCTGTGCGCTGAGAACCTGGATAACATACATATCGTATTGCCTGCCTATCAGCCGGCGCAAGCCCGAATCGTATCCCTCTTTGAACAGGAAGTCGCTCAACACAATCATCACCCCCGAGCCGATGCGACTGCCGGCTATTTGTCGGCACGAGTTGTCAAAATCGGACAGCCCGTCGCACTCGGAAGTCAGGAGGAATTCCGCCATCTGGTGTAGATAACTGCGGCCGCGCATGTTGGCGAGCTGGCCTTTCAGTCCGTCCGCGAAAAAGCTGACAGTCACCCGATTATTATTAACCAGGCTTACGTAGCCGAGGGCTGCCGTGAGTTTTTTGATGAACAGCTCCTTCGACGGCTCCCCGAGACTCATCGACCCGCTCGCATCAGCGACTACGTGAACCGTCAGGTCCTGCTCTTCGAGAAAGAGCTTCAGGAACAATTGTTCGAGCCGGCCGTAAATGTTCCAATCGACGAATCGTAAATCGTCGCCTTCTACGTATGGGCGATGATCGGCGAATTCGACGCTCTGACCGCGACGCTTCGAACGCCTCTCGCCCTGGAGCTTGCCCTGCAGGATCTTACGGCTCATCACGTCGAGCGAATCCAGCCGGCTCATGAAGGCCGGGTCAAGCAAATCGGTCAATCGTCTTGGCTTAGGGGACATCCAGTTTCTGCTCCAGAGTCTTGGGGGTGCCCTGAAGGATTTTGTCGAGCACCTCGTCGGTTTGTATTCCTTCGGCCTGCCCTTCGAAGTTCAGCAATATGCGGTGGCGCATGGCCGGCAGCACCGAAGCTTCAATGTCGCTGAAACTCACATGATAGCGCTCGTCGAGCATCGCACGGACCTTGCCCGCCAGGACCAGCGCCTGAACGCCGCGCGGCGAGGAGCCGAACCTGACGAAACGGTTTGTCACTTCCGCCGCAAACTCACCCTGCGGGTGCGTGGCCAGCGCCAGGCGAATTGCGTAATCCTGCACGTGCTCGGCGATAACCACGTGCCTGACCAGCTCATGGGCCTGCATTATCTCCTCGGCGCCGATAATCGCCTGGGCACGGGGATTCTCGCCCGTAGTAGTCCGGTCGATTATTGTACGCAACTCCTCGCGGTTGCTGTAAGGCACCAGCAACTTGAAGAAGAATCTGTCCAACTGCGCCTCGGGCAAAGGATAGGTGCCTTCCTGTTCGATCGGGTTCTGCGTTGCAAGGACCATGAACGGCTCGGGCAGTTTGCGAATCTGCCCGCCGCTGGTGACCGAATGCTCCTGCATAGCTTCGAGCATGGCCGACTGGGTCTTGGGAGTGGCGCGGTTGACCTCGTCGGCTAAGATTATCTGTCCGAAGATGGGGCCGGCCTGAAACTGGAACTGCCGCCTGCCGGTCGCCGCGTCTTCCATGACCATGTTCGTGCCGATTATGTCCGCCGGCATCAGGTCGGGGGTGAACTGGATGCGCCTAAATTCGAGCGAAAAGACGTCGCTTAGCGTGCGCACCAGCAGCGTCTTGCCCAGCCCCGGGACTCCCTCCAGCAACACGTGTCCGCCGCAAAACAGGCTTATGAGCACATTCTCAACGATTGTCTCGTATCCGACAATAACCTTGCCGATTTCGCAGCGCAGCGACTCGAACATCCGCCGGAAGTCCCTGCACTGTTCTTCAACACCTTTTTCCTTTTTCGACATTTGAATTATCTCCTAAGCATCTATTCTTCATTATTCCGCATTGTCGTTCTGTTTGTCACCGGCAGCCTTGCGTTTAGCTTTGAGCAGCCTTTGAATGTGCGACGTCTCCTCGCGTGCATCGGCCTTTGCCGGCGCAGCTTCCTGCGGTTTCTCTTCCGGCGGCGGTTTGTGTTGCGCCGCTTCGGCAACCGGCAAATCGCCCTCGTACTGCTTGCTCGCCTCGTAGCGCCTTGAAGCTACCGCGTCTGCTTTGCGGGCCGAGAGCTGGTCCCTGAGTTTCTGCCGTCGCAGGCGCAGACGTTCAAGCGTCTGGTCGGTCTTACGTTCGATCCTGCCCAGACGAACGACAGAAGCAACTCGCCGGGCAATCGCTCGGACATCCAGAACGACTCTGCGCACCGCTACGTCCAGCAGGAACAAAACCAGCCAGACGAACATCAACGGCCGCAGCAACGGCATTTCCGTTTCGGGGAACTTTACCCCGGCGTAATCGAACAGGTTGGCCTGATTTGGATCGGAGCCCAGAATCCGGCCGCCGCTGATATCACTGACCTCGGCGAGCAAAGGCGCGTTGTCGGAGAGGTCTCGAAACTCGGGGGCAAAAGGAATTGTCACCGTCGTGTGTGTGAAGTGGGTCTCGGTGTCATCTGCAAGATTTCTGTAACGCAGATTCACGATGTAACTGCCCGATGCGGCCGCCTGAAATTTGCCGTTGTACTGGCCGGGTCCGACCTGTGTAAGCTCGAGCGGATTGGATGAGACATCCGGCGCTATTATCTGCCCCTCGATATTGGCAAACTGTGTGAATTTGCCCTCGGCGTCAATTGCCTCGACGTTGATGGTGACCTGGTTGCCCTGAACATCGGCGAAGACTTCACAATCCGGAGACTGCGACGGCTTGGCCGCCCAGCGAATCGTCTGCTCCCAGAATTTTGCGAAATCGCCCCATTGCAGCCAGTTCGACGCCCACCTGCTGTCGATTGAGCTGGTGAACGCCACGCATCGGCCAAGCCCGGACTGACAGGTGGCCAGAATCGGGTCGTCCTGGCGGCTGGCGAGAACAACCTGGTTCAAGCCGCCTTTCGGTCCGGTCAGCACGTAGCCGTCGATGTTCGGCAGCCCCGCGGGCAAGCCCTGCACAATCTCACTGAGAGAATAAGTTATCTGAGGCGAGAAAGTCTCCTCGATGATCAAAGCCCGCCGGATCACCTGGGCCTCTTTGATGAATATCTGGGGCAACTGCTGGGGGTCTTTGACATCGTAAAAACGCCCGCCGGTGAGTTGAGCCACCCGCTGCAGGCTCTGCACGTCCTGGGGCGAGTGAGGAAAAATACCCACGCCGGTGCACGTAATGCCGGCCTGCTTGCACTGATTGAGCAGTTGCGTGGTGGGTGCCTGAGGGTCGCCGTCACTTATCACTATCACATGCTTTTGGGCCGCATCGCAGGCACTGAGCGCATCGTATGCGGCCTGCAAGTGCGCGTGAAGGCTGGGCATGTCGCCCATCTGCATCTGCTTGATGGCCGAGACTACCGCCTCCTTGTCACCCACCGGAGAAAGAGGATAGACCCAGTCGCCCGCCCCCTGCCAGCCATAGGCCAACACGCCGATCAGATCGAGCCGGCTCAGAGTCCTCGTCGCGGCAATGGCAACCATCTTGCCCCAGTAATTGCCCTGCGGCATCTCGCAGGCGTGCATAATCAGGACCAGCGCCCCTTTGGGCAGTTGCTTTTTCTGCGGCGGGTCTAAGTCCACGGGCAGAATTTCGGCCACCGGCGAGCCTATCCAACCGCCGGCGCCGAAGGATTGAGCCCCGCCTACCATAATCAGGCCACCGCCGAGGTCGGTGACATAACGGCAGAGCATCTCCTGCTGCTGGAAAGTGTAGTTGCTGCAATCTGTATTGACCAGAACGACGGCGTCGGTATCCATCAGCCTGGACAGATTGTCCGGAAAATCAGCCGTAGTGCAGTAGCGCACATCGATGTCGGAATTGCGCAAAGCCCTGTCCAAAACGGCGCCGGTCGAACCGTCCGCGTCAACGACCAGAACATGACCCGGCCCGGCGACATAAGTTATAGCGCTGGCGCGATTGTTCTCGGCGATTCGGTCCTGGCCGGGCACATCGGGCATAAACACAGCCTCAAATTCATGTATGCCGCGAGTGCCGACCGGCATCGAGATAGTCTTGACGTTGGTGCCGGGCTCCAAATCCACGGCCACGGCGATATCGGGTGAGTCCGGGGCGAGATCTACAGGTTCGCCGTTGAGGTTCAAGAGCAGCTTGCCCCGTGTCTGCGTTGTGCTGTTAAGGACAAACCGCAGTGAAACCGTCTGGCCGCTCCGCGCCGCGCTGGGAGCAGCGAGGCGGTTGAAGATGACCTCGTTGTCATATTCGTATCGCAGGGGCAGTACATCGATTGGAATTCCATTGGCCGCTGCAATCCGGGCGGCTTCTTTCAGGTCCCCGGCGGTTTCATTACCCTCGCTGACGAGCAGTATTCGAACGGCGGTATCCGGCGGCGCGATGGCCATAGCCATTTGTATGCCGTCGGCTAATTTGCTCTGCTGGCCGTTAAGAGTTGTATTTCGCTGGCGGATGGTGACGTCGCCGGAGGGTAATTTGGAGATACTGGCGGCCTCAGCGACATCGACAACCGCCAACTGGTCGCGTGGGACCTTGTGGGCCAGGGCTGCGGCCAGATAATCCATGCTCGCCTGTTGGAGCCCGATGGGAATCGACTGGCTGCGATCAATTACGGAAATCACGGTAAGGCGCTGGCTCTTTTTGGTGAGCATGGGCCGAGCCAGCAGGGCAATCAGGATGGCCACGATCAGGCAACGCAGAATTATCGCGAACACCTGCCGAACCGGCCCCAGGGCCGCCAGACTGCGCAGACCAAGCCAGACAATGGCGAAAAGCAGGATGCAACCTGCAAGCCACCAGGGCTGGGCAAAATAGAAACCATACGCATACGTCATAACTGCCACACCTGAATCCGATTATTGCCGGCGTCAACAATGAAAACGCGACTGCGACTATCGACTGCTACACCCCAGGGATAAGCCAGTTGCCCCAACTGGCGGCCCGGGCCGCCATATACGGCGAGACTACAACCCTCGGCGCTGAATAATTGTAGCCTGTTGTTTCCATATTCGCAAACGACGAGCGTCCCATCCGGCAGCAGCGCCAAGTCATAAGGATAACGAAGCTGTCCCGGCGCGCGACCGGCCGAGCCGATGTATCCGAGCAACGTGCCGTCGAGTTTATAAATCGCAATGCGATGATTGCAGGCGTCGGCCACGTAGAGACACTCGCGGGATTTGTCCACACAAAGAGCCGCAGGCCGGGCCAACTGCCCCGGTCCGTTGCCGGCAGCGCCGAAGCAATAGAGAAATTCGCCCTGCTCGTCAAAGACGCTAATCCGGTCGTTGCCGCCGTATTCACCGACGAAGACTCTGCCGTCCTGTGAAAAGGCAACATCGGTCGGATAAATGAAGCAGCCGTTGTCCTGCCCGAACGTGCCGAATTCGTCGAGGAGTTTTCCTTCCGGAGAAAAGACAACGACACGGTGATAATGCGTATCGGCTACGTAGAGATTGCCGTTCGGCCCGACGCTCAGTCCCGTAGGCTTACCCGTCTCGATGAGAGGCATTTGGAAACAATCAAGAAAGTCCCCTTCGGCGCTGAGCCTTTGGATTCTGCCGGTCTTGTCAACAATGAAAAGGGAATCGTCGCCGGCAATGTCTATGGCCCTCGGATAAATGAATTCGCCCTGCCCTCGCCCTGTCCGGCCAAAAGCATCGACGACGTCCGGCCCGTCGCTCGGATACGGCTTGCCGTCACAGCCGGCCAGATGAACCAGGCAAACTCCAAAAACCATTGCCGCCATCATCCATCGTACCCGGGCTACACGCAGCAATAGCACCAGCGCCGCGCTCAAAGCAAGAAAAACGCCAATCAAAACCAGGCAGGAGGCAATCACCTGCTGGTCCCGCGCGTAGTGCATCTGGTTGAGCAGACGCTGGGCGAAGTTGGGCAAACCCGCGGGCAGCAATACCATAGTGGCCGACAATTCCGTTATGCTGAACATAACGATCAGGATGAATGTCCCGACAAAGACCGGCCACGTGTGCGGCAGATGTACGTACCACCACGCCTTGAAGTGTGAGGCGCCGTCCAGCGAAGCCATTTCCGACAGGCATTTCTCATGAGCGTATCGTGTCACGAGCAGCATAACAAGAGCCACCCCAGCGAATCGAGCAGCCTGCCCCGCCGAGACAACACACCAGCTCTGTCGAAGCGCCATCGGGACACTGCCGACGGCTAACATCCTGAGCAAAGAAGCGGCGACAATCGAGGCGGGAACAAACATCACGAGAAATATGCTCGTGCGTAATATCAGAGATAGGAATCGATAGAGCTTTGACGTGCCGTATCCGCCCGCTCTTTCCAGCGACAACGCCCCGAACGCGACAAGATAAGCCATCGCGGCGGCAATTACCGCTATCGCCAGAGACCAGGCCAGCTCGTCCGAATGCAGCGTGAAGAACTGCCGAAGCGGCTGCATATCGGTCATATT
>JBDREF010000244.1:0-8032 GCA_043820045.1 Planctomycetota bacterium | reverse complement strand
CTGATAGACGGCATCGAGAAGATGTTTGCCGCCATCGAAGGTTCGTGCTCGTTGCTGCTGCTCAACAGGGCCGGAATATACGCGGCAAGGGACAGGTTCGGATATACGCCGCTGACGATAGGCAGGCGAAAAGATGCATGGGCCGTGACTACCGAGACCAGCGCCTTTCCGAACAACGACTTTGAGATAGCAAAGAACATCGAGCCCGGAGAAATTGTCCTTATCAACGAGGACGGCGTTGTTCAACGCAGGCCCGGCAGTCAAAACGTGGACCAGATATGCGCGTTTCTCTGGATATATACCGGCTTTCCGGCGTCAACCTACGAAGGAATAAACGTGGAGGTGGTAAGAGAAAGGTCCGGACGCTACCTTGCAAAACACGACAAGGATATCAACGTCGATGTTGTCTCCGGCGTACCCGACTCAGGATTTGCGCACGGATTGGGATACGCAATGGAGTCCGGCAAACCTTTCAGACGCCCCCTCGTCAAATACACACCTGGATACGGCAGAAGCTACACACCGCCTTCCCAGCAGACGCGCGACCTCATCGCAAAAATGAAACTGATTCCAATCAAAGAGGTCATAGAAGGCAACAGCATTGTCGTATGCGAAGATTCGATAGTCAGAGGGACGCAGCTCAAGAGCTTCGCCATAAAGAAACTCTGGGATTGCGGCGCAAAGGAGATACACGTAAGACCGGCCTGCCCGCCGTTGATGTTCCCATGCAGATTTAACCTTTCCACACGCTCGATCAACGAACTTGCCGCCCGCAAGGCCATTCGCGACCTCGAAGGCCATGACATCAAGGACGTCTCGGAGTACATAGACTGCAATTCGGCCAGGTATAAACGAATGATCGAATGGATCGCCAGAGACCTGGGTGTATCAACGCTCAGATATCAGACCGTGGACGATATGGTTAAGGCAATCGGACGACCGAAGGACAAGCTTTGCCTTTACTGCTGGACCGGCGAATGTCCGAAATCGGCATGTCGAAAACCGGCAATAGACATAGTAGAGACAAAAAAGCCGGCCACCAAAAAAACCGCGGAGAAGAACGTCGCGGAATCCCGCTCGCCAATTTTGCCGGCATGAGAATCCACAATTCGAACGCTAAATGCTAATATCTAAATTCTAAACAAGCACAAATGACCGAAATTCGAATGTTCAAAACCGTGTCGGTCACGGCCGTCTTCATCGTAAATTGTCCGCGTGAGAGCGCGCGTCGTTTGATGCTTTGGTCATTTGAAATTTGATATTGTTTAGAATTTAGTGCTTAGAATTTAGGATTTCCAAACCGCGTCAAGCCCTAAGGAAATTGCTGTGGAACCGTGAACAGGTGGCGGCTCGTAGTCTCAACTCACCAGTCGTTTCCTGAGCCTTCTGATTGCGAAGAAACCGACAACTACAATAAAGGCGACGATGTACAGCAAATCGAACAGCAGGATCGGCCTGTAGCTGTTCGTACATATCGCCCTGACGAGCCTGACCGAGTGGGTCAGAGGAATGACCTCGGCGATAGGTCTGGCAAAGGCCGGCAGGTTCTCGACCGGAAAGACCACGCCGGAGAAGAAAAAGCTCGGGGAGATAAAACCGGTAAAATAGAAGTTAAAATGGTTGATGGTCTTCACAAAGGAAGTTACCAGCAGCGAAAGCGCCGCAAACATCACGCCGGTTAGAAAGCCGACCAGCGGCGCCAGCAGGCCATAGGGCAGGGCGATGATTCTGAACGCTGAGAGTATGCACAGCACGGCGAACGAAAAGAACAATCCCTTGGACCCGGCCCACAACATCTCGCCGATGATCAGGTTGTTGACCGTCATCGGCGCTGCGAGCATGCCGTCATAAACCTTTTCGAACTCCAGGCGGACGAAAGTCCCGAAGCTGCATTCGAACGCAGAGGTGAACATCGCGGTGGTGACCAGCAGGCCCACCCCGAGAAACTCGATATACTTGACCCCGCCCATCGGCTCGGTTATGTATTTGCCCAATCCAAGCCCGACGCCGATGAGAAAAATAAGCGGCTCCAGGAACGGCGGGAAGGCGTTGCTCAGCAGGTTCCTCGTATATACGCGCATGTGCCGGTACCAGACGCTGTAGAGTCTTTTGCGGAGCGGCGGATACAACTGCGGCCTATTGTCTGTCATCGAGCTGCCTCCCCGTAGCCTTCAGAAATACGTCTTCGAGATTCGTCTGTCGTATCAGGTAATTGTCGGTCTTGAGATATGAGGCCGCCAGGTCTTTCAACGCATCGGTATCGTCGCAGTAATAGCGCACCACTTCGGAGGACCGGTCAACCCTGATTTGCCCTGAAGGGACATCGCATCGAGACTGCCCGCCGGAACCGGCATCAAGAACCTCAAGGACGTATTGCTCTATGTTCTCTTTCAACAGGTCGCCCGGCCGGCCCTCCATTATCTTTTCGCCCTTGTGCATAATGAGCATGCGGTCGCAGAGCTGGAACGCCTCTTCCATGTAATGAGTCGTCAGCAGGACCGTTGTTTCCTTTCTTTGCAATTGGCGAATCTTGTCCCAGATCAGGTGACGCACCTGCGGGTCCAGGCCGGTAGTCGGCTCGTCGAGAATCAGCAGTCTCGGCGAATTCATAAGCGCCCGTGCTATCACGAGCCTTCTCTGCATGCCGCCGGAAAGCTCCTTGGTTTTCGAATCGGCCTTCTCGGAAAGCTCGAGGAAATCGAGCAGGTACTCGATGCGCTGCTTAGCCGCCCTGGCCGGCATATCGTAGAATCTCGAATAAATCATCAGGTTCTGTATGACGTTGAGTTCGTCGTCGAGATTGTTCTCCTGCTGAACGACGCCGGAGAGATATTTTATCGCCAGTTCGTTCGTCGCCGGGTCGTAGCCGAAGATGTCCATCCGGGCCTCGCCGTCATTGTCGCGGAGGCTCTTGGCGTAGATCATCTTCATAACCGTTGTCTTGCCGGCGCCGTTGGGGCCCAAGAATCCGAAACAACTGCGGGCTTCGACGGAAAAACTAAGGTCGCGCACGGCCCGAACCTTGCCGAAGCTCTTGCTGATATTACTTACCGTAATCACCGTCTCCGCCATGAGTCACCGCAGCTCCAGTACCTGTCCGTCGGCGAGCAGGCGTTTGCACAGTTCGGCGTAATCGACATCCTGCACGCCTGTGTTATGTTCTATCGCGAGAACCGAAGCGGTAGCCGCCGACTGGCCGAGTATCATAAAGACCGGCTCCATGCGAATCGAGCCGTAGGCGATGTGCGACGAGGAAAGACAAACGGGCACGAGCAGATTCGTGCACTCCGAGGCCTTCGGCACAATCGCACTGTACGAAATCGGGTAAGGCCCGCCGGGATTGATCTGGATGTCACCCTCGTTGCGGGCGTGGCCGGATTCATCGACGTATCGCTGGACATTGTGCGAATCCATGTTATAGGAACCCATGCCTATCGGCTTGGGCGTCGGTTTTATCCGCCGCAGGTGCAGCTCGGTCATCACGAAATCGCTGACCATTCTTCTCGCTTCGCGGATGTAGATTTGGTGGGGCCAGTGGCTGTTGTCGATGAATTCGTCCTTTGCCAGACCCCACTGGCTCGTTTCCTCGCGCACATCCGCCGGGACGCGCGGGTCGTAGGCAAGGAACCACATCAGTCCCTTCTGGTAATCCTCGTGCTCCTTGAGTATCTCGCGCCTTTGCTCGTAGGTGGCCTCCGGATAGTCGTAACTCATGCCGATATTGTCGGTCGAGAAAGCGCCGTGATTGTTCGTATCGGTCTTGGCATTCGGCGCCGGGTCGAACTTGACGAATATGGCCCGCCAGCTCTGGTCGAGGTAACGGGCGAGCAATTCGTACTGCATCGGGTCGTAGTTATCCGGCTTGGGGAAGGCCGCACGATTGGCGGCCACTTTTGTCAGGCACATGCGATAGTTGTACGCCTGAACGCGGCGGTCGCCCTGGCCTTCGGCGCCCGGGCCGTCGCCGTGGATTCGCGGCAGAAGCCCGCTGTTCGGGTTGCCGGGTTTGACGTAAGGATCGACCGGCTTTTCGAACTGGTGCTTTGTGGCGTTGCGAGTCTGCACGCCGTTCAGAGTCTCGCCGTAAACTTCGTTACCCTCACGGCCGACGTGGTAGCTAACCCCCGCGACGGCCATCAGGTCGCCCTCGTAGGTCGCGTCGATGAACATTCTACCGTGGTAAGTTTTGCCGCTGTCCTTGGGACTCCTTACGGAGAGCATAGTGATAGAGATTATGCGCGAGCCATCCTTCTCAACGCCCCCTTCTCGTTTTAGCCACTCGTCCCGAAAGACCGGAATCTCGTACTCTTTGACAAGCTCTTCGAACGTTTGCTCTGCCACGTGCGGCTCGAAGACCCACATGGCATCGTCATCCGGGCGATACCGTGAATAGTCCTGCGGCTTTTGAAATACCCAGGCCTCGGGCCTGTCGTAATGCTTCTTGACCCTGCGGTAGAACTCGCGAGCGACGCCGCCGACGGCTTCCTTACGGCCTGAGTCGGTCCAGCCGAGCCCGCCGGCAGTCAGCCCGCCCAGATGCTTTTCGGGGCAGACGATGACCACAGTCCTGCCCATCCGTTTGACCTGCACCGCCGCCGCTACGGCCGCCGATGTGCCGCCATATATGACGGTATCGTAAGTCTTCGACGAATCCGCCGCAAAAGTTGCACACGGCCGCCCAGATTTGACGGCCAAAGCAACGGCTATGCACAAAAAAGCTAATCTCAATGACCTTCTCATTCTTTTCTCCTTCGCGATATTTCAAATTCCCGGACGCACGCCCCCATGGGGGCAGGCCCGCCGGGCACCGGGCAGGGCTATTATACAGGTTTGCTGCGAAGAATTACACACCCAAGACGCCCTCCGTTTTGGGGCGATATATGAGATTTTGCTCCCCGGCGTCGATATAACGGCGACTCGATTTGGAGGAAAAGTGGATATTTCGTATATTTAAATTATGTTGTGAGTGCAGGCTGGGCGGCTTTCGCCATAACGCATGACTGATAAGTCGTGCATATAAAGGCACTACACGATACGCCAGACGTGGTGAGGAGGCCCTTAGGGCCTGCACCACAAGCGTCTGGCTTTTTTTCTGCGCCGACTGCGGATTCCACGGATTTCTTTACCGCCGAGAGCGCAGAGAAATAATCAATACTCATTAAACAATAATCAATAGCAGGACGGGCAGGGACAATCATGAGCAAGACAAAGGAAAAACAGCAGACTTTTCAACGCCACTGTCCCTGGTAAAGAATAAGAGTTCATCTCGGCAGCCAGGGAATAATCACGTCATAGTTCGGCAGAGCGTTACGGTGCCATTTCAAGGTCCACAGGTCGTACAACCCGACCTTCCGCAGCGAACCGTCCATAAAGCACATGTTGATGGCCCGACTATGCCGGTCCAACGCGAAGCGGCACATACTGCTGCTCCAGGCCGCCGAAGGGTCGGTCTCCCACCAATAGCGAAACAGGGGCGGCGCCGACTCGCTCGCGAAGCTGGGATGTGCCGGATCAGGAGCATTTGCGGGCTGACCTCCGTACCAGGTACAGTCGCCTAATATGGGGATGCCGCTGCTGTTCTTGCCGAGGTCGGTTTTCCAATGCAGTTCCGGTGCATCCAGCCACCCGTCGTCGCCCGGCTCGAGAGTGTTGATCCAGTGATTGACGCCGTAGCTGCCGTAATCGTCTTCGAAGAAGTATTTTGTAGGAATGCCCGGTCCCCAGACTCGCTTTGCGCTGCCGTAGCGCCTCCAGTTGGGATTTCCCGATACCGGATCCTGCAGAAAGCACGCCTGCGTTGCCGACGGACAGGTGCGGAATTTTCCGATGTCGCCATACAACAGCCCCAAGGCCCGCATCCAGGTACCGGCGGGGTCCTGCCTTTTGCAGTACTCGATCCAGTACGTGTTGTCATTATCCATGGTGTACATGGCGATGATCGTCGCCCACTGCTTCAGGTGAGCCTGACAGGCCGACCCCCGGGCCTGGGCGCGAGCCTTGTTCAGAGCCGGGATCAAAAGGCCCATTAACAGCGCAATGACAGAGATAACAACCAGCAATTCGATCAGAGTAAAGGCGCCTCGCTTTTTCATAGTCCCATCCTTTCCTCACGATCACAGCATAATCTTCTATCAGGCCTCAGCAGACAACAGATTCGAGCGAAAGATTGGTCTATGCCAAGACCCTACAAATCATACAGCGTCCATCCTGAAAAGCGAAGGAATATTCCAGACGCCGCGGCTGTTCTCTTGTACGCATCCCATGTTCTCTACGTCACCTTGTCAGATTTTGTCCAACGTTTCGCCCCGTGTCTTATTATGCCGGCGAGTGCGGCGACGACTAATGCGGGCATCCATCCTAAAACCATTACGGCCCCAACACCAATTGCCTCAGGGAAGTATCTGCTATACTCGCTGTTATATGCACTCACGAGTCCCGGGAACACCACCGAAGCCAGAAAGATGCAAATGACACTCAACCCTCAGCCGATGAACACACCTCTTACAACCTTGCCGCTCCGCAGCACATACCAGAACGCCGTCATTAAGCCGGCCGCTTCACAGAGAGATGATGCTATGTAGATCACAATTCGCATTAGTTTTACTAACGGGCTTTAGCCCGCCGCTCAAAGCTGTTTATGTCTTTGTTTCAAGGCCTCGATCCTCTTCTGGTGTGCAACCTCTTCGTAACCATCCTCGTAGTACCACAATCCGTCTATGAGCTTCCTGTTGCCATACTTGAAATCGGATACAGGCTCTTTGTAATCATCAGGATATCCATATACACCGAAATGATGCAACCCTCCTCCTAACTCCACTGCCACGCGCCCGTCGCTACCTATGTAAACATTAGTTGGTTGAACATCCAGAATAGCTTGAGGCAGGTGTAATGTCTCGGCTACGGGATTGTCACGAACCATATATTCATCTTTCAGTAACTTTCCGCGAGCGCGCATTTGTGAGAGTTCTCTACATCCCTCCAACAATGCCTGATAGTCAGTATCGCACATTAGGCGCTCATACCTCTCTCTGGTCTTCTCGCCTTCTCTCAGGAAATATCTGACGCCGGCTCCGAAATCGGTCAGATATAAAAATATGAGGCTGGCGGCGAAAATGATAGTCAAGCCGGCAACAATTATAAGAATAATCTTTTTGTCTGGTTTCATCTTTCGGTCCTTCTACTGTTTAAAGCGATTCTCAAGGGCCGAATGTTGATGGTCTTTTTCTAATATTTTCAGTCCTGGGCAGAAGGCGGATATCGTGGACTGGGGTAGAAGCAGGGTAGGTTCACCGCCGGCGTTGAATTTTTGCCGGTTGCAGGCTATAATCTGCGTTCGCGGCTTGCCGGATGGGGAGTTTCGGCCGTGCGGTATTGGCCGTGGACATATTGAAAATCGAGTTAGTACGGAGGTTTTAGAAGACAGGATGCCTGAGAATCTTAAGAAATTGAATCAGGACATATCGGATATTTCAGCGTGGCTTTCGTTCGAGAAGGTGCCCTGGGTGATCGCCGGGCCGTGCAGCGCCGAATCCGAGGAGCAGGTCCTCTCGACCGCACGAGAGCTGACTAAATCGCCTCACGTGAAGGTCTTTCGCGCCGGAATCTGGAAGCCCCGCACGCGCCCCAATACCTTCGAAGGGGTCGGCAAGGCCGGGCTGGAGTGGCTCAAGGCCGTAAAGGCGGAGACGGGCCTGCTCACCACGACCGAAGTGGCAAGCGCACGGCACGCAGAGCTGTGCGTCGATAACGGCGTAGATATTCTCTGGATCGGAGCCAGGACGACCGTGAACCCGTTCCTCGTGCAGGAGATAGCCGATGCACTGAAGGGAGCCGACGTGCCGGTGCTCGTGAAGAATCCGATCAACGCCGAGCTTGGCCTGTGGCTCGGAGCTATCGAAAGGCTGTATCACGCCGGCATCAGGAAACTGGCCGCAATACACAGAGGCTTTTCGACCTATGTGGAAATGGAATACCGGAACAGCCCCGACTGGCAGATTCCAATCGAGCTGAAAAGACGACTGCCGAGCCTGCC
>JBDREF010000243.1:0-5539 GCA_043820045.1 Planctomycetota bacterium | reverse complement strand
CACGTTGAACTTATAATTCCCGTATCAAACACTCGGTTACGCAACCGGGTGCACCAATTCCGCGAATGCATTTAGATTTTCCTTGACAGGTTGAATCCTCCTCCTTTCGGGTCGCCGGTAGTCAGTCTGTCGATGCGCATGCCAGCGGTTGCTCGCCACATAACCGGCTATTTGCCATAATACACTCGCACGAATATAGAAACGCCCTTGCAGCTTATCACCCAACTTCCCATACATGTATCTCACGACGATCCTTTTGTCAAGAGGGAATTTCCATCAAAAACGAGGTTTTACGGTTCATCCGGTTAATGGGTAGGCGGCCCGCACAGATCGGGGCCTTGGAGTTGGTTCGAGAGAAAAATCGTTTGGGCAGAGGCTCAGATTTGGGCACGTGGGGGGAAATCTGTGCCTCTGGGGCCCCGAACGATTTTTCTCGGTCGTATGACACACCAAGACTACCTACTCATTATTCGGAAGAACCTTTTTTTGCAAAAACCGTGTTTTAGGCCTGATATTGAGGATTTCTTTGCCAGGCGAGCGTGCTTTTTCGGAGTCTGGGGTGAATCAAAGGGAAGGGCTCAGGTACATTCCTTGCCTGGTGCGTATCGCCTGCCAGGCCATTCTTTTGTCATTCCTGCACCTGCTCTCGCAGGCATGAACTGGAGCAGTTCCGTATGCACCTTACGGCGGAATCCAACTGCCAGAGACGAGATGCGAATCCATGCCGGATTCTCGATACTCGCTGTCACAACGATAAAACGGAAAAAATTTTCTTGTGCCCCCACAGAAGACAAGGCAGAATAGCGGCACTCCTTGAGAGACACCAGAGATAATAAGGCCGTGCGGGTTTCTTTCTTTTGTGTTTTGTCGGGCTTCTGCTGCTGTTCGCAGCGAGGTTTTATTAACAGTCTTTTTGACGGAGGTATTTACTATGAGAAAATCAGTCGTATGTACGTTCCTGGCAATGTTAATTTTCACCCAGGGTTGCTGCAGCATCTTCACATCTGAGCCGCAGAGCGTTTCTGTTGACTCCAAGCCTCCGGGTGCGAAAGTGAAGATCGGTCCTTACGAAGGCAAAACACCCTATACCGTATCAATTCCCAGGGGCAAAGACTACATCATTACAGCATCTTATCAAGGGAAGAATGATACTGTAAATCTGAACAAATCCATCGAGCCGGTTTACTGGGTCAACATTCTGTTCTGGCCCGGCCTGATAATTGACGTGGCTACGGGTAAAATGTTCAGATACGAACCTACGCATTACGATTTTGACTTCACAGATTAGTGCGCCCATAGGGATAACAGGACGCACCCAATCCTGTTCGGCACAAGGATTGGTACGTCCCTATTACTATTTAGTTGACAGCCCAGCGGAATTTGGCTGATGCGCTCCGGGGATTTGAGTAAATTTCCCCGGTTTTCGGCACGACTGCATCTTCAGCCGCTGACTGGTATATGCCATTTCTAACGCCGTCACGAAACGACTGTTTGACAATACGGTCTTCGCCGCTATGGAAACTTATTATACCGATTCTGCCGCCCGGACGCAGGCAGTATGGTGCAACTCTTAAAAGCTCTCTCAAGCTGCCAAGCTCATCGTTGACCAGTATGCGCAGTGCCTGGAATGCGCGTGCAGCAGGGTGTAATGAGCTGACTTTTTCGGTGCGACGCTGCTGACGCCAGGCTTTCTGATTAATACCCCTGGCGTCGAAAATCACCTGGACGAGCTGCGAGGTCTGTGTAATCGCTTGCCCTGTACGACGAATAACAATCTGGCGGGCAATTTCCTGACAGGCCGGTTCATCGGCCAGTTCCCAAAAGGCTTTAGCCAGCTCATCTTCGGAAAGAGTATTAAGCAAATCCGCAGCGGTTTGCTTTAACCTCTCGTCCATCCGCATATCGAGGGGACCTTCATACTTATAACTCAACCCGCGGCCGGGGTTGTCGATTTGCATACTCGAAACACCGAGGTCGGCAAAAATGAAGTCGTAACCGTCGAGCTTTTCTTTATTCAACACGTTGCCGATGCCGGCGAAGTTGCTGCGATAGAAACTAACAGGTGTGCTCACTTCGCTCAGCCGCAGGCGTGTTCGTTCAAGCTCGGCGCTATCGACATCCAAAGCAATCAGTTTCCCGGTCGGCCCTATACGCTCGATAAACTCCAGCGCATGTCCGCCGTAGCCGACGGTGCAGTCAACTGCGACTTCACCGGGCGCGGGGTTAAGGCAGGCCAAAACCTCCTCTGTCAGGACGGGAATATGGGTGCTTGCCGGTGTCTTGCCTTTTGCAAGCAGATGATCCTTCAGGTCAGGGAAAGCCTCGATGTTGTGTTCCTTATACTTTTGCTGATAACTTTTTGGGTGAGTACCGCTGTATCTGGGTCGCCGTGGGCGCCTCAGTGGCGGCTGAGCATCATTGCCGGACTGGTCGAACGCATTCATATAAGCTCCGGGCGAGTTAAGGCTTTTTATGGAACTATTCCTGCTAAAAATTCCGCACTTGTTAAATTACAAAGACTTATATAAGATCTTTGTTTTGCTGTCAAGGACAGGATTGGGACGCACCTTATTATTGGAGAGTTGGTATTATGAATAAAAGGATTATTTATCGCCGTCTCGGAGTTGGGCTTGTTGTTTGCGTTTTGATTTTCGTTATCACATCCTGTTCGAGGCATAAGGAGACCAAAGTACAAATGAAAAGAGACCATATTATCCTCGATAAGCTTCAACATGCCGAACGTTATTACGACATGAATCCGGCGTTCGAAAAGGCCTTTGCGTTCCTGAGACAAAATGATTTGGCCGAGCTGCCGGCCGGCCGGCATGAAATCGACGGCGACCGCTTGTTCTGCATAATCAGCAAAGGGCCCGGCCGAAGTCGCGCCGAAGCGAAACTGGAAGCACATCGCAAATATATAGATATTCAATATGTCATAGCCGGGATAGATGAGATGGGCTTCAGGCCCGCCGCCGACTGCAAGTTGACCGATACAAGCTATGACGCCGACAAGGACATCGAGTTTTTCAAGGACCAGCCCGATAGCTGGACGCAAGTGCAGGCCGGAGCGTTTGTCATCTTCTTCCCACAGGATGCCCACGCCCCATTGGCAGGCAGCGGAGAAATCCACAAAGCTGTATTGAAGATTGCCGTCGAATGAAAGGTAAGTAAAAGGCACCCGGCAATGAATTGATTGTAATCCTTCGGCCCGGCTCAGGATGGATTTATTAAGGGATACTCCCGACTATTCGGTCTTTCTCTTGGCTTCTTCCATGATGACTTCGTAGGAATATCCGGAGCCGAAGTCTTTGTTCAGGGTGATCTTTCCTTCGAAGGTGACGACTTCGCCGACGTTGACGTCTTCGTTGGTTGTAATCGTAAGGTCGTAGTTGTCTGCGTCGCCTGTGCCGTCCTGGAGGTGGACCCAGTTTCTGTCCATGATCGCTCGATTGACTTTCGTGACCTTGCCCTTAATCAGGACTGTCTTATCGCCGTAGGAATTTCGATTGCCGAACAGCTCGGCTATTGTTATGCCGCCTTCGGCCGGCTCAATCGCGACCTCCTGCTTGTCTACGAGAGGCTTCATCTGGTGAGGTGCGCTCATTGACGGCTCACCGGCCATCGCCGCCGGCTCATCGCTGAGGAGCCTATCGACAAAATAGATGCTCTCGAACGTCCTTTGCAGCTCTTTGCTCTCGAAGTTGTTCATCTCCAGGCCGCCCGCGAAGGAAACCGTCTCACCGGCCTTTATGTCTTTTTTGGCGATGGCCATCCAGTAAGCCCTATCCCCTTCCTTGACGTTCAAATAGGTGTAGGACGTAGCCTGAACGACCTCCTGGACCTCGGCCGTATGGAGATCGGGGCCGCCGGCGGCGATCATCATCTGCGGCGGGGTCTGCATCTGCTGCTGAGCCTGCTGCTCCTGGGACTCCTGCCCTTTTTCACCACAGGAGGACAGCGCCAGAACTGTCAAAATCGATATGGCCGTTAAAGTAAATCTCATGCTGAACCTTTCCGAAAATTTCACATCATTTTTCACGCGCAACAGTGTAGCGTATAAGCATCACAAAAACAACTGCGAAAAATGGGAATGTTGGGATTGATGTGTCATCTCGACCGAAGTGGAGAGATCCGGCTGTGAACGTAAAGCTGGTTAAGTCATTCACCAGATGTCTCGGCGCAGTTTACCCTGAGCGAAGCCGAACGGGCTCGAAATGACAACGTACACTTCATTTCTTGTTCTCTGCGGTTATACCCGTGAAGTTGGGTGCGGCGAACCGGCCGTGGTATTTCTTCGCGGCCCGGTCGTATGCGCGGGCGGCGTCGATTTCGTCGGCGAAGTGGCCGAGGTGGTAGGTCTTCTTGTTGCAGGTTATCTGGGCCGCCCATTTTTTGAGCTTTTTGTGCCTGTAAACGCCCTTGTACCTGGAGGTCTTGGGGCCGGTGCTGCGGAGGTTTCGGCAGTTCTCGGCGAAGGTGCAGACCCGCAGATTGGCCCTGCGGTTGTTCAGGCCGTCATGATCGATGTGATCGACGACGAGATGGTCCGGGGCGTCGGTAATCTGGCGGTGCATCTTGATGCTTTTGCCGTTTTCTTTTCGTACGGCGTAATAATTCTTGGCCGTGCCTTCCGCGAACCAGGTATATTGGCTCAGGGCCGGATAGTCTTCGGCATCGACGATGGCGAACAGGCCGCGGGTCAGGGGTATCCGGCGGGGTCTGCGGCTGCGGACGTCGGCGGCCCGTGAGGGATAGAAGTTCGGGCATTCGCCGAGCAGCGGGCGGACCAGCCAGCGGCCTTCGGAGCCCTTTTTCTGCTGGCATATCAGGGCCGCCCGGCCGCAACCCGTGGCGAAGGTCGAGAAAAAGCAATTGTCGCATCTCTTTTCATGGCCCATAAGGAAATCCTCCGTCTTGAATTGAATTGTGTTAAAGGCAACTTAGAAATGTATTTTGAGGTTAGGATGCCATTTTGGTGGGTATTATACCATAAATTACGGCTTTTGTCCAGCGGATTCTCACCTGGTAAAACAGGCGAAGACGGGCATTGACACGAACGGGCCGCCCTGGTAAAATTTACCTTTTTAGTCGCGGTGGAAGTAGCTCAGACGGTTAGAGCACCAGATTGTGGATCTGGGGGTCGCGGGTTCGAATCCCGTCTTTCACCCTTTCTTTTTGGAGAATCTGCTCGATACAAGATGCCTGGTGCCCGATACTCGACGAGCATCGAGAAGCGAGGAGTGAAAATCGAGGAACAAGGAGAAACAACATGAAGAAGTTCAAGCCCCGTTCAAACACCCTGCTCACCAATGCCGCCCTGGTTTTTGCCTTGATTGCCCTGGCGTGCACCACCGCCTCAGCAGCAGAATTAAACCAACCGCCCAAAGGTTTTGTCGCCCTGTTCAACGGCACAGACCTCGCCGGCTGGAAAGGACTCTTAAAGGGCCCTTACGACAACCCGTCCAAGCGGGCGACATTGGCGCCGGACCAACTGAAGGACCTGCAAAAGCAGGCGGACGAAGACATGCGGGCGCACTGG
>JBDREF010000242.1:0-12814 GCA_043820045.1 Planctomycetota bacterium | reverse complement strand
CAATAGACCACCCAGCGGTGAGTCTTTTCGGAGGGTTTGTCTCGGTTGCCTCCGAGGTACAGTCCTTTCTTGGGCTCCTCGCCATCGTCGGCGCCGACGGCCGAGGTGACAAATACCCTATCGCCCCAGACTATCGGCGAGGACCAGGCAAGGCCCGGTATTTCGACTTTCCAGGCGACGTTCTCGGTGGTGCTCCAGGCCGAAGGCAGGATCGCGTCTTCGGCGACTCCGGCGCCGAGTCCGCGAAACTGTGGCCAGTCGGCCTCTGCGAAGATGTTGGAAGACAGGAGGAGGCTTGCGATTACGGCAACGAGGAGAGTTCTGTACATTACCCAAATCCTTTCTGCAACATGGATTCATCCAAGGCCCTCGTTCAGGCCTGTTGCCGGAATGATACCCTATTTGCCTGCGATATTCCAGTTTGTTCCGGCGCGTATCCATCGCGGATTGCCCGGGCTGTGATTTTTTGCTTGAGTGGTGAGAAAAGTGCAGATATCTAATAGCATCGAGTTGATTCGGGTTGCTTGATCTGTCTTCCGTAACAATTGGAGAACAACGTGATGCGGCAGAAGCATTGGGTCATAACTGTAGCGGTAATAGTGTTGGTGACCGTGGCCTATTTCTTCCTTGGGTTCATGCGGGGGGTGTCCTACTACAATCGCGGAACCGTCCACATAGCCAAAGGAGAGTATGACCAGGCTATCGCGTGTTTCTACAAGGCCCTTGCGATAGCGGGGGACTTTCCCGAAGCCTACTGCAATCGCGGTACGGCCTATTATGAGAAGGGCCAGTGCGACCTCGCCATATCAGATTTCGACAAAGCTATCGAGCTTAACCCGGACTTTGCCGAGGCCTACTACAACCGTGCCGTCGCTCGCTACGATAAGGGAGAATATGACAAAGCCCGGGCCGACGTGCAAAAAGCGCAAAGTCTCGGCCATCGGGTCCCGTCTGAGTTTCTCAAGGCACTGGAGGAGACTGCGGGAGCGGAGAAATGAGTCGAGGCAATCCGCCAGTACCATTTCGTGTCAGTGGCCGGCGGTGCTCTCCGTAAGCACCGTCAGGCGTCCCTTGCGGGAGAGTCCCAAGGACTGCGGACGAGGACAGGCATCCGCGAACTTAAGCGACTCTTCGATAAGGATCTCGCCGGTCATCTCGCCAAGGCAGGTACGGGTTATATAGGCGTAGCGGCCGAAGCTATCCCAGTCCTCTTTGACCATAATGTAGCCGAAGGCGTCGTTGGTGAGGCCGAAAAGCAGGTTGTGCTCGCCGTGCATCTTGCGTTTGAGGTAGTAACCCATGTTGGGCAGGGCCTCGCCGGGGATAGTGAGTATCTGGGCGCTGCCGAGATTCACGACGTTAACTTGCGTGCTCACATGTCCGCCCTGGTCCAATTCGAAGCCCAATGGCGAGAGTTCCACCACGGTACGCAGAACATCATTTTCCACGGGAAGCCTGATAGTCGTATCGTCGCAGAACAGTCCGGGGTCTTCCAGAACGGGTGCACCGGCGGCAATACGAAGGGCCTCGTCGGCGAGAAGCCTGCCGATGCGAATGCATTCATCCCACGTGCGCATGTCTTTGCCGTCGGGCCCCCGGCAATCGGCTGTGACCATGCCTCCCAATGCGCCGTTCATGAAGATGCCTGTGCCGCCGCCTTGTTCCTGAATCCGGTCATACAGCGGGCCTACGAAGTCAGGGCCCAGAATGCCCTGGTCGGCACCGATCACCTCGGGATGGCAGGCGTAGTTCACGAGTGTGGCGAATGGCTTGTGCTGCCCGTCGAGAATCTGGATGACGTGGCACCTGGGGTCGTATAACTGCTCGGCGTAATAATTGTATGCAATTTTGCCCCTCGCCGTCCCGGTTGCAATCCGGGCAACAGCCGGCCTTAGCTCTCCCACGGTCTGGTTGATCGCGTCGGCCAATTTCGCGCACACGCTGTTTAGGTATTCGATGTCGGCGGCGGTTTTGCCGGTCTGGTCGGGGAAGCCGTAGCAGTCAGGCCCGCTGTGGTTGTGCGTGGCGCCGATGAGGATGTTCTCCGGCGGGATGCCCCGCACCTGTTTGCGGACTTTGTTGCAGAGCACGCCGGGGAACCCAAGGAAATCCGTGCTGCAGATAGCGACGCGCGTGCCGTTGTTTTCAAGCGTCAAGGCGCGCACGGTTAATTGGCCGATCTTCCTGTTAGCCGGATGGGTAGGGCCGACGCCGCCTGAAACGCCCAGAAGAGGATCCGGGGTCACGTCGCGTACGGCGATGGCGGCCCGAAACTCTGCAAAAGCTTCCCTGCCCTGGAATAGGCACAATACGATCGCCGCCATCAATGATATGAGCACCGGCTTAAACGGTTTCCTGTTCATGGAACATACCTCCGGACAGAACAAAAACAACTTGCAGTGGACCGATCAGCGTGGCATAGCCAACAGGCCCATCCTGACGGATACATTTTCAACTCACACTCGCAGTCATTGCGTTCTCGATTAATAAGTCGGGTGGTATTGTATCCGAATTTTGAAATTCATGCCATAAGAGATTCCTGAATGGTGAAGATATAACTCTTGCCTTCAGGATCAACATGAGGGGGACTTTAGACGAGTATCTGGATGATAGATCGCCGGGCTCAGGCACTGCCGGCACCCACACAAAAAAGAATTGACATCCGATGGTGTAAGTACTAAAACTGCAAGCACTTGAAGGTTCTTGCGCCCGTAGCTCAATTGGATAGAGTCGCGGACTTCGAATCCGAAGGTTGCAGGTTCGAGTCCTGCCGGGCGCGTTTGTAACATCATGTGTAGTAGCCAGTACTTGATCTGACATTTACGCCACATGGGCGACTGTCTGTATGGTCTGATTCCTTCAACTGTGCTTCAACTCTTTGAATCATATCTCTCCGGATGGGTGGCATCAATTGCCTGAAGGTGTCAGTTGGCTGCACGTCAATTTCAGTTCATGGACAACTGTGCCGTCGTCCTGAATCAACCGGAATGTGACTTCAGGATCGGGTAACGTGGCATCAATCGTAAACTCGCCAAAGGCGTACTCGCTGGCGATACCATAGAACTGTGTATCCCACTCAGGCTTCGTCACCGCAGGGCCTTTCCTGCCGCCAAGGCTTCCCGCTTCGAATTCGTATAAATTGAAACCGGAAGGCCGAGGAATGCGGAAGCCGCGTGCGCCGTGCCGGTCACCGGAAATCAGCAGGACACCCCCAATTCGGTGTTTCTCGATGAATTTGAAGATCCGCTCACGACCCGCAGGGTCCCACACTCCCCACGAATCTTTGCCGTTCGAGACGTAATCGCTCCACATAGTGCCGCACGAAAGGATAATAAACGGCCCCTTGCAGTCGAGCAGTTGCTCTTCAAGCCATGCCATCTGTTCGGCGCCGAGAAACGAACCTTTTTCGCCGGTACGGAAATACCGCTCGTCGACCATGATAGCGTCGCATGGGCCGATGCGCGTGCGAAGAAATACGCCGCGCCGCTCGTCGCCGAACCCGTAAGAGGGATTGTTCCAGGCCCGGCGGAACACGTCGCACACGCATTCCTTGTCCCGGCGGGTGTAGCCTTTCGGAATACCCCACAGGTCGTTGTCGAAGTAATCGTGATCGTCCCAGGTCGCACAGACGGGAATGGCTGCTGTGAAATCCTGCCATGCCGGGAAGGAGTCGCGCAAGAGGTAGTCCGCGCGGTGCAGTCCCAAGTGATTATTCCTGTCCTGCACGGCGATGTCGCCGCCCAGCAGCATGGCCGCCGGTTTTCGCCGGCGAATGAGAGTCCACTGTTTCTGATTGCCCAGTCCCCACCTGTGTGTACATGTGCCGAAAGCTATGCGGACTTTTCCATGACTCGATTCACTCGGCGATGTAGTGATGGCGGCATGTGCCGGAATGTTTATTACTTTGCCATCGACCAGCACACGATACGGGTAGGTGGTCGAGGGTTCGAGACCTGTCACAGGGACGACGGTACTCAGGTCGGTTGCCACGGTGCTGGCGACGGGCCCGAACGTTTTCCTGCCACCGTCGACCGTCACCTGCACCTCGACATTGGCTGGTTTAAGCGTGCGCACCCATACTCGCGCTCCTCGCGAACTGACTGTGCCCAGCATCGGCCCTCCCAGATGCACCACGCCATTCTCGGCACACACCCGCTGTACCTCGGGGTCTGCTGCCACATCGGCGTATGTCGCGTCGGGTCTGGCCGCCAGCGCCTTGAATACGACTGTATACACCTGCTGCACATTCGCGGGCTGTTCACCCCACTGATTCAAGAGCGTCAAATTGCCCGCCAGCTCATCCTTTCTGTCTTTGGCTTTTTTCTTTTTATCCTTCTTCGCCGCCAGCGCCGCGCCTGCTTGGAAGGGCATTATCGCCGTTGTTGAAATGCCAATCGCTCCTTTTATGAATTGCCGTCTTTTCATTTTCACGGTGCATTCCCCAAATCCTCTAATATTCGTTGACTCTCTTCCGTAATACGTGCGGCTGTCAAGCGGGAATCGGACCACCGCAAGAGAGCCATGTAAATCGATTCAATAGGCATTATAGCATTCGATGGTGTAAAATGCGAATATGGAGCTTCAAGGGAAAATGGAAACTGTTGCCCCCAAACGGCGAGAACTATTATAATTATGTGAACGCACCGGATCGAATTGAATGGGGCTTTGTGTTGCAGTGCATCGGCATCATAGGAGGTGCAGCATAAAGAAGCGCCATGGAGTCCAACGGGAAATCTCGGCCAAATACAGGAGAAAAGGTAATGAAGAAAAAGGCCTTGTCATCTTCAGCTTGTCTCGTTTTGCTGACCATGATTGCATGCGGTGAAGGACCGGAAAGACCATCACGAAAAGGAAATGATTCAACACAAGCCGTTCCAGTCAAAATGTCTCCGACACAGAAAGGACTAAAAGCAGAGCGGGTCCCTGTGGCTTTTGGCGAAGGAGGGCAGATCAAAATGCTCTACGATCGCAGGCAGAGGCCTCAGTCGGTCTATCTCAACAACAAGGTCCACATTGTTTTCAACGCCGGTGGACAAATCGGAGATCGGCCTAAGACCCCGACCAAGCCTATGGCTGTCACATATGATCCGCTTACGCGGGAATTCTCAGAAATAGTAACCCTCGGACCTGCAAGCCGCGACCACCATTACGGCCCGGTCATATGGGCTGATGAAAACGATTATTTGCATGTTCTGTTCGGCTGCCACAAAACCCCCGGCACACACTTGATTTCCAAACGACCCGGGAGTATTGGTACCAGCCTTGACTCCTGGGATATAGGGGCACAGATCGCTCGAAAAATATCCTACCCAACCTTTTTTAGGATACGAGACAACAAGGAATTGATTTATTATCGCACAGACGGTCACACCAGCTCATGGACATACCGTATTACAGATGACAACGGAAAGATGTGGACGGGGCCCGCCAGGGATGTGACCGATATGGATATCAAGGGCAGGACCGAATGGTCGTCATATCACACGGTACTGCCAAGCCGGGATGGCAAATTTCTCCACGTAGCTTTCATAACCTACGACGATAACAAGTCCGATGACCCAAAGAGGTTTTACAACCCGCGATACGACCGGGCGGTGGGGAATGAATGGAAGTATAACCTTTACTACGTCAAAATCGACCTGCAAACGCACGATGTGACCAACTTCGATGGCGAAAGCATGAGCACGCCTATTGACATAGATCAGGCCGATGCGAAATGCAGGATTTGGGATACGAAATGGCGCGGGGCGGGTGTTCCGCCCACCATAGCTCTCGATGAAGATGGAGATCCCGCTTTTCTGCACGTGCTTTCAGAAGAAACACTCGAGGACCACCAACACTATTACGTTAGACGGGCAGAAGGAAGGTGGAAGCAGACGCCTGTCACCCGCTCCAACCATCAATGGAATAGCTGCCATTTGGCGCGGGACGAAGACGGCACATTGCACGCCTATCTGATCGTCGGCGATGGATACCTCAATACAGGCGGCTATATGGACGGATATGGAGGAGGAAATGTCGAAGAATGGGTCTCTGCCGACAAGGGAAACACATGGAAAAAGCAGCGGGACCTGACGCCCGAGGAATCCGGATATCCGGGTTGGAAATACAATAACATTCAGCCGGTGACAAGACCAGATGGAAGCGTTGTGGATGGCATGCTCCTCTTCTACGGCTGGAAGGATAAGGATGCTCCTGAAGCTAAAGCATTCCTGCTGCATGAGAGTACTATGCACGGCCAATGACTATCATGCCTCGGGATGAGGAATAATGGGAGATGCGATGGAAAGAGCATCATGTTGGCCCATCTTCGTTCTCTGAAAGCAACGGAGTCCAATATGTATTCGCTGGTATTGTTGCCGAGTCGGGAACCGGAATCGCCTCTGTGACTGCCTGATTTGAGCCATTTGGCCTTGACATCAGGAGGCAAGTGTGGTAACGTCTTATATGAAGCATGAAAAGCAACTTCTGACAGTCGGATAGTCAACAAAGAGGGTCAGTCTTGCCGAACCGGCTCGTATCTTGGCCCCATGCGGGCGAAGAATTGAGACTCGGCATGCAGAGCAAACGAAACAGGTTATTTCGGAAGGAGAGTGCCATGCTTGAAAAATGGACATGTTTGGTTTCCGTTGTCTTCGTGGTCGGTGTGATCGGAAATGTCACGGTCGTCAGAGCCACAGACTGGACTGGCACAGCCCGTGATGGCGACTGGATGAACCCGGCTAACTGGAGTCCCATCCTTCCTGTCGCGGGCGAAAGGGTCGATATAGAAAATGCGACTCCTCTTATCTGGCCAATTCTTGACGGAGGCAGCGTTACTTGTGGCCAGGTGAGAATCGCTTACGTAGGGGGCTCGGTCGGTGAGCTGACGGTAACCGGGGGTGCTGTTCTTAATGTAGTAGGTGAGCTGCGCCTTGGTCGCCAGGAAGGCGTCCCGCTACCGACAGGACACCTTTACATTAGCGGTGAAAACACTTCGATCAACGTGACTGAACTCATAGAATGCGGGCGATACGGCAACGGCATCATCGATATGACCGGCGGTTATCTGCACTCAGATGCTGAACTGCGGTTGGCCTTCAGGGATGGGAGTTCTGGTACGGTGTACCTGCGAGGCGGGACTATTGATCTGGCTGGCAATCCCGGCATAACTGTAACCGATGGAGGCGACACGAGCCAAGGATTGATAGACGTCTGCGGTGGCACCATTACCTTGGCTGGTAACCAGGTGTCCAACATCGAAACACTCATTGACGGCGGCATAATAATCGGTTACGGCGGCGATGGGACTGCATCTGCGACGTTTGACCCGGTAACGGGCGTAACCACGCTTGGAGCCGTCGGCGGGCCGTCAACATCTGAGCCCGACCCTGCTGATGGGCAGAAAGATGTACCTCGGGACGCCGTCCTCAGGTGGAAGCCTGGAACGGATGCCGCAAGTCACGACGTGTACTTTGGAACCATGTTTGCCGTGGTGGACCAGGCCACGACGACCCTCGACCCGCTCGGTGTTTACAGAGGGCGAGTGGATACCAACGTCTATGCTGTGGCAGAACGTCTTGAATTTGGCCAGACCTATTATTGGCGCGTCGATGCGGTCGGTGCTTCGAATACGGTAACCAAGGGTGACGTCTGGAGCTTCACCACAGAGGTGTTCGCCTATCCGGTCGAGAACATCATCGCCACGGCCTCCAGCAGCGAAGAAGGAAAAGGCCCCGAGAATACGATAAACGGTTCGGGACTCGATGATACCGGCTTGTTGCACGGCAATGATAGCGTGGGCAAAATGTGGCTGAGCAGCCGGGATGGAGCCCAACCGACATGGATCGAATACGAGTTCGACAGAGCTTATAAGCTGCATGAAATGTGGGTATGGAACTCTAATGATAGTGTTGAGTCACTAATCGGCTTAGGATTCAAGGATGTTACTATCGAGTACTCAGCAAACGGCATCGACTATACGACATTTGGAACTACTCATGAATTCGCCCGAGCGCCCGGTGCGCCCGGCTATGCGCACAATACCACTATTGATTTTGCCGGCGTAGCGGCAAAGCACGTCAGGCTTACAGCCAACAGCAACTGGGAAGGCATCTTCAACCAGTTTGGCCTCAGCGAGGTTCGATTCTTCCACATACCCGTGCACGCAAAAGTGCCCAGCCCATATTCCGGGGCGACAGAAGTGGATCTGGATTTGACGCTTGGCTGGCAGCCGGGAAGAGAAGCAGCGGCGCACGATGTTTATTTCAGCGCTGACGAGCAGGCTGTCATAGACGGCACAGCACCTGTTACGACAGTGGCCGAGACTGTACATGGTCCTCTGGCCCTTGATCTGGGTACGACTTACCATTGGCGGGTCGACGAGGTGAATGACGCCGAGACACCCTCTTTATGGCAGGGTGACATCTGGAGCTTTACCACACAGCAGTACCTGGTCGTAGATGATTTCGAGTCTTACAACGACATCGATCCCCCTGACCCTGAGAGCAACAGGATATTCGAGGCGTGGATAGACGGCTTTGGGACTGCTACAAACGGAGCTTTGGTCGGCAACGACCTTCCGCCCTATGCCGAGCAGAATATCGTCCACGGCGGCGTCCAGTCAATGCCGTATTTCTATGACGCTAACATGAAGTTCTCCGAGGCGACCATGACGCTGAGTTCTCAACGGGATTGGACCGTCCGGGGTGCCCAGGAGTTAGCGATTTGGTTCAGGGGCAATCCCGCATCTTTAAGCACGTTCATGGAAGGTCCCGTTGGGACTTATACGATGACCGCTCGCAGCGACAATATCGCCGGCCTGAGCGACAGTTTCCATTACGTTTACAAGCAGCTTTCCGGCGCCGGCTCTATCTTAGCTAAGGTCGAAAGTGTAAGCCTTACTTCTGATAGTGCCAAGGCGGGTGTCATGATTCGCGAGACGTTTGCGCCAGATTCCAAGTACGCTATGACGTTTGCCAGGCCGGACGGCGGGGTCAGATTCCGTCGTCGAACCGAGACAGGCGGTGACACGACGAATTCCGTTGATAGCCACCTTTCGGTCCCCCACTGGGTTAAACTGGAGCGCGACGCGGCGGGCCTGTTCACTGCCTCACGCTCGTCGGACGGGATCAATTTTGTGCCCTTCGATGACCTGAACATGGGAACGAGTGGCGCCGTTCAGATGAACACGGCCGTCTACATAGGGATAGCATTGTCGAGCAACAATCCCGACGAGACTTGTACGGCCGTATTCTCCGAAGTCAGCACGACCGGGACCGTTACAGGAGAGTGGGAGTCTACAGACATCGGCATAGCAAGCAATGCTGCCAAGCCGATGTATGTGGCTATTGCCAACAGCACGGGGGGATCAGCGGTGGTCTATCATGACGACCCCGACGCGACGACAATAGACACCTGGACGAAATGGGCCATACCGCTGCAGAAGTTTGCCGACGAGGGCGTGAACCTGACCAATGTGGACAAGATCAGCCTCGGCTTCGGCGACAAGGACAATCTGCAAGCAGGGGGTTCTGGTACTGTGTACTTCGATGACATCGGCTTGGGCCGGTCCGCTCCGTAGTCTCGAGCCGGCTCAAACAGCAATCGACTTTGGCAATTCGGGGCTCACACCAACTCGTTTGGTGTGGCCCCGTTATTGTGTACATTGAAGAGACGACATCCGCACTCACTTCGGCAGCGGAGGGCCTTTGACTGCCCAGGGCCTCCAGCGGGTACAGAAGCGGTCTGTGAACCTGGCTGGCCTGCACAAAGAGCTGTCCATCCATTCGGCGAGGCACACAATAGCCGTGCGTCTGTTAAAGAAGACCGGGAACCTGAGGCAGGTTCAGAAACAGCTCGGCCACGCATCTCCGGCGACAACCGCCAATATGTACGCCGACATCAGCTTCGAGGATATGCAGAACGGAGTGACAGGATTGTACCAATAGAAAAGCTGCATAGAAAAAGTGCGGCTTGCCGAATACCCTCAAAGAAAAAAACCCTCAAGAGACCAATGCAGTCTTCTGAGGGTTCAATTGCGAAACTTCCAACGGCCGGAACTAAGCTGTGCCGGTGCGTTGTAGGTTTGATATCACGTTAGAACTACTTTTAGTTGCTTTCTGCAAACCGTTTCCTACCGAACACACATTCCACAATCGTTACGCGAAGCACCGGCGTCAGCTTGAGCGATGTGTTAGCCCGTGGCATGCGACTGGTGGCTGGGAGTTTCGCGATATGTCACGGTGATTTGTGGAACTGTTCGCAGGGTCTGGTAGACGACGCAGTATCTCTCGGTAAGTGCGATCAGTTTCGCGACCTGATCGGCGGGCGCATCGGTCACAAGATCAAGGAACAGTCGTATGCACTGAAATCCGACTGGAACTTCCTTGGAAACACCCAATGTGCCGCGAAAGTCCAGATCTCCTTCGGCTCGTATTACCGCGTCTTGGAGTGTGATGTCAATGGCAGTCGCGACAGATGATAGCGTCACACCTGCGCATGCCACCAATGCTTCGAGCAACATGTCTCCTGAGCATACACTCATGCCAGAACCCCCGGTTGCGGGGTGAAGTCCCGCCTCGACAAGGGCTCTGCCAGTCTGGATGCTACAACTGACACCTTCACCGAGTCGACCCTGCGCCTTCAGAGTAATGAGGGCGGCTTCAGGATATCTCTGATATCGTTCCTTCAAAGGCCTCTGCGCTGATCGGAGTTCATGCGCCTTCATCGAAGGTTCCTTTCTGCTCGCTGACCTCGGACTCCGCGCGATCACAGCCGTTCACCCGTGCACTGGCCCAGTTCCTGATCACAAGGACCGCGGCGAGGAAAAAGGCCAAATGGAAGAGGAACATAGGCCAGTAACACACACCAAGGAAGCGCCACTCAAAGGGGCAAAGCCCCTGGCCGCGCCAGAAATCGGGGCTGCCGGACTCGTGCCAGATGTCCGTCAGAGCCAGGAAATAGAGAATCAAACAAACAAATGAGATCGTGCCGAGCACAAGGCTGGCAACAATGACTACGCGTGTTACCTTAGTCCTGCACATCGTACTTCGCTCCTTTCGTCTCGTCAGAGAACTGGCTTCTTCGGTACTTCAGCCTTAACTGGGACTGGCCTTAGAAGCTATAATCAATTGAAATCTCAGATCTTTCTACGTTCTTATCGCCGGCCACTTAGGACTTGATACTTCGCACGGCTTACCTCACCGTGCATCCAAATGGCGGTATGCCCAGCCGGAGGCCATATAATCGATATCCAATGTCTGACCTTCGGGGGGATATTCAATGCCGTAAGTCCCGACCCCCTGAGTAATCAACTTGTCCACACGCTCTATGGTAAAGCGATCACGCCATTTGCGAACTTCCGAATGTCCGTCGCAGAATCCCAAAACGCTGCTGTCGCCGTGGTTGACCGCCATCGGCCCCCACCAGCCCCACCTTGTCGTTCCGGTGTACTCGGGTGCTCCCAGGACGAAATGATGGCTCGAATTCCAATTTCGGGTTTCCGCGCTCTCCACGAATACGTAACGGCTCGCCGGACGTTTGATCTGATCGAATGTCCTGATCTGCGTATTGTATCCCGCACTGCCCGGGCTTAGGACTCCATACAAACACATAGGAACGCCGTAAGAGACAAATACAGTGGTTCCATCGTACATGCTCTTACGAACGTTGTCGGCAGGACAATGATAGGCGCCAGGGTCTTTTACATACGCAAACAGTACACCTCGTTCGATCCCGCGGATTTCATCGGCATCCGTCACGGCAGGATTTGCCTGGGTATTGCTCAGAAGGTTACCATCCAAGTTGCGAGGCACGCCGACCCACCCGACGTACGTCCCGTACTGATCAACACCGGTGTCTTCGGAACTCATGATCCGGCCGTCATTGTCCGTCATGTACATGTACCAGCCCAACGCGAGGTTCTTGGTATTGCTCAGGCAAACGGTCGTTGCAGCCTTCCTTTTCACCGCATTCAACGCTGGTAAAATGATAGCCATGAGCAGCGCAATAATTGCAATGACGACCAGAAGTTCTATTAACGTAAAAGCCTTAGTCTTTTGCATAATGGATACCCTCGTCTTTCGGTCAAACCACCTCTGAGTCCAAGTTTCATCTGCATCCAGTGCGGCCCGTCTCCGGCTATTCTTCTGTATGATACCACAACGTGCGATATTTTGCACTATTGACTCTAAGATATTGCAGTCAGAAGCGATTTCATCGCCTTGGCCCTGAATTCTGACGGTAGAATCTCCCAGAGTGGCCCTCAGAGATGTTTTATGACTGTAGAATGGACGATCTGGCCGTGACCCATGCCCGTAATTCTCAGAGATCGCGCTTTAAATTGGCTCAGAGTCAAGCTTAGAGCAAAACAAACGGGGCCTATACCGAGTGAATCAGTACAGGCCCCAAATTGGTGCACACTCATTATATCAGCAGCTCAATTGCCTGCCGCTTTCATAATCTCTTGAAAACCTACCGGTACAGCCGAATGTCGTCGAAGTACATCTGTCCCGAACCGCCGGCTGCCGTGTTGCCCTTTGTGCCCAGGCCGATGGCGATCCTGTCCACGTTCGCCAGGTTTATCCCCTGGTCGGCAAAGGCCTGCAGCGGTATAATCCACTGCGTCCAGGCGTTGATTGTTGCTGCAGCAGGATCGTCGTGGACCACCACGGCTGGTCCCGGCGCGCCGGGATTGGAAACCGCGACATAAAGCGGCTCGGCGGAATTGCTGGTAATGCCGATATCCTGATGCGCCCACTGCGGGCTGACCGTCCCGGTGATGGTGACGTTCGTAAACACCGCCTGACATGTCGTAGCGGCGTTATGCGCGGTC
>JBDREF010000241.1:0-10868 GCA_043820045.1 Planctomycetota bacterium | reverse complement strand
GCCGAAGATGATTCCCGCCGGATTAACGATGAAAACCCGACCATTACTGGTAAGGGCGCCGTTAATCAGCGACGGATTTGCCTGGACTATCCTGTTCAGTACCGCGGCACTGGCGCTGGGCTGGGCGAAATCGACTGTCTTGAGACTATCGATATTGAAGCGGCCGTATTCGATGATTGTGCCGGCCCCTCCCGTTGTTATCGTAGTAACGTTACCGGCCGTATTAAAAGCGGCGGTTCCCTGCACGACGTTTTCACCCTCAATCATGCCTGGCACCGCGTCCGCGAACACCGTCGGCAGCGACGTGTTCGAAATCAGGCTGCAGACCAGCAGGTAGATTACGACCTTCCTGGCAGCACGCCCCCGCAGAATCTTTCTCACCCTTTCCATCATCCTTCCCCTAACAAAAAATGAAAAACTTCGATATCAGAATCGTCCGTGCACTATATACTCTCCAAATAACAGTATATCCCCCCGGTTCTCCTTTTCAAACAAGAAACTACCAACGCAGCATTGCGCTGGCGTTCAATCGTCCTTTGCCCTCCCGAGTGTCGTCGGTTGCTTTCAGCGGATAGCCGTAGTAAATGGCCCCGCTGAAATTGTTGCCTATCTCAAAAGCTGTGCCCACGCCTACCGAGGCGAGAGTCTCATGCACGTCAGGATCGCCCACAACGGGATCCTCTATCGTGGTCCGGCCGAAATCGAAAAAGGCCAGAGGCGCCAGTTTCTTTACTTCTTTGTTCGCAACGACGGGAGCATCGACCGCCTGGCCGTGCTTGATCAGATCATATTCGTACTGAATCGAGGCCAGGATGCCGCCGTCGGCAACGATCTCATACTCGTCGTATCCCCTGACGGAGTACATGCCGCCGAAGCTGGTCATCTTTGCCGGGACAAGCCTGTCGCTCGGATCTATCCAGCGGACGGTGGCTCGCAACTGCTGGACTTTCTTGCGATCCATGTATTGGCTGTGGTTGGCCGCGGCGGTGAGAATGCTGAACTCCGGCTCGGCATTCGTCCGCGCCTGGTTGAAGTCCGCCTGATTGGTCCTGCCTATACTCTCGACCCAGTTGACTGCGAGAGATGTATTTGCCATGTCATCCCTGCGATACATATTCGCCCCGACTCCCAACAGGTCCATCTCTACATCGCTCGCCAGAAACTGCGGGAACAACGAAGGATTGATCTGACTTTCCTCGTGGCTCCATGACCCGAGGACGTCGAAGAACCATCCCTGGTCCTGGAAAGCGTTATAGCGCAGCACGCCTCCGTAGAAAGTACCGCTTCCGAGGAAACTGAAAGGCCCGGATTCGGGGTTAATATCGAACTCGCTGTAGCCGCCGTAAAGATTCACACGAAGCCGCGGACCTCTCACCGGAAAATCGTAGCTTCCGAAAACCGAGTAATTCTCGTCGAAGGTCGAATCGGGGGAAGCCTGATAAAGAACCGTAAACCGGTCGTCATAACCCGCCAGATTGGTGTTGATCAAGCCGATTCTCGGCGACCACTGCCTGTCGCTCGTACCGGAATTGTCCGCCTGGATGAAGAAATGCCACGGGTTTGTCTCGTAAATGTTGTATTCGATCGCCAGTGAATTCGGCTCGTCAGCTCTTGATACGACGGCGGAGACATGCCTGTCGGGATTGAGATTGAGAAGATTGACCAGATAATCCAGCGACCGCTGACTGGCCACCTTGTTGCGTTCGATCGGCGACCAGGACTCAAGTGCGGAACGGCGGAGATGGCCCTGCTCAACTTCCTTTCGGTCGATGTCAAAGTACTTTATCCTGACATCGGTGACAGGAGCTTCAAGAATTATTATAGGCAGAACTCCATCTATCAGTTGCATATCGGCAGTCAGGGCCCCTTCCGGGACATAGACGAATATGCCGGAGTAATCGTTTTTCTGGTACACGGACAATATATATTGCGTCAGGCCCTGAATTGTCCTGATCGAGACCTCGCGGGGCGCGCCCGGGTTGGCCACTATGTCGCGAATAACTGTCAGGTCGTAGAGATACTGGGCGTCAGCCCGGGTAAGCGGCTGGCCCGAAGCGTTATAGATAGCGGGCATGTAATCAAGCAAGTCCGAGGTCGATACCAGGGTATTGCCGCTGATGCGTAACTCCCTTACGGTCAGGCGTGTGGTCGCGTCTTCGGCCAGATTCAACTCACCAACTAAAGCCTCATCGGCAGCGTGAGCAACGCATACGGCCAACACGAAGTAGAGAAGAATGGTCCCCATTTTCCCTAATGCACCCATCTTACAACCTTTCCAGACTAATTCCACGTAATCAGTTTGTGACTGATAGAACAACACATCCCTCTTGAATCGTTATAATAGCATAATTGGACACAGAATTCAAGGAAATAATCGGCCCCTTCGGGCTTTTTCACACTGCCAGGGCTTTTTCGGGCCGCTATTACCGCTTTTCTGGGACCTGCCCACTATTATTCTTTTTCCGGCGATATTAATGCTGATAAACTTGTTTTCGGGGCCTTTTTCCCGTTCTCAAGAACACTCCGTGTCAAGACAGACGGCGAATTCGGAGGCTTTCGGAAGACTTTATTTTACACGATATCACTCCAGTTTCACTATTTTAAGATGTGCATGAAGCTGGCTATGCTTTTGAGACCGCGTTGCCGTTTCGCCGTACGGGGCCCGTTCAAGCCAATTTATCAATGCTCTTCGCGACCTTGGCAAAAGCTTCCACAATGTCGTCCATATCGCGCTGCGGCCCGAGAAAAGCGATTTTCCCTTCCATGGAAAGCCTTTCCTTTCCACTGGACCCGACACTATCTATAATCGGCAAGCGTAAAGATTTTCTGTACTTTTTAAGGCGTGCCTTCGAGAACGACGCTTCGAAAGCACGAGAGCCCAGGTGTTCTTCCAGCATTCCCTCCCGGTGACAACCCCTCGAATACCTTCTTTCTCCGCCTGAGACCGGAACCCCCTCGGCGCGCAGAGCTTCGGCAAACTTAGACGCCGGGACATTGTTGAACTGCGCCTTCTCGTAATCCAGCTCGAAGGTGACATACGTGTATCTCGTTTTCTCATTGTACGTCTTTCTTGGTTTCAGACCCGGGATTCTGGTCAGCTCGCGCCGGAGGTATTCGCCGTTTTCCTGCCGGGTTTTGTCCTGCTCCCTGAAGCGTTTGAATTGCTCGGTGAGGACGGCGGCCTGGAACTCCGTCATTCGATGATTGGATCCCGGATATGGGTAGCCGCGTTTCTCTCCCTTCGGATCTCGGCCGTTGTTCACGAACGCTGCGCATCTTCGCATCAGCTCTTCGTCGCTTCCCAGCAGCGCCCCGCCTTCGCCGCAGACGAGGGATTTCCATTCCTGAAAGCTGATGCAGCCCGTCGCGCCGAACGTGCCGACTGCGAAGAGCTTTGAGCAGGGCCTTTTCTTCATTGTCGTCGAAGATGGGCCACGGCTCGTCGAACGACCTGGTCCGCACGGGCGTGCCGCCGAGAAGCGCGAGCTTATCCGACTTGCCGCCGGCGCCGGCATAGACGGAACGTGTCCCCGCGACCGCCAGGACCGCACCGGCAAGCCCCGCCGAAGTCTTTTTCATAAACGCGCGACGTGTGAATTGAAATCTCATGGTACAACACCTCCAAATTCGTAAATTCGCATTTGCCGACCGCCGACCATCATAATTGACAAACCATATTCATTCAAGTCCGAATGACACCTGTGGCGGTACTGAGACTCTATTGTTCCCTGTCGATATATACCATGACCGTTTGTCTCACATGGTCTGCGATTAAAACGAATCTCCCCGGCTCGGGGGCGTCGATAACGCGCACCGCTTGAGCTGATGCGGACGCCTCCGCAAGCAACTCAACCAGCCTGTTCGGCATTTCATCCAGAAGCTTACTGTTGAGAACGTTCTGTTTCTTCGAACCGGAGAAACCTATATAGAGCATATCCTTCTCAACGAGGTCGTTGAAGAAGTGCGTCCCAAGCGAAAGGTCCGGCACCAGGCCTTCGTGCATCGTGTCCATCTCGCAAACTACGCAGACCGTGTTTATCTCGGCAAAGGACACCGGCACCCCCAGCGAAGGCGTACTCGTCCCCCAGCGGCCGGGCCCGAGCAGCATGATGGTCTTTGCATCGCCGTGCATCTCGATATGGGTCAGTTTCCCAATCAGGCGAGCGACGGCGTAACGGTCTCTATCGGGCAGATGTCCATAGACCGACGGCACCACATAGATGATACGGTCGATGGCTAATGTCCTGCTCTGGCCGATAATGCCGCCGTGCGCCTCCATTATCAGGTTCTCTTTCTCGACGTGAGGAAAGGGACCGGCCACAGGTTTACCCACCTTGATTTGAAGCGGCCGGCACTGCACCAGGTTGATTTTGTAACTGCCGTCGCTTGAGAAGTTCGCGGTAAACTCGATATCGACATGGTAGTCGTAGGTCTTTCTGAGGGTTTCGAGCATGTCGCGCATATTTCTTATGAAGTCTGTGCCGGAGAATAGCTTATCGAAGGTGAGCACCCAGTGACGGCGGTCGCCCTTTTGGCCTCGCCGGGCCTGCCGTTCCGCAGCTCTGTCAGCGGAGGCGAACATCTCGACGGCTAATCCGGCCATCTGCCCGGCAACATCGACAAAGTAACCGGAGGCAAGGCGGTTTTCTTCGAGGTTTATCATATCCATTCGTCTTTGCGCGTACCGCGCCACCTGGTCGAACCCCGCCTCGGGGCGTTTGTCCGGAGCATTCAGAGCGACCACACGCGTATAATCATCATCGGACCGATTGACGGCCCTGGTGCCAAGCCCGAAGACGACTCTCAGGATTCCCGCTTCCGGATCGATGCTTTCGTCCCAGACATAAGGATTATACGAAAGACCGACGCCGGCAAGCTGGGGAAAGAAAAGACTCCCGTACGGCTTGCCGGAGACTCGCTGGACCAGAAGGGCCATCTGTTCATCCCGTTCGAGAACACCTCGCTCGGCGCGATAAACGAGTGCCTCTTCACTCATGCTGCTGGCGTAAATGAACCGCACTGCATGGAGGAATTCTTCGAGACGGTTCTGCTGGGTCCCCTGGTTGGCGCAGAAAACGCTTTCGTACTTGCCGGAAAAACTGTTGCCGAAATTGTCCTCCAAAAGACTGCTGGACCGAACGATAATGGGAGACTGGCCGAAATAATCCAGCATATCCGAGAACCGCGCGATGATAAAATCGGGGAATCTCCCACGGCTGATGCGCCGGCGCGCCTCTTCGGCGCCGTCAAGCAAAGTGGCGGGGTCCTTCTGGTTCTGCCGTATCACCCAGCAGCCGTTCTCGACCAGGAAAGAATAGAAGATGTCCGAGCCGATGAAGAAAGAATCGTGAGACTCGAGCAGTTCGGCCCACCGGCTGTCACTTTTCTCAAGAATGGCACGGCCGAGCAGCATACCGACAGTCTTGCCACCCACCAGCCCGGAGCCGATAAGGCGCTTCCAGAAATAAATCAGGTCCGACAGGGACAGGTACTTTTCCGCCAGGCGAAGAATTCGCTCGTCACGGGAGATTATCTGCCTCAGTTGGCGATGGAAAACCTGCTCGATTGTCTCGGCGGAACATTCCCCGCGGTTGAAAGATTCCAGAAGTTCCTCCGCCTGTATGAACCGGCGGTCCCACATGCCCACCATACGATAGGAGGCAGACTGCAAGCCGGGCCACGGCGCCGATGTCAGTATATCCGAGATAGCGGAGCTTTCCGTGACCGGAACAAAATCGTCGCCTTCCCAGGCATGGAGCATGAACATGGTGGGCGAATGCCGCTGATGGACCTTCAAAGGATGAACGTAAATCTTCCCTTCGTGCCTGTGGACATCGAGAAGAAGCTGCGTTGTCTGTGCGATGGGCAATGCTGCATGATACGAATGATAATCCCTCAGTACGGCAAAATAAGCAACCGTCTCAAGCTCGCTGAGGTAGGGACACGTGAGTCTGAAAAAGTTGCCGAGCATGCGCTCGCTGTAGCATTCCATGGCCAATTCCGAGAGGGAATCGAAGACATAGTATCCGCCCCGGCCGGTGCGCTTAATGACCTCGTGGATTCTGCCGATGAACGCCTCGAATCCGGATTCGGGATAAAGGTAATGGATTTGCGCACCCGTATCTTTACGAACAAGCTCGGCGTGTTTGGCGAAACGAAAATAGACGAGTTTCGCCGCCCTGAACTTTGCGCTTGCCACGAACGACTCGACGAAGGGGATGTAATCATCTATGGAATCCACCTGCCATACGATGTTATCTCCCGGCCGGATGCCGTGGAGTATTCCGTCCAGCGCCGGCAGCCCTGTACTTGCTTGTGAAGTTTTATCGTCTTTCATTGACCTCAATCGAACAAAACGACCCGCCGTCTCATAACTGATTACATGGCCATATTCCTTCCTGCGTTTACGTCGTGTATTGTATCCAATAGACTACACCGATTCAATGGGCAAATGAATGGGCAAGAAATTGTACAAAATTAGTCGTATCCGGCTGGGGGATTTGATATCCTGTCCTGATACAAAATCAAGAAGCAAAGGTCAAAGGCTTCTGCTGAGAGAAACCGAAGTCCGCTATGGGATGGCTTACGCCAGATGCTAAATTCTTGTCCTGATCGCAGTCGAATGGAAAGGAGTTGTGTATATGGAGCACAAGAACCAGTTTGCCGCCACTGTTGTGCTGATTGCAGCATTTCTATTGTTCAACCCCGGTTGTGCCGTCGCGGCCCTGGGCCCAAAGTCGGAGGTTCAGCGGCCGGAGGCGATTATAGGTCACGAGGTCGGCGCCGACTACAAGCTCGCACGCTACGAAAAGATTCGCGAGTACTTCAAACACGTGGCCGCAAATTCTCAGCGCGTAAACGTGCGCGAAATCGGTTTGACCACCGAGGGGCAACAGATGATAATTGCCGAGATCACTGATGACGCCTCGCCGCAGCGCATAGAGAAGGTAATGGCCGGCGCCAGGCAAATCGCCGACCCGCGATTGATCAAAGATGAACAGCACGAAAACGACCTGGTCGCGAACGCCAAGGTCGTCGTACTGGTCAACTGCAACCTGCATTCGACGGAGATCGCCTCCAGCCAGATGGCGATGGAGCTGCTTTACGATCTGGCAACGGGAACATCGCCCGAGATCAAGGCGATACTAAAGCACACGGTAATCGTGCTGATACCCAGTGCCAACCCCAACGGCCTCGACAAGGTCATCGACTGGTACGAGCGCTCATTGGGCAAACCCTGGGAAGGGACAGGTATGCCGTGGCTCTACCAGAAATACGCCGGCCACGACAACAATCGCGACTGGTTCATGCTCAACCTTATCGAGACCCGGCTGGTGACGCGGGTAATCTACGACCAGTGGCTGCCCAACATCGTGTACGACATTCACCAGATGGGCAATTCGGGGGCGAGGCTTTTCGTACCGCCTTTTTTCGACCCGAAGAACCCGAACGTCCATCCGCTGAACGACCACATGATGCTCATCATTGGCGGACACATGGCGGCCGCACTGACGCGCGAAGGCAAGAAAGGCATTCTCAACAGCGCGATGTACGACAACTGGTGGCAGGGAGGTTTTCGCACTACGGCGTACCGGCACAACATAACGGGCATACTCACCGAAGCGGCGAGCGTATTGATCGCCTCGCCCGTCTTCCAGCGCAAGAGCGAGCTTCGAGGCGGCTCGCGAGGCATGCCCAACTACGCCATCGCAACCAACTTCCCCGAGCCGTGGCCCGGCGGCTGGTGGCGGCTGCGTGACATCGTCGATTACGAAAAAATCGCCTGCATGAGCCTTTTCACATTAGCGGCAAGGTATCACGACCTGATCAAGAGCAACACAATCAAGCAGGCTCGCGACGCGATAGAAAAGGGCAAGACCGAGCCGCCGTTCGCGTGGCTGGTCCCTCCGGACCAAACCGACGCTCGAACCGCTGCGGAAATGCTCTCGATTCTGCACGCAACCGGGGTCGAGGTGCACCAGGCCCGGGCCAAATTTCTCGCCGACGGCGTGCGCTATCCGGCGGGAACTTACATCCTCTATTGCTCGCAGCCGTACCGCGCTCACCTGAACGACATGATGGAGCGTCAGGTGTACCCGGACCGGTCAAGCTATCCCGGCGGTCCGCCCGAAGCCCCGTACGATACGGCCGGCTGGACGCTGCCCCTGCAAATGGGCGTGCGCACCATCAGCGTGAATCAGCCTTTCGAGGCGGACTCGCAAGAACTCGGTACGGTGACGCTGCCAAAGGGTAAGGTGACAGGCTCGCCGCAAGAAGCAGGCGGCTATGCCGTCAGGGCCGGCGCCAACGACAACTATCGCCTTATCAACCGCTTGTTCAAGGCGGGCATCGGATTCCATACTGTTTCTTCGCCGGACGGATGGAAAGACATAACCGGCGTGGAGATGCCGTGCGGCTCGGTGTTCATACCCGATGCGAACAATGCGGCCGCAGCAGTGCCGGAACTGCTCGAAGGGATTTCCACGGAGCTTGTCGCAGTACCCCAGGAATATCCGCAGGTCAAGACGGCGCTTCAGAGCGTATCGCCGCCGCGCCTGGGCCTATACCAGCCGTGGACGGCAAGCGCAGACGAAGGCTGGACCAGGCTGGTGCTGGATAATTTCGAGTTCTCCTATACCTCTCTGCACAACGCCGAAATCCGGGCCGGAAATCTGCGGGAACGATACGACTGCCTGCTCCTGCCGTCCGTCAGCTCCGGCTCGATTGTCAGGGGTCGTGGCGTGGATACGACCGAGCCGCAGTACGTCGGCGGGATCGGCTCGGAAGGAATCGTCGCGCTGCAGGACTTCGTGCAGGACGGCGGGACTCTAATCTGCATTGACAACTCGTGCAATTTTCCGATAGAGCACTTCAACATCCCGGTCCGCAACATCCTGCGGGGCAAACCATCGAAAGAGTTCTTCTGCCCCGGTTCGATACTGCGCATCCGCGTGGACCGGGAGCATCCGGTCGGCTACGGCTGCCCCGAATGGGTGTCGGGCCACTTCGCCAGGTCGCAGGCGTTCGAGCTGACCGAAGAATCGAAAAAGCTGGACAAGGACCCGCGAAGCCCCGAGGTGCGTTTCCCCGCTCGCGTAGTCGCGCGATACTCGGATACGGTCCTTCTGGAAAGCGGGTGGATCAGGGGCGAAGAATTGATATCCGACAAGCCGGTAATCGTCGAAGTCAAATACGGCGGCGGAAAAATCATTCTCTTCGGATTCGGCGTCCAGCATCGCGGCCAGCCCCACGGGACATTCCGCCTGCTGTTCAACGCCATCCTTTCCAGCACAACGGACAAGGTCACTGGAATGTGATTGAGGGAGGTCAAAGATGTTTGAGCGTTTTACCGAACGTGCGCGTAAGGTCATGACACTCGCCAACGAGGAGGCCCTGCGATTCGGCCACGACCGCATAGGGACGGAACATATCTTTCTCGCCCTGCTCAAGGAAGGCAGCGGAAAGGCTGCGACCATCCTGAGGGACAGGGGTGTGGACATCGAGGCGATGCTGACTGAGATCGAGCAAATCCTCAAACTAAAGGGCACCCCGGAACCGGCTGCGGAGGTCGAACGTCCGGAGACGCCGCACGCTGTCAAAGTCATTGAATACGCAATCGAAGAGGCCATCGCGCTGGACCACGATTATATCGGGACCGAACATATTCTGTTAGGCCTGCTGCGAGAGAGCGAAGGCGTAGCGGCCCAGGTCCTTGCGAACCTCGGCGTCAACATCGAAAACGTGCGAGCAGGTTTGCAGTGACGCGATGGATGCGAAGCCAGTCTCGAAAGAGCAGCGACTTTAATGCAGCGAACGCGGATAACAAAACATTTTCGCGGAGAAAAGCAGGGTTTTTCCAGGCTTTTTACGGAATCTGCAAAAAAATTTCGGACGCCGGCGCCGCTCGTTATCGGGTTTAAGCCGGGAGGCTCGCTGTGTATTGGGGAAGATGGCAAAGCTGTCAACCTGGAGCTTTGGGCTGTCGGAAAAGGCCGAGGAAGGCCCGTATCATCCGCGCTCTTGCCCGTGTTGAAGCAGGCGAGGGGCGGCTCTGCGAGGAGGCGAAGAAAAGCTCAAGGCCGGCAGGAGAATACGCCGATTCACTTGCAGACAAGACAGTTGTTAAAAAGTAAATAATGGGAAAATATACCAGCGTGCCCCTGTGAGGCAAAAGGCGAGTATTTCAAAAACTGCAAAAAATACATTCGTATTAAAGGAATACACTCGCACTTATCACACAGGGGCTTTTTTATTTTTCGCTGTTGCCACCGTCATCCCGCCGCCTGCTTCCTGATTGTCTCTAACCCGGACGAATTTCCAGCCGGCAGAGTCTGTGAGCCGGCAGTTCGGAATAGACTCGCACCCTTCGCCCTTCTACGGCGAACTGGTAGCTTCGCCATAACTTGCGCTGCTGCCCTTGCCCCACTTCAATGGTGAGTTTGTATTTGCCCGGATCGAGCAGGTAGAACTCGGCAGACATCGAGCGCGTATTCGTGTCGAAGTTGAACATCTCGGCCGTAAAGCGATTGGCCGCCGACTCGGTGACAAGCACGGCGATGTCACGAGGCGGTGTCAGCCAGCGGACCGCGTTCAGCGGGAAATATCCCGCGTCGCCCGGATCGCCTGTCACCATCGAATAGAGCAGCGACGGGTCCGGCGTGTGGATTGCCGCGGCGGGCTCTGCCAGAGTGTTATTGCCCGAGAACAGCGAGGGGAATCGCAGCACCCGGTCGGTGTAGCGGACTTCGCTTGTGTAACCCTCGAAGTTTATCCGCAGAGCCTCGGCATTCTGCCGCAGCGCCGATACGAGCGGGCCAATGTCACCATCCAGCCGAAACCGCATATATGGTGACATTTCCCTGGCGAGG
>JBDREF010000240.1:0-4705 GCA_043820045.1 Planctomycetota bacterium | reverse complement strand
ATGGTTTACTCCGACCGCACATATCCGTGGTTCGGCGTGCCGGCCGAGTATGTCGGCAGCGAGTACATCCGTACGTTCAACAGCGACAAGAACGGCGGAACAGTCGATGTCACTTACGAGGTGACGATTTCCAGACCGGCTATCGTCTGGATCACCGTCGATGACCGTATTCCGGCAGAATGGGACAGCGGCGGCACCATCAACTCGCCGCAGGATGCAGCAGATCGCGTGACTGCGGCCTTCGCCGCGGCAGGGACGTTTACCGATACGGGAATAGACCTGTACGTCCACGAGAACGCCACCACGGATCGTCAGATGAGCGTATTTGCAGCAGAAATGCCCGCGGGAACTTATGTTTTCGGTTCGATGGATTCGGGCAAGAATTTCTACAACATCGGAGCAGTTGAGTAGTCGAAGCCATATTTGATTCGGCTACCATGATGTGAGTTAGTTCGGGGCCTATACCGATTGATTCGGTATAGGCCCCTTTTATTATTTGGTCACGGGTAATTGGCATTTGGCCGCACACAACCACCGGCGGGATTGCGGGGGGAAACCTGTCCCGACTCGCAGACCCGCCGTCATCGCCGTTTCAAAATAACGTCGGGTTTGCGCAGATAGTTCGGAGTCAAGGCCAGGGGGTCGGCGAATTGCCCCTGCAGTGCCTTCTGCCAGCCGAGCAGGTGGACTTTGGCGGCTCGCGGGCTCCAGTACTTCTCATCCAGGAATCGAATGCCGTCGGCCTCGAATCTATCTCTATAATACACCAGTCCGTCGCCGAGCAGCCAGAGGGGTCCTTCGCCGCCGGCAAATCGGGCAAGAAACTGCGGAGCAGTCATCAGAGAATCGGGAACAATTTTAGTCCAGATTTCGTCGGCTGCGGCCTGCCCCCGGCCGGCTGTGCGGCGGCTGTAAACAGCAATGAAGAACTGGCCTCGCTTTGCATCGAGAACGGCGGCGACTTTCTCAAAACTCGTGACGTCCGGCTCAGGAGCCAAGAGCGAGGTTCACAATGGCCATGTCGATAATTTTGGAAAAACGCGGGCCTTCTTCTCCCCAAATACGCGATTTTACCAGAAAGACAGTATAAATAGGAAAGTTTGGCGATTTTTCTTGACTGACAGGCAAATAGTTTGGTATATTTGGTGTCAGTGAAGCTTAAGCCGCCAGAAAGCGGCCTCAATTGGAGTATGGGCTTCCCGAACGGTGAAATTTTCGTGGCCTTTCAGGGATATTCAAAAGGCCGTGGAGAGATAAACAGAGTGCAAGTACGACCGCCGGATTTGTATGATTCGGAGTTATGATCCTTGCTTTGTGACCAGCCGTTGATTTTGAAGAAAGGAGGTGGTGTCATATCTTAGATGGTCATCCTGGGCGGATGAATTACACAGTAGTCAAACACAAAGCAGAGATTGTTTTTGGTCGCTTTCAATTCAAGTCCCTTTGGAAGGAGGATTATGATGCTTAGAAAATTGTTTTATTTGGTTTCTACCTTTATAGTTGTGGGCTTGATCTGCCCAGTGATAGCGCAAGAAGTCGATATGGAAATCGGCTTTGCCGTGCAGCCCCCTGTGATTGACGGGGAAGTTGATGGAATCTGGGATGGTGCATCATCGCAGTATTTCGTCCCTCTGGCTGATCCGGCCGACGGCTCCGGCATCTGGAAGGCGTTGTATGATGCGGAGAATCTCTATGTTCTCGTGGACGTTACCGACGACAGTCTGCAAAATGATTCGGCCGGTTCCTGGCAGGACGACAGCGTGGAGATATATTTCGACGGTGGTAACACCAAGTTAAGCACCGCGCTGTCCGGAGACGACCACCAGTATACGTTTGGGTGGACAACGGACGAAATACAGGGAACCAACATTACTGGATATACCGAAGGTATAGAACAGGCTCAGGTAACCACCGCCACCGGCTGGCGTATCGAGGTAAAGATGCCCTGGATGTCGATATGGGGCGTTGTACCCCAGGCCGGTGACTTGATCGGTATTGACTGTTACTACAATGACGACGACGACGGCGGTGATTCGCGTGAAGATAAGATGCTCGGATTTTCCGCCGTAGAAGGCTGGAATGATGCCTCTCAATGGGGTACGGCCGTGTTGGCAGCCGAGCCCGAACCGGAGCCGACAGGCCCGAAAGTCATCTACGTCTCCTTCCATGGCGCTGATGACGCACCCTCGGCCGCGGCTGCCGCTGTCGGCTTCACCGAGGCGTCCGATAAGGGGTACACCGACCTGCTCACTGCCAACGGCTACAACGTGACGCGCTATATCACCACGAGCACTCCCGATGCAGAGGTTCTTAATGCAGCGGATCTGGTGATCATCAGTCGCGCGGTCTCCAGTGGCGGTTATAGCAACGATGGCGCCACCGCGTGGAACAACATTTCCGCTCCCATGATGATCATGGGCGGCTACGTGCTGCGGAATAGCCGTATGGGCTACACCACCGGCGGGACCATGGTGGACACCACCGGGGACATCAAACTGACGGTTAGCGATGCGACCCACCCGATCTTTGCGGGGATCCCGCTGACCGGCGGCACCATGAACAATTCGTATGCCGGCGGCGCGGTCGTGCTTCCCACAGACGGGGTAACCGTGTCGCGGGGCATCTCCATCAACAACGATCCCGCCGATGATGAAGGGACGGTCCTGGCCACGATCGCGGAAGCATCAGCGGACACAGGTCCTGTTGGTGGCATGGTCATCGCCGAATGGCCTGCTGGAGCTATGCTGGAGCACTCCGGCGGGGCTGGAACGGACGTGCTGGCCGGTCCTCGGCTGGTCTTCCTGACCGGCAGTCGTGAGCCTGATGGCGTAACGGGTGGAGATGCAGCGGGTCTGTACGATCTGTACGACGATGGCGCACAGATGTTCCTCAACGCGGTCGAGTATATGATACCTGTTAAAGTGGCTGATGTCACTGCGCCAGGGGATGCAATCCAAGGTGTTCCGAATGATGGAGATTGGCCCGGTGCTGAAACGCCCGACCTGGCCATCGATGATAACACCGGCACGAAGTTTCTGCACTTCAAAGGAGAAATTGAGCCCACTGGTTTCCAGGTTACACCTTCAGTGGGCCCGAGTATTGTTACGGGGTTGACTTTAACCGCGGCCAACGATGCAGTGGAACGCGATCCGGTTTCGTTCGAGCTGTACGGTTCGAACGTGAGCATAGACGGCCCCTATGAGCTGATAGCTGTCGGCGATATCGTCGATTTCGCCCAAGCGGATGCGTGGCCTCGCTTCACAATGAACGCAACGCCGATTTCGTTTGATAATGACGTGGCATACGCTCACTATCAAGTTCTGTTCCCGGCCGTTCGAGACGCCGCAAGTGCGAATAGTATGCAGATCGCAGAAGTGGAGCTATTAGGGGTTTTGGCACCACCCGCTGGTCCGATAGTACACTATAAACTTGATGATGGCGAAGGAGTAATAGCGGTTGATTCAGCCGATGGACTTGACGGCATCCTCATGGGCGACCCACAATGGTCGGCCGGGGTGTTCGACGGCGCGCTGGACTTTGACGGCGACGGCGACTACGTGGACTGCGGGACCAGTGATGCACTCAACAACCTTAGCGATGCGATGACCGTCTCGGCCTGGGTAAGCATCAGGTCGGTCAGCACTACGTGGATGGGTATTGTTATGAAAGGTGAAACCGCCTGGAGGCTTGGTGTCAACGGCGACACCACAGGTATTCACTGGGGATTCACAGGTGGTGCCAGGGGCTGGCAGGCGGCAAACTCGGTGACTGAGCTGCCCTTGAATGAATGGCACCATATCGCTGGAACGTATGATAGAAGTGTCGGTGGCACCGTCTATGTCGACGGAGTTGCAGAGACTGTAAATCCAGATCCTGATGGAGTTGCTACTAATGAAATGCCTCTTCTATTAGGCGAGAACCCAGAAGCCCTCGGACGTTTCTTTGACGGCATCCTTGACGATGTACGTATTTACAACAGGGCATTGTCTGCGGATGAGCTTAGTGGGCTCGCCCCCCCGCCGCGGATTTCGTGTGTTGTTAGGGGTGGGGGGGGATGGGGTGATAGGGACCCCGTCGGCCCAGATGACGGCAGCACCACACCGCTGGCTACCGAGCCGGGCGGCCTTATGGACGGCAACATGGTTTACTCCGACCGCACATATCCGTGGTTCGGCGTGCCCGCCGAGTACGTCGGCAGCGAGTACATCCGTACGTTCAACAGTGACAAGAACGGCGGAACAGTCGATGTCACTTACGAGGTGACGATTTCCAGACCGGCTATCGTCTGGATCACCGTCGATGACCGTATTCCGGCAGAATGGGACAGCGGCGGCACCATTACGTCGCAGCAGGATGCAGTGGACCGCGTGACTGCGGCCTTCGCCGCGGCAGGGACGTTTACCGATACGGGAATAGACCTGTACGTCCACGAGAACGACACCACGGATCGTCAGATGAGCGTATTTGCAGCAGAACTGTCCGCTGGAACTTATGTCTTCGGTTCAATGGATTCGGGCAAGAATTTCTACAACATCGGAGCAGTTGAGTAGTCGAAGCCATATTTGATTCGGCTACCATGATGTGAGTTAGTTCGGGGCCTATACCGATTGATTCGGTATGGGCCCCTTTTATTATTTGGTCACGGGTAATTGGCATTTGGCCGCACACAACCGCAGGCTGGATTGTACGCACAACTTACCCCGAC
>JBDREF010000239.1:0-3206 GCA_043820045.1 Planctomycetota bacterium | reverse complement strand
ATGCGCGCCACCTCGACGCATAAGATCGGGCCCGACGGCAAGCCCGACCCGAACGGCGTACCCGATCCCAACAGCAATCGTGACAACAGCAGCGTCGCGCCGGGCAAGAGAAAAATCCTCATGGATGTCGAAGGGCCCGGCGTAATCACGCATATATGGATGACGTTCCTCGGTCCCGAGCCGCACCCGTGGGCGAAGAACGGCTCGGCAAATCATCAGCAGATGCTGCTGCGAATGTACTGGGACGGCGGGCAGCGCCCCGCGGTCGAGGCCCCGGTGGGCGATTTCTTCGCCAACAGCTTCGGCATACGCAGCGAGGTTGTCAGTCTGCCCGTTATCGTGGAGGACGCCGATTCGTACAACTGCTTCTGGCACATGCCGTTTCGCAAGTCCGCGCGAATCGAGGTCGTCAACCAGAGCGACAAACCCATCAGCCTGCTCTATTACAACATCGACTGGGTAAAGAAAGAAAGCATTGCCGAGGATACGCCGTACTTTTATGCTCAGTATCGCCAGGAGTATCCCGTCCAGAACGGCAAAGACTACGTCCTGCTCGATACGAAAGGCAAGGGTCATTACGTCGGCACCGTCCTGAGCGTGCGGACGCGAAGTCCGGCGTGGTTCGGCGAGGGCGATGAGAAAATCTATATCGACGGTGAACAGAACGCATCCATCTGGGGCACGGGGACCGAAGACTACTTCCTTTCCGCCTGGGGGCTCAAGACGACCGGAACGCCTTATTTCGGCGTCCCGTACTTCGACCAGTGGGGCATCGTGGGCGGCCACACAAGCGCATACCGCTGGCACGTCACGGACCCGCTCGTATTCAGCAAAGGGATAAAAGTGACGTTCGAGCATTACGGCTGGATGTCGCCGGACGAGAACCCGAAGTACGAATCGAATAGCTGGAACGAGCGAGAGGACGACTATTCCAGCGTGGCATTCTGGTACCAGACCGGCACGCCCACGTTCGAAGCCCGCGCGCCGCGGGACCGCACACTGCCCTCGCTGGACCGAATCATCACGGCGAGCGACTTTACCGCCGATAAATACCACGGCCGGGGCGAGGCCCTATCGCAAAGCCTCGGTATCTACCCAAACGATCATATGTTCTATAAGCCGCAAAGCGAGCAGGACGCCTGGATAGAGATACCGTTCGAGATTGAAAAGAAAGAGCCGCTGCGGCTGCTGCTCGTTATGACCCGATCTTACGATTACGGCAAGTACCAGGCATACTTAGACGGCGTAAAGCTCGGCGGCGTGATGGACCTGTTCAATAAGGAAATCGCCAGCCGTGAATATCACCTGCTGGACTTCTGGCCGCAGCCGGGCAAATACAAGCTGCGCCTCGAATGCACCGGCAAGAACCCTCTGGCCGCCGGCCACTACCTCGGCATAGAATCCGTCCGCCTCCGCCAGCGCCGCCCCCGAGTAACAAAATACCACCACGATGCCGAAAAAGACTGGCGCAAAAACCCCACGCTCTACGACTAAGCGGTCCCAGGGTTGCGGCGGGAGTGGGGGGCGTGTTCGGTGGCAGATTGCGACTCATTCACGCCATTTGTCATTTCGACCGGAAGCCGAAGGCCGGAGTGGAGAAATCTGGTCACATGCGGATGGACACAACCTGCCCGCTGCCAGATGTCTCGACTGCACTGCGATCCGGCTCCCTGGGGCCAGGCCCGACATGACACGAACAAGCGCATTAACTTTGCACAATTGGTATAAGCGGTCCGAGGGTTGCACGGGGCCGATTATTTTGACGATTTTCTTGACGAATCGGGCTCGCTTACTCATAATGCCGCTCTAAAGCGGTATTTATCTTCGCAGGATCGCTCAAGGGAAATCTGTCTGAAAGCGAGTTCGGATGTTGTCAATCAACTTCAGCTTAGCATCTTACATAGGCTTGGGTGCCGATTCAATTGCCCTTAAATCGATACTCGTAAGAATGAAAAAGCACGATGTCGCAACGGCAATCGAGATAGAATCAACATTGGCTGACCAGCCTAAGAACGAAGAACTCGAATATCGCGTCTTAGCAATCAACCAAGCAGGTGTTGGTTCGCCGAGTAATACGGTGATGGTGGTTTTGTAATGCATACGGAGCCGAACAAGCAATGGGTGGGTTAAAAAGGAGAACTGAAGCATGTTTCAGGAAGAGAATCTGAACACCTGGGATGAATTCGAGAGAAAGATTCGTGACTTGGAGGAAGAGACCAGCCGCCTGAAAGATGATCCTCATGCGATTTACGCAACGACGGAAGTGTTGTACCGTGGCGAAGGTAAGGCAGAATGGCCACAGCCACTCTCAACCACGTTGGATAGAAATCACAAGCGTATTATGACTGTAGGGCAGTATTTTGACTATATCATTAAGAATAGCACATCGTCCTCAAATATTTCGACACCAGAATTAGAGATATTGAAACGAAAAATCAGCAAGCTTAATATCGACAACATCTACCAGTTCCCTACAACTGATGCGGACACGATGGAGATAATATCCCTAATGTCCGAGCTTCGCCATAACGGGTTCCCATCTCCGCTTGTTGATTGGACATCAGACTATCTTGTTGGAGCTTTTTTTGCCTTTGAAAAAGAGCATAACAACTCTCGAAGAGTGGCGATATTTGCCTTCAGAAATCGGACAGGCTATCAGGCAAATTGCAAGAAAGGAACTAACTCAACCGCAATTAATATTGGGCATTTTATCGTAAATCCCTCATCTCGCCACACAAGACAGAAGTCACAATATTCTCTCTGCGTCAAGCAAGGCCGTGGAGTATGTTTCAAGGATGCTGAGTTCGTGAATATTTTGGAGGATATTAATAGACCCGGATTCATCTTGCTGAAGAATGGCGAGGCAAGGGACAGACCTGTACATAACGTTTTGTACAAGTACACACTCCCTGTCTCGCAAAGAAAGTCTATTCTCGATACGCTGTATGGCAAAGGTATCAACAGAATAAGTCTCGGTCTGTCTTAAGGCAACCGAGCTGTAGGGTGTGCAACTTGTTGCACACGCATCAGGTTCCGCGTGGGCAAAAAACGGAATTTGCCCACCCTACGAGCGCTGCATTGGTAGTTCGTCATCTTCGATTACGCAGGTTATCGTTCCGCACTTGATGCGGCCCTTGGGGCTGGATTCCCGCTTGCGCCGGAATGACAAGACAACGGCATGGGCTAAAGCCCATCCTACAACTACT
>JBDREF010000238.1:0-15628 GCA_043820045.1 Planctomycetota bacterium | reverse complement strand
AATGAGAGTTAGGAAGGATACGAGCATGCGCATGATTCCATCGCATTTGAGCATCATTGGTCTCCTCGAACAATTCCGTACGATGCGGCGTCTTCCCTGTACCACCGGCAGACTACAGAGAGAGGACGAATTCGGCAAGGTTTCGTCTCTGTTGATCTGTCAAATCCGATGTCTGGCCGTGTTTGTCGTCGGGATTGCATTTTGTCAGCACATCCAGGATGCTTCCGGCCCGGCCGTCGTGCAGGTAGGGAGCGGTCCGCCAGACTTCAATCAAACTCGGCGTGTCGAAAGCCTGGCCCTCATCGAGCCACTTGCCCATGCCAAAGTCATAGCTTTTCAGGTCTGTATAGAGTTCTCCGGCATGGCATGAAGCACATCCCTGGCTCTCGAAGAGCTTTTGGCCGCGTTTTGCACGCTCGCTCAGCTTGCCCTTGACAAGATAGGGGCTTGGAACCGGCTTCAACGACTTCAAGTATTCGTCTATCGCCACGGCATCTTCTTCCGGGCGGACGGCGAATTGTATGTGTCTGATTCCGGCACGCACAGCGGCCTCGGCGTCGGCGCGAACACCTAATCCCATCGCAGGAGGCGTCCTGTGAGCCAAAAGAAGGCTCTTGGTGTTCTTGGGATTGCCGAGACCGTCATTCAAGAGGTCCCAGTTCAGGGCATGGGAGCGTGCCGAGCCGGGGTGGCAGCTCGCACAGCTCTGCCACTTCTGAAAGCACAACGCAGCATCGTGGAAGAAAATCTCGCCCTGACGTACCGTCGTCACGGATTTCTCCGGCCCCAATGGGACCGATTCCGCCTTCGGCCTGACCTCCGGATTGATATCCACCACGCCAAGACTATCCGTGAAGTATTCCGCTATGTACGCTTTGGTGCCGATTACGGCCAGGCCGCGCGGGCCGTCGCCGGCCAGTTTGAGCCTCCTCTTGAGCGTAACCAGGAACGAAAGGTCGTTCGGAACATCGTCCGCCGAGGAAGTAGCATCGGAGACCTTCTCACCGGCTTGAGCCCTGGCAATCTTATCGTGCAGCATGGCCCTGTCGATAACACTCAATTCGTGAGTGCCGGCGGTGGTTACGCAGATGTACTTGCCGTCCGCGGTGCAGGCAACGCCCCACGGATTGGCGGCGCCGAGATCGACGTCGTCGAGAAGGACTGTGTTTAAGAGCTTCTTGCTCGGCACGTCGATAATGCTCAGGGCGTTGGTGTTCATCCAGCCGCGTTCAAGCTGCGTGGTCGGAAGCTGATAGCGAGCGAGGATGTGGGTCACGTAGGCATACTTGCCATCGGGAGCAATGGCTATGTCGTGCAGGGAGGCGCTGCCGTTCGGCAGTTTGACCGAAGCAACGACCTCGTTCGAACTCGTGTCAATTACCGAGACTTCCGCCGCGGCGTAATCGCCGTCGGTCGGGCCGGCAGGCAAATGGTTGGCCACGAAGAGGATCCGGCCGTCGGCAGTAATGGCCGCCGCCACGGGCTCACGAGTTACAGCGATTTTCGCCGATTCTCTACCCGAGGCCAAATCTATGACAGAAACGTTGTCGTTGAACTGGTTGCAGACGTAGAGCGTCTTGCCGTCAGGGCTGAGCACTGGCGCAGTTGGCGTGTGGCCGGTGGGAATTCTCTTAGTGATCTTGCCCGTTTTTGTGTTAACTACAAAGACCCGGCCGTCGGGTGCTGCGCCGGTGACATACAGCCTCGAACCGTCATCGGAGAGGGCCAGCCCGCTGGGCGGAGCGGGAACACCGATGACCCTGGCGACGCTGCGGGTCTCAACATCCAGGACGGCCACCTGCCCGGCGGTCGCCTCGGCGATGTACAACGTCTTGCCGTCATTATCGGCTACGACATCCAAAGGCGAAAGGTATTCACTATCCGAGCCTGCCGCACGTACAGTCAGCACGGCACACAACAAGACGACTACTTCCAAGGTCACTGCTATTGCGGCAATTCGCTTCATCCGTCGCTTCCTCATGAACATCATCAAATCTCCCTTAACGAACCAATAATTTCCAATGTCTTCCAATCCACTATCTCAACAGGCCGTCACTTTTCCCCGGCTCGGCCGCTCTTGCCGACCTTCAATATTTTCTCGACGACTTCTTCGGTCAGCTCGTGGCCTTTCAAAAGCGGGAAACCTTCCCATACCACGTACCCGCCGGGCTCTACAATTATCACGTGAGGGATTCCGAAAACCCCCACCTTTTCTTTCATTACGGCCTGCGTATCACTGGCAAGATAATATTCGATTTTCGGCTCTTCAAGCCTGCGCACCACATCCTCTTCTTCATCGGATATGCCGATTACTACCAGGTCTTCGCCGAATTTGCGGTGCAGGTTATTGAGCATCGGGGCGGCCAGCCTGCATTGCCGGCACCACGTCGCCCAGAATTCTATCAGCAGGTATTTGCCTCCGGTTTCGGGTTTGCCCGTCAGCCACTTTTCCACGACCAGATCAGGGGCTTTCTCCCACAGAAACGACCTCGCCCAGAGCCGCTTTCCTTTTTCGGGTACCGGCGATTCGTACTTCGTCTCGAAAGGAGAATTTATGGCGAAACGTGGGATATCGTACGTTCTCGCCGCCGAATCCGGGGCGGCCTTGGGACCGCCATGTTCGTCCTCGGCAAAATTGACATCACCCGGCTTCTTTGAGTACCTTTGCGGCTTGCTGCAGCCGCACAGCAGTAGCACCAAGACCGTGAGCAGCACCAAATCCAGTGATCGTAAGTTACGGAAAACAACTACGCTATGTTTCATACTACGGGTCTTCTCAGTTACTGCTCGCGAATCGCCGAGCCGCATTGTCAGATTCGACTACTATTCGGAAACCTACGTTGTAAACTTTCTGCCACGCCGGGTAACCGAGGCGAACGGCGGAACGACAGTACTCGGGCCGATCGCGCCAGGAGCCGCCCCGGACGACTTTTGTGCCGGCCGCGGTTACGCTGTTGCGGCCGTCGTCACTTCTGTAAGGATACGGCTCATACGCCGAAACCGTCCATTCCCAGGCGTTGCCGTGCATATCGTGCAGTCCCCACGCGTTGGGCCGGTAGCTGCCAACTTGGGCGGTCACGAGCCGGCCGTCATCGAATCTGGCATCTCTCGGAACCAGGTCCATCGTATATCTGCCGTCCGTATCGTATGCCAACTCTTTGATGGTCGCATCGGCCATATTCGCAAAAGCAGAGAAATCATCGTCCAAATCACCATAGAACACCGGGCCCTCGGTTCCCGCCCGGCAGGCCCACTCCCACTCGGCCTCGGTCGGCAGCGAGACCTTCTCGCCGCACTTGCCCGATAGCCAGCGGCAGAACGCAACAGCCTCCTGCCATGAGATGCGCACTGCCGGCTGTCCCGGTTCATTCAAGAGCCAGCCGAGATGCCTTTCGCTGAATATCCAGGAGCCCTTGTGCTCGAACCTGCTGTCGTGAGACGGATCAAAACGGGCATACTGCTCGTTGGTTATCTCGAACTTGCCCATCCAGAACGGTTCGGCGATTTTGATGCGCATCAGCGGTCGTTCGTCGGCAAAGCCCTCCGCGTCGCCCATAACAAACTCGCCAGCCGGAATGCGAACCAGCTCAAGTTTAACACCATCGCCAAAGTCAATGGTACGGCCGGCCGGACCGGCTGCAATCTGCCGGCGTCCGGCCTCGGCCGCGTCGAACGGCCAGTTTGAAACCTGCGGAACTTTAACTTCCGCCTCAACCGCGTGCACAGGCATAATCGGCTCCATGTTCTCGGCAGGCATCTCAGGGTAAACCTCCGGGTCTTCGCTAATCCCGCCATAAAGATCTCGCAGCTCGCTCCGGCGCCGGTGGTCGTTTTCAGTTTTCTCCAGACCGACGATTTCCCCCCATGTTCCGTGGCACGGGGTGTTCAAATCGATCCACACTACAAGCCGGTCCCATGCCTCGGCGTCAAGCTTGACGCCATGGTGTCCCTTCTTGAGCAACTGGAAAAGCTCGCTTGTGTCGGCATGGAATTCGCCCGGGTTCAACAGTCGCAGGTCGCTCTCGAATCCGCCGACGCGAACGAATCGGCGCAGCTCAAAATAAGACGGCTCGAAGACGCCGCCGTATTTGGCGACAAGCTCGTCCCTCGGCGTGTTCCTGACAAATATCGGCTTCGGGTCATTATTTTTCAGGGCCACAAACATACCCTGTTCGGCGCGCAGGTCAGCGATTTGACGGCCGTCCTCCTGCGGCTTGCCGTTGTGACAGCTTACACAGTACTTATCGAGCACGGGCTGCACGTCACGGCGGAAACTGAAACCACGAACCGGACCGCGCCAGGGTTCTATCTCAACAGGGACTTTGCGGGCGGCGATAGTCTGTTGGCTCGGAGGTCCGGCGTTCTGCTTCTCGTGGCAGCCGACGCAGGAGACAATCTCGCCGGGCATTGCAGTCATCCAGCTTCGCATCAATTGCAGGGCCTTGCCCTCGGCGTCGAGCGCCTGGATGGATATCGGCGTGTTCGCGGGAACTCGGAACATAGCCGAGCCGTCCTGCTCTACCGGGACCGTGCCGAGCACTCGCTTGGGTTCCCAGGGGCCGTCGGCGCCGACGCGGTGGTTGATTCCCGCTACCTTGTGATAGGCGAAGTGGTAGGTGAACAGGCGCAGCTTCTTGACGGCGTTGGTCGGAACGTCTTTCAGGCCGGGGCCTTTGTAGATATTTTCGAGATAGACAATGGCATCTTTACGGCCCAGGTCGATTCTGTCGGGAATTACCGGCGGCCGCTCGATCTTACGGATGGGAATCGGCTCAAGCAGTGCATAGCCTTCCACTTCCTTGAGCAGGACCATGTTATCGAAAACGTCCACCAGATATATACCCCAGAGGTCCTGCGGCCTTGGCTTGCAGGCAACGAGAAAATAATTCTCGCTCAGAGGCCAGGGGTGGAGAAATTTCGGCCAGGTATCGAGTGTCAGTTTATCTTCGATGAGAGGCTCCACCTTCCCGCCAAACCCGGGGATTCGCTGCACGACTCCGTCGGTGGCGGTCCGCCCCAGCGCCGGGTCGAGAACAACCAGCTCTCCGACCCTTCCGACGTGATGTCCGGTCACGATACCGGCTATTTTTGTAGGATGGCCCGGCACGGGACGAGCGAAAAATATGCTGTTGGGCCAGTAGCCGCCGCTGCCGTAGTATTCGCGTTGCGTAGTGCCGTCCGGATTCATCGTGAACAGGAAACGGGCCCAGACGTGCGGTATGTCCGTGTATTCCCATCGCAGGTAGAGAATGCGCCCGTCGTGCAGCACGGTAGGGCAGAAATTGTGGTCCTGCTCGAAACAGAGCTGCCGAATGTTCGTTCCGTCGGCATCCATCACATAAGTCATACCTACGTTGACGGCCGCATTGCATGGGACGCCCTGGAAAGGGGCGGTTGATATGAACGCGATCTTGCCGTTGGGCAGGTAGCATGAGTCGAAGTTGTGCACATCCGGCTGGTCGTCGGGCGAAACCTGACGCAGATTCGTGCCATCGATATTGATCTCGAAGATCTGCCAGAGCTTGCGACTATCGGGCATGGAGAACATTACCTTCTCAGCATCGAAATGTAAATCCATCTCGTTGGCGAGCTTGCCGCCGGACGGCCTATAAACGGTACCGAGACTGCCCTCCGGTCGCACCGGCGAGAGAACGGCGATTTCATTCTCCCAGCCGTCAATTTCAGTCATAGTGTGGAGCTGCCACGAACTCTGCTGCGGCAGGCCCAGGAACTTGCCCAGGCCCTTGTCGTTCTCGGGGTCTCCTGTCGAACGCCGGGGGTCGCCGAGCGGCTTACGCTTAATGAGCAGGAGCCTGTCAAAGTCCAGCAGGGGGTTGCAAAGCAGGGCCCTCCGCTGTAGAGCCATGATTTCATCAGCCTGCCGAACCGCCGCCTGATCTCCGCGACTCAGTGCGACCTTGAGCTGCGGAAGGCGTTTTTCATACTTGTCAACGGCCATGAGGTATTCATCGCCGTTTTGGTAATCTTCCGGGAAATTCTTCGCAAGGTCCCTTATCGCCAGTTTCATAGCGGCGAAATTAACAAGTTCCAGGTCGGACGCAGCTTTTGCGAATGAAGCCTCATATCCGACAGTCAGTGACAACGGAAAGCAGGAAACAGAAAACAACAAGGCTGTCAAAAGGGTTTTTCTGGCTGGCATCTTCGCTTCCACCTCATATATAGGAACCTTCTCTGATATCATGGGCGACAGTGTCGTTAAAAAGCACTATACACTTCATCAGCTACATTAGACCCATCGATATCCGTCTTTCTGCCGGGCAAAACATCGCCGAGGCAATATACCAGAATTTGCGTGGGATTTCCAGGGATATCTCACAGTATGCAGTCGGTCAGGAAACGCGATGCTTTTTGATGTAATCGTCCCTTACCGTTGTGCCCGGCTTCACAGGAACGTATCTTACTCCGGCTCGAAATCGCGTATCCCCTCGGAATAAACTACTATCATATCTGCGTCTTCGCGGCCGATACAGGCTGCGTTATGAAAAACTCCCGGCGGGATGGTTATTGTGTCGCCCGCCGACAAGGTAAGGGTCTCGTTGCCCATCGTGTGCTCCAAACGGCCCTTCAGCAGATAGAGCACTTCCTCGGTCTTCGGATGGCGGTGCCGTGGGTTGGACTTGCCGGCCTTTATGGTGACTCGTCCCAGCACGAGCCCCTCGGCGTTGCCGATTGTCTTGCCGGCGAGCCAAACCAGGCTTCCCCAGTCTTCGTTGATAGCGGTCTGGTCGCCGCGAGGCCTAACCGGGTCCTGCCGCGGGAGCGGCTTAGTATCGACGGGCAAATCGCCTAAGGCAAACTGGATTCCGTCCAGGTAGTGCCTGAGCACTGCGGCGTTCCAGAAGACGTGATTGTCGTGGCCCAAAGAGCAGTAGAAGACCCGGCCCTTGCCCCAGTCTCGCACCCAGGATATGGGGACATAGGTCTGCTCCTGCTTGACGCCGGCGGTCTTCGGATCGCTGAAATCCAGGCTCAGCAGCACACGAACTTTGTCCTTCTGAAAATTCTCATACATATAAATCTCGTCGGCGATTTTGAAACCCTTGCCGCCGAACGCGGCGTTGAGCGGATGATCGGGCTCGTCAATTTTCACGGCCCACTGCCCCTGGCCGGACCGCCAGTTATGACCGGCGAAGATCCCGCCCATCATCTCGCCCGCCTCAGGCCAGTCCACGCCGCCAACCGGCGGCTTGCTGGAGAAGTTGGTCGTAGCCGCATGAACGCCGACCACACCTTTACCGCTCCTGACAAAATCCATCAAGCTCTTGCGCATAGCGTCGTCGGTGAAGTCCATCCGGTTCGAGTTGTTGAAGCAAATCGCGTCAAACGGTTTCAGACCTTCCGGGCTGAAGATAGACATATCGTCACTCACGACCATTTCGAACGCCCCGGTCTTTTCCGCCATAAGCTCCAGCGCCTTTGTGGCATAAGGGATAGATGTGTGTATGAGTCCCTTCGCCCGGTTGAATACGAGGAGCTTTCGCGGCCTAAGGGGCTTTACGGCGGCCTCTTTCGGAATCGCCTTGCGGATTTTCTGCAACTCATCACCGGATATAGCGGCCTTCAGGACGCCGGCCTGGAGCGACAAACAGGAAGCAACAGATAGTACCATAATGACATCTCTCAATCTCGTATTCACTTTTGTCCCTTTCTTTATTCTACTTACGTCTGTTAAGATTCAAAGGCTACAAGTGCCACGGACTTCGCATCGAGCGAGCCAGCAGGCAGTTGGCCGTCTCGTTATTGATGAATCGCTCTTGCTCCGGGTCCCAGGTGAGTTTGCGTTCGAGTCGCGTGGCTATATCACTTATATGGCAAATTGTGTCCACCCTCACCGCGGCATCGATAGGGCAGATGGTCTCGGCCCGGCTCCTGATACAGTCGAGGAAATTCCCGACATGGTCGTTGCTCTTGTACAGTTGAATCTCATCCGAACCAATCTGCGACTGCAAAATCGACTTGGGATTTGCATCGATGTATCCCCGCCTGACGTGGACCCAGCCTTCCGTTCCTTCGAATACCGTGCCGTGCTTGTCGGCGTAATGTTCCTCCACGGCCTGCCGCGTGCCCTCCCGCTTGATTGTATGGACGTCGCAAACCGCGATTATCTGCGCGCCGCCGTTACCCATGAATCCTCGCAGCACTGCAGAGCCCTGGTTGCCCAGCCCGATGCAGCCGACCGTAATCCGATTACTCGGGGCGACCTGACCGGCCTTTCCTAACGCTGGCGACGGGACAACATACGGAAGACTTATTACCCCCAGGGCGGCGCGGGCCGTTTCTCTCAGGAAAGCGCGGCGGTGAATAATCTTGTCCTTCATGGAAGAACAATGTATCATACTTGCACTGATGGTACAATCCATCCGGCGAGAAATTGGTGTGCAGCCTCCGCCGCTTAGGTCGGCACGGCGGCATTGCGGCCGATTAGAACTGCGGACGACGGCAGCGGCCCCGGCACACGTGAGATTTTGCAGAAAAAATGTCTCGCTGTCTCAGAACCTGGTTAACGAGTCAAGCGTAGTAAGTTATAATCCGGCTCATGAGATTAAGACCGAATTTAACGGCTGTTTCAGGAGAAAAGAGTTGACAACCACACGCACGGAAAATCCTTTGCTGGCACCCCTCAAAGAGAATCTGCAAAGCGTTATATACGGCAAGGGAGAATGCATCGACGTAATGATTGTCGCGCTGTTGGCGGGGGGCTCGGTGCTAATCGAGGACGTGCCGGGCGTGGGGAAGACGACCTTGGCAAATGCGCTGGCCAAAAGCATTGATGCCAAGTTTCGCCGCATACAATTCACACCCGACCTGCTGCCTGCCGATATTCTCGGCTCTTCGATCTACAATCCGGTCAGCGGGGACTTCAGGTTTTCTCCCGGGCCGATATTCTGCAATATCCTTCTCGCCGACGAGATCAACCGCGCATCACCCAGGACCCAGTCGGCCCTGCTGGAGGCGATGAATGAGAACCAGGCGACGATTGAAGGTCAGCGTCATCCGCTGCCGAAACCTTTCATGGTTATTGCCACTGAGAATCCTATCGAATTTCACGGTACTTATCCCTTACCCGAAGCCCAGATGGACCGATTCCTGGTACGACTTGACATAGGCTATCCGGCGGTCGAAGTCGAGGTCGATATTCTAAAGTCGCATGCCCTTAACGAGCCGCTGGAAAAGATACATCCGGTGCTTCAGCTCGAACAGGTCCGGCAGATTCAGCAGGAGGTGGCCAAGGTTCACACCGACAACGGCATCCTTGAGTATATCGTCGAGATCGTTCATGCGACCCGCCGTGATAATCGTCTGCAACTGGGCATCAGCACGCGAGGAACCCTGATGTTGTCCAAAGCCGCCCGGGCCCGCGCGTATTTCCAGCAGCGCGATTTTGTCATTCCCGACGATGTCTTGTGGCTCGTGCCCTACGTCCTGCCGCATCGTATGATTCCGACCTCCAAGACACGTCACGGCGGCATTACCGCCAGGCAGATTATCACGGATATCGTCGGCCATATCAAAGTACCCGTTTGATGAGGCGAGTCCCACAATGAGCAGAACCGATGGCAGATTGACGGTTGGCCTGACTGACGCCGGCAGGATGATTCTGGTCGGAATCGGTTTTGTCGCCCTCACGGCCCTGGTCTTTCCCGCTTTTGGAGTACTCTCGGCGCTTGTCTGGGTGATGATAACGGCTTTGCTCGTCGGCCTCGCTTTACGTCCCAGGATACAGGTAAGCGGCAATTTCCCGGACCGCATCGTCGCCGGCCAGACGGTGCAACTGACATATACGCTCAGGAATATCGCCCGCTTGCCGGCGTACCATCTCTGGCTTGGATGGGACTATCTGCCCAAGGCAATCGAACAGGTGGCAGGGGGCCAATTGATTCGGCGCCTGGGGCCCGGCGAGACTGCTGAGGTAAACATTGAGATACGGGCCGTCCGGCGCGGCCACTATCGAATCAGGCAGCCGGTTTGCCAATCCAGCTTTCCTTTTAATCTGCTCCGTTTCGGCATCGCACAAGGCGGGGAAGAGACTCTTGTCGTCCTGCCGCCGTTCTCAATGCTCCGAATCCCCGCGAGCCGTTTGAGCAGGAACGTCCGCACCGGCGGCGAGAAGCTTGGTGGTCGAACGGGAATTTTCCCCGAATATGCCGGAAACCGCCCTTATTTGCCGGGGGATTCCATGCGCAGAATCGATGCCCGCGCCTGGGCCCGCCTGTCGGTGCCTGTCAGTAAGGAATACCACGATGATTTCGACAACTACGTCGCGATGGTGTTGGATACGAGCGTACCCAAAGCCGCGTCGGGACAGAATTCGAACGAGATCAGGGAACTCGAAGCCGCCGTCTCTCTTTGCGCGTCCGTAGCGTTCACAATCAACGACGGCTGCCTGATCGACCTGCTCGTTGCAGGCAGGGACCTGCATGAGTTCACCGGCTTGTCCCGCAACGTACGCCTCGACAAGATACACGATATCCTGGCGGGGGTCGAGCCGTCGGGCGGCGATAGCGCCGAGCAAACAGCGCCAATATTGGCAGGCAGGTTCAGCGAGATATCCGAGGTCTTTTTCATTCTGCTGAGCTGGACCGAAACGCATTGGCGATTGCTGGATCTGGCCGGCCAGGCGGGCTGCCACTGCACGGTACTGCTTATCGGCGAAACTGACCAGATGCGCGGCGGCCGGGACAATCCGGACCGGACAGGGAATGTACATATGCTCTCTCCCGAAGATATCCTGACGGGGCAGATAAAGCACTTATGAAGGCACAAAAAGCCATCGCCGTCATCATGATGCTGACCAGCTCGGTATTGACAGGGCTTGTCTCCGGGGACATTGCCTATCCGGCGATCCTGTGTATGCTGGGTCTCTTAGGCCTGCAGCGACGATTCACGTGGGACATAAAGCCGGAACGACGCGTTATCACATCGTTACTCCTGCTCGTCCTGGCAATAGTGTTCTCAGTTGGCTATCGCTATGGCGGATCCGGGGGCCGTATAGCTTTTGAGCAGGCCGCTGCGTTTGCCTGGCAGACAATAGCCCGATACTTCCTGGCTTCAATGATCCTGATATTATTTCTCGGATCGCCGCACCGGCTCCCGTCTTCATTGGGATTGTTTCACGTAGCCATCACGATTTCAGCCGGGCAGGTCCTGCTGCTCGACGATATGTACGTTGCGTTCCGCCTCTCGGAGCTGTTTAGCGTCGTACTGGTCGTGCTCTACGCGACGACCTTACATGGGCCGGCACATACGCCGGTTCCACAGCGCACGGCGGGCACGTCCCGCTGGCTTGCTTTCACCCTGATACTCATCGCCGCCGCTAATTGCGGCTGGATCACCAGCTCGATACTATACCGCCACGTGGAGGTCCTCAACTATCTGCCCGTCTGGTTCTGGAGGGGAACCACTGTCTCGGAGAGTTCATCGGACGGTTTGTCACACGTGGGTTTCTCTACCAGCGGCAAACTCTCCAGCGTGCTCACCATCAAGGGAGACCAGGACCCGACGCCGGCGCTGAGCATCTCGTGCGACAGTTGCCCGGGCTACCTGAGAGCCAAGGCATTCGAGTTCTACCGTGAATCCGAATGGCACGACTGGTCGCACAAAGAGCCGGTCTTCCCCGAGCAGAACAGGGCTTTCGGAATGTATTTTGCCGGCAGGAAGAACATCTTTCGTCTCGACGATAAAGATGTGTCGGACTGCGAGTACATGACCATTCGGCACGAATCGCAGCTCGCCGACGCTGTGTTCACACCGCTGGGAACATCATTTGTCGAAGCGCCTCTGAATTTGCTGCTGCGGGACGACAATGACATCATGTACGCCCAGCAATTGCGTCCCGGCCTGAACTACCGCGTCGGCTACGCGAAATCGCCTCATCAGAAACCTCCTGCCGGAATGCAGGGCCACAGGATGCTGAACGTTCCCACTCAACTTGATCCGCGCATCCGCGAACTGGCCGCAAGAATATTTGTCGGCTGCAACACGACGGCCGAGAAAATCGACGCTGTCGTCAGGCACTTCCATACCAACTACACCTATTTGCTCGGCCTGGACGTCCCGGCGGACCGGGACAAGCTGACCTACTTCCTACTGGAAGCGTCCACCGGATATTGCGAGTACTTTGCCTCGGGCGCCGCAATTCTATTGCGGCTCGGAGAGGTTCCGACACGTTACGTCACAGGATTTCTTGTCACCGAGCAGGACCCGGAAACCGAACTGTGGGTCGCGCGGAACATGGACGCCCACGCATGGGCGGAGGCATGGGACCAGGAACGAAACCAGTGGACGATTGTCGAAGCCACGGTAGGGGAGGATGCGTCCGTCGCCTCGGCATTCGAACAGTTGGGGCGCATCAGCGGCGGCACGGGAGCACTGCTCGGCCGGCTACTGCAGGCTTTATATGAATACGGCCTTTTCGGGTTGCTAAGCTGGCTGTTCGAGTCGTACGGCCTGTTTGCCGGCTTGCTCCTGCCGGTCGCGATCCTGGGCGGGGCATTCTGGATGGGACTGTCCCGATACCGCAGAATAAGGAAATCACGAGACCGGGGACAAGCGAGGACGGCGAGAAGCCCTGCACTCGTGACCTTGCACAGGATTCTGGCAAAAATGGATCGCAAGCTCGGGTCCGCCGGATTGCAGCGACAGATCAGCGAGACACTGCACGTTTTTGCCAGCCGGCTCCGCGCAAGAGAATCAGGCGACGGGCTCTGGACGAGGATATCGGACTGGTATGTCGAATACGCCAGCCTCCGCTATCACAGGGCAATCGGCTCCGAACGCTTGCAGCAATTGCAGGAGCGTGCCCGGAGACTTCAGGATTCGTTGTGACCGGCTACGGGAGACAACATTGTCACGTGTTCTTGCGGCTGCTGAAAAAGCTGCTGTATCCTCCGACGTCGGCATCCTTTTCGTCGTCGCCAGCCAACAACTGCTGATGGTTTTCTATCACTTTCTTGTAGGCCTTCGCGTGCTCTTCGATTATGTCACGATCACAGTGCTTGAACCACGGGACTTCGAAGATACGGCGTCCTATGCTCTCCGCGACCGGCAGCTTTTCCACGTATTGTTCGATCTTCGCAGACTCGTCGAGATAAGCGATTCGCGTCGGCCGGCCGTGCCCGTAAACATCCTGAGTTGTAAACAATGGGTGCAGATGAAGGGGCTTGTTACAGCCCGGATTGCAGATCGAGCCTTCCGCCCGAACGGCCTGGCAGAACCGCGACAATGAAAGTCCTCCCAACTCCTCGGACACGTACTTGAAATGCGGATAGTACCAGCCTCCCTTGGTCGTGCTTGTACCTTTTGCCGGCCTCATGGGCCTGATTCCCGGACTGTCCTCAAGCAAGTCACAGAAGTAATTCATCGCCCTGTCTATTTCAGCCATCTGTTTGGGAAAAAGCTCCAACTGAACCAGCCCGAAAGCCGAACTCAACTGGTGCATGCGGTGTTTCCCTCCGCCGCACGGCAGTCCGGCGAAAGGCTTGAGTTCATCCAACGTAATTTCATCCTGACGAATATAATGCCCGAACAGGATGGCCCGCTCGTAAACTCTGCGGTCGTCGGTAAATAGTATCCCCGCCTCTCCGATTGCCAGCGATTTGCCGGTCATAAGGGAGAAGGCCGCAGCTTCGCCGAACGTGCCGATCTCTTTGCCCTTGTACAACGCCCCGTGCGCGTGGGAACAGTCTTCGAGGACCTTCAGGTTGTGTTTGCCGGCGATCTTCATTATAGCGTCCATGTCGGCAGGCATGCCTGCATAATGCACGACTACAATTGCTTTCGTCCTCGGCGTTATTCTATGCTCGATGTCCTTCGGGTCGATACATATCGTATCGGGATCGACATCCGCGAAAACCGGCGTCGCTCCGAGCGTGTAGGCCTGAGCTATCGAGGCCCAGAATGTGATGCTCGGGCAGATTACCTCATCGCCGACGCCGACGCCCAGCCCGTACATGGCGCCCAGGATGGCCGCGGTGCCGTTGTTGTAACCGAGGCCGTATTTTCTGCCGAGCATCCCGGCATACTTCTTCTCGAACTCCTTCGTTATTTCTATGCCGCTCATCTGTCGCGCCCGCACCACATCCATAACCGCCTGCTCGTGCCGGTCGGTGATAATCGGCCATGTGAAAATATCCGGCCGCTCCGATTTCACGGACTTCTCACCGCCCATCAGTGCCAGCGTTTGCCTCTTTTCTCCCTCTGTAGTCATCTCGGCAGGTTCTCCCGTTGGATTCATTTAACGTCTTACTGCCGGGCCAGTTCGAGCGCCCGGGTGGTTATGTAATACTTCGCAAGCATATTGGGAACTTCCCAGTCGGGCAGCCAGCCCTCGGCCAGGTACTGCAGATACGCCTCCATGACGTTTCGAAAATGAGCTTCGTGCCCGACCCGGCACTTATCCGGTATGACTATGTGCCAGCCGTCTCCGGCGCTTTCTGCTTTCAAGCCGGGGAATTCTCTCTGCAGCCCGGCAACGGCTCTTTTCAGAGAAGCGGCCACTTTAGCGGCTTCTCCTCCCGGGGCGGACTCGACGTATACTTCCGGCCGGTAGTCCTGCTTCTTGCCCTGGCGAATGATCACATGGGCCTTGCTCCCTCGAAACAGCGAGGTATGTGTGTCAGCACCGCCCTGGGGCGCCTGGAAATTCCATGTCACGGACAGCTTCAAACAGATACCTTTCATCGTGAAGGTCGTTTCGCCGTTGGCATAGCAGGGCAAGGTTCCGTCGTCGTTCAGATCGTCTTTGAGATAGTCGGGAAAGTCCGGCACGCCCGTTACTTTCTCATATTGCTCCCGTGTAAGCGTGGTGGGCCAGCGTCTGGCTTTGTTTATCTCAATGTCCTTACGATAATCGATTGTTTGCTCCGGGAAACACGTCCACATCATCAGATCAATCAGGTGCGTAGTCACGTCCACAAGTCCCTCGCCCTGCTGGGTCGTGTCGAAGTACCAGGCGGGTCGCTTCAGAGGTGCGCCTGCGACGTATTTGAAGAAATGGTGTACGCTCTCCTTGACGACGGCTGGGTTTTCCGGCGAGCCGGCTTGCATCTCGCCGAAGAGGTCCTTGTTGAGGACGAGAAGCTTTTGCAGGATGCAGGTCGTGTTGAATCGCTCGGTCATGATGTCGTAGAGCAACAGATCGTTTTTCTCGGCAGTTGCGAAGGCTTGCTCCAGCAACCTGAAGCCCTCAGCGTCGATGCACATCGGTTTGTCGCAGAAGACGTTGAAACCGGCATCGACGGATGCCTTGATGTACTCGGCTTTTCTACGGTTGTTGCCGGAGAGCACGACAATGTCACCATCTTTCTCGGCGAGCATTCTTTCAAGAAAATCTTCGCCTTTATAGACTTCCTGCCGCCAATGAGTCGGATCTTCGGCACGTTCGTTGAACCTTTGGATCTGTTCCAGGTGGTTCTGTACATCGGGCCCGTCGGGAGCATAGACTCTGACCACGGGGTCCACCTGCTCGTACATGCTCTTCTGCACCAGGGCCGCATGATAGTGCCCCGGATCGAGGGTCACGAGTTTGATTTTGTCCTTGCCGGAATTTTTCTCGGCTTTCATTTGTTCCCTCCCAGAATTGCAGGAGGCGGCCAACAGGCAAACACCC
>JBDREF010000237.1:0-17228 GCA_043820045.1 Planctomycetota bacterium | reverse complement strand
ACATCGCCCGGCAAAAGAATCCAACAACTTATGACGCCGGATCGCTGGTCAGAAGTGGTCGAAATCGCCGCCGCCCAGTGGCCGTCCCAATATCTCAAAGGCCAGGTGGCTAATGAATTGTCCCGTTTGCTGGCGATGAAGGATTTCTGCAACGAAGCGTTCTGGCGAGGCGTCACTTTGCCCGACGAAGCTGTTGGATTGCTCGAAAGCGGCCGTGACGTGCTGTCAACGGCCGAGTTGTGTCGAACGAACAGCCTCGTTCTGTACGCGGCGTTCGAGCAGTTCATGCTGCCGCCCGGGCAATGGGGTGACGGGGTCTCAATCAAGATGTTAGATAGGTTTAAGGAAAACGGTTTCGACCGGATGAGGCTGTGTCTCGAGGGCTGGGAAGGCGTCGAAAGACGTCCCGCCGTGGCGGAATATGCGAACCGTATGGGCTATTTGTTCGGTCCGTATGATTCGTATCACAGCATTCACAATCCTTCTATGCGCGGCACGGACAGTACGTGGACTACTGCACAGTTTGACAGGGAACTTTTTGAGAAGGGACCTATCGTCCGCAAAGACGGAAAGAAACGAGGCGGATTCAAGGGGGCCGGCTTCAAGCTCAGTCCGATTGCCGCCAGGCCGTACGTCGAGAAACGCGTCAGAGAAAACATGAAAAATGTCCCTTACAGTTATTATTTTGTCGATTGTGATGCTTACGGCGAGGTTTACGATGATTACTCGCCTTTTCACCGGGCAAGCCAGGCGGACGATGTAAGAGCGCGTTTAGAGCGGCTTGCGTGGATTGGCGATACGTTTAATGTTGTGGTCGGCTCGGAGGGCGGCAGCTCGTACTCGGCGGCGGTGATTCATGTGGCTGAAGGGATGTTCGGGCCTGTATTCGGATGGGGCGATCCTGATTTGAGCAACAAGGATTCGAAATACTACCTGGGCCAGTACTATCCCCCCGACGGGCCAAATGTATTCGTCAAGCAGGTTCCGATGAAGGAGCAGTATCAGTATTTTTTCTATGACCCGCGGTTTCGCCTGCCGCTCTACGAGATCGTCTTCCATGATTCGGTTGTGACGACTCACCAATGGGCGAACGGCAGTCTCAAATACAACAATATGCTCGATGCTGTGGCATTGACGGAGCTGCTGTACATGGTGCCGCCGATGTATCACATGAATTTGGATGAGTTTGACAAGCATAAAGAGATTATGAAAAGACATTATGAGTTCTTTTCGCCACTGCACAAGAAAGCGGGTTTTGCGCAGATGACGGATTTCGACTGGCTAAGCTCCGACAGGAAGTTGCAGCGCACCGTATTCGACAACGGCGTGGAAATGGTGGCGAATTTCTCACAGGAATCCCGCCGTTATCAAGACATTGATATACCGGGGCGAAGCGTCATGGCCAAATGGGCGGAAGGCGGAGAGGTAAGGACGGCTACATTTATACCGGCCGCGACGGCTGGTGTCGAATAATGGATTCAGGAAAACAAGATGGGAGTGTGATTATGAATCGACGCGACTTCATCAAATTACTCGCCGTGCCGGCGGCAGCCGCTATGCTGCCGAACCTCGGCTGCTCTATGGCCGCTTCGAGCGATGACTCAAAGGCGTCACGGCCTAACATCATTTTGATAATGGCCGACGACCTCGGATACGGTGACATTGGCTGCTACGGCAGCGCAACGATCAAGACGCCGAATATCGATGCGCTGGCCAAAGGCGGTATGAAATTCACGGATTATCACTCCAACTGTCCCGTGTGCAGTCCGACGCGGGCGGCGCTTCTGACAGGGCGCTACCAGCAGCGGGCCGGCATCGAAGGCGTCATCTACGCAAAAGGCCCGACCCGCGAGACGGGAATGGACCTGGAGGAAGTGACCTTCGCCGAGGTCCTCAAGAGCCGCGGCTACGCGACGGGCATTTTCGGCAAGTGGCACCTGGGTTACAACGTGGAATTCAACCCGGCACGGCAGGGATTCGATGAGTTCCGCGGCTATGTCAGCGGCAACGTGGATTATCACTCGCACCTCGACGGCGCCGGCTTCGAGGACTGGTGGAAGAATCTCGAAAAACTCCCCGAAGAGGGCTACACGACCGACCTGATTACCCGGCACGGAATCGACTTCATAGAACGGCACAAAGACGGGCCTTTCTGTTTGTATCTGCCGCACGAGTCGGTGCACTCGCCGTACCAGGGCCGAACCGACCCGCCCGAGCGTCTGCCCGGCGGCAAGCAGGGCAGAAAGGCCAAAGGCGATGAGATTACCCGGGCTTACAAGGAAATGGTCGAGGTCATGGACGAGAGCGTGGGGCGAATTATCGAGACGGTCAAACGACTTGGTCTGGAGTGCAAAACATTCATCTTCTTCTGCTCCGACAACGGCGCCACCAAACAGGGCTCCAACGGCAAGCTTTCAGGCTACAAAGGCAGCCTGTGGGAAGGGGGGCACCGGGTACCGGCTGTCGCATACTGGCCGGGAAGAATAAAGCCCGGTACTGTAGCCGATCAGACTGTTTTGGGAATGGACTTGCTGCCCACGATGGCTTCAATCGCCGGAGCACAACTGCCCGCAAGACGCAAACTCGACGGCGTGGATTTACTGCCGAAGTTGACGAAGAATGAAAGACTGCCCGAGCGAACCCTGTTCTGGCGATACCTGAAAGAAAGAGCCGTACGAAAAGGCCCGTGGAAATTACTGGTCCAGGGCAGCAACGTAAAACTCTACAATCTTGATCATGACCTCGGCGAGAAGAACGACCTTGCCGAAGTCGAACAGGCAAAGGTCAAGCAGCTTAAAGACGAGCTGGCCGCATGGGAGCGGGATGTTTCGGCCGGGGTCGAGCTGAGGGCTTGATGGAAGGCTGCAAGTTGGATCGAAAGTATTAACGGTTTCGGAGGTAAACATCATGAACGGTAAATCGATTAGTCGGCGTGACTTTATGAAGGGTTGTGCCGTGGGTGCATCCGCAGTTGTCGGCGCGGCGTTGACTTCGGACAGAACACTTGCTCGTGAAGACAGCAGGCCCAACGTGGTCCTGATAGTCAGTGACGACCACGGGCGTGAGACCTTAGGCTGCTACGGCAACCCGGTCATCAAGACGCCGAACCTGGATTCTCTCGCGGCCGAAGGTGTGCGGTTCACGAACGCCTTTTGCACTACGGCCAGTTGCAGCGCAAGCCGTTCGGTGATTCTGAGCGGCATGTACAATCACGCCAACGGGCAGTACGGCCATCAACATGCGTATCATCACTTCATTTCTTTTCCGGATGTTAAGTCCCTGCCGGTAATGCTTACGCAGGCCGGGTATCGAACCGGACGAATCGGCAAGTATCACGTCGCGCCCGATGAGGTTTACAAGTTCGATGTCACGCTGCCGGCCAACGAACGCAGTCCCGTCCAGATGGCGGACAACTGCCGGGACTTCATCGGCGCCGAGGGCGGCAAGCCGTTCTTCCTGTACTTCTGCACGAGCGACCCGCATCGCGGGGGCGGCGTGGCGGAGGAACTGCCCGGAAAGCCGGACCGGTTCGGCAATCGGGCCAAAGACGGCTATCCGGGTGTAGAAGAAGTGAAGTACGACCCGAAAGACGTAATCGTTCCGCCGTTCCTGCCGGATATCCCGGAGTGCCGCGCGGAGCTGGCGCAGTACTATCAATCGGTCTGCCGCGTTGACCAGGGAGTGGGGCGGCTGCTGAGCGTTCTGAAGGAAGCCGGCAAGTACGACAACACCGTCGTCATTTACATTTCCGACAACGGCGTCGCTTTTCCGGGAGCCAAGACAACGCTGTACGAGCCGGGGATGAATCTGCCGTGCATCGTTCGCAGCCCGAGCCAGAAGAACAGGGGGATTGCATGTGATGCGCTGGTCAACTTTGCGGATTTGGCCCCGACGATTCTCGATTTCGCCGGTGCCCGGCCCGCGAATGCCAACCTGCAGGGCCGCTCGTTCAGATCGGTGCTGGAGCAGGAACACGCCAGAGGCTGGGACGTGACTTACGCCTCGCACACCTTCCACGAGATAACGATGTACTACCCGATGCGAGTCGTTCGCGAACGCAAGTATAAGCTGATCTGGAACATCGCGCACGGGCTGGACTATCCGTTCGCAAGCGACCTGTGGGCCGCCTCGACCTGGCAGGCGACGATTCAAAGCCGAAGCAAGTACTACGGCAAACGCACCGTCGAGGCCTATCTGCACCGGCCGAAATTCGAGCTGTACGACCTGGAGAACGACCCGCATGAGGTAAATAACCTGGCCGAAAATCCCAAATACGAAGAAGTGCTGACCAGGCTTCAGGCCAGACTCAAGGAGTTCCAGAAGCAAACACAAGACCCATGGATACTCAAATGGGAGTATGAATGAAAGACCGGCCAAAACTTGACAATCGGCCGTCGATGACTATGATGAGTCGCATTGGCAGCGTGGGCAAAACGAGGACGAAAGAAGGATAGCTAAATGGCATTGTTATTGGGATATGACGTTGGAAGCTCGTCGGTAAAGGCCACGCTGATGGAGGTCGAGACGGGCAAGGTTCTGGCGGCGGCGACTTCGCCCGAGAAGGAGCTGGACATCATCGCGAAAGAAATAGGCTGGGCCGAGCAGCAACCTTCCACGTGGTGGGAGCACGTCAAAACCGCCACGCAGAAAATTAAGGCTAAGGCCGAATTCGACGCCGGCGACGTGCGGGCAATCGGCATTTCTTATCAGATGCACGGCCTCGTTGTCGTGGACAAGAACAAGCAGGTATTGAGGCCCTCGATAATCTGGTGCGACAGCAGGGCGGTTCAGATAGGAGAGCAGGCGGCGGGGACAATCGGCGAAGAAAAGTGCCTCAAGCGCCTGTTCAACCTGCCGGGCAACTTCACAGCGTCGAAACTAAAGTGGGTGATGGAAAACGAGCCGGATGTTTACTCGAAGATTCACAAGATGATGCTGCCCGGCGACTATATCGCAATGAAGATGACCGGTGAGATAAGAACCACGCCTTCGGGGCTCTCGGAAGGGATCATGTGGGATTTCGAAGGCGATGAGTTAGCCGACTTCGTGCTCGACAACTACGGCATCTCCGGCGACCTTATCGCCGAAACGGTCCCGACGTTCTCTATCCAAGGCGAATTGACAAAAGAGGCTGCGAGAGAACTCGGCCTTGCCGCCGGGACCGTGGTGAGCTACCGAGCGGGCGACCAGCCCAACAATGCCCTCTCGCTGAGCGTGTTGCAGCCGGGCGAGGTGGCCGTAACGGCGGGGACGTCCGGGGTAGTCTATGGAGTCGGCGACCAGAAAAACTACGACCCTCGCTCGCGCGTGAACGTATTCGTGCACGTCAACCATTCCGCGGACAATCCGCGATACGGCGTCCTGTTATGCCTCAACGGAACGGGCATTCTCAACAGTTGGCTCAAACACAATTTCGTCGCGGGCGACGGTTTGGATTACGAGCAGATGAACGAACTGGCCGCACAGGCGCCCGTCGGCGCAGCCGGACTGGTCATACTCCCATACGGCAACGGGGCCGAGAGGACTCTGGAGAACCGCAATATCGGTGCATCGGTCCATGGATGGAATTTCAACGTGCACAAGAAGGCCCATTTCCTGCGGGCCGCTCAGGAGGGCATCGTCTTCGCGCTCAACTACGGCCTCGGGATAATGCGCGACATGGGGATAAAACTAACCACCGTCAAGGCGGGCAACGCCAACATGTTCCTCAGCCCGCTGTTCGCAGAGGCTTTTGCGACCGTAACCGAAGCGACGGTGGAACTATACAACACCGACGGCTCGCAGGGCGCCGCACGCGGAGCGGGCATCGGCGCCGGCATCTACAAAGGCCCCGATGACGCCTTCGCCGGCCTGGAGCCGGTCAGGACTATTGAGCCTAATGAAAAACTCGCTTCCGCATACCGGCAAGCGTATGAAACATGGAAAAACGTTTTGGATGAGCAATTGAGAGAGTAAACCGGGTCTCGTAAAGTGAAACAGGAGACAGGAGAAAGGAGTGGCAAGAAATGGCGGAATATTTTCCCAATGTGAAACAGATAAAATACGAGGGACCTGACTCAAAGAATCCTCTCGCATTTAAGCGTTATGATCCGGATGAGGTTGTGCTTGGCAAGACGATGGCGGAACATCTGCGTTTCGCGGTCTGCTACTGGCACACCTTCAAGAACCTTGGTGCGGACCAGTTTGGAGGCGGCACTATCATTCGCGACTACAACGACTCATCTGATCCGATGGAAATTGCGGATATGACTATGGACGCAGCCTTCGAGTTCTTTACCAAGTTGGGTGTTGGTTTCTGGTGCTTTCACGACAGGGACATTGCCCCCGAGGCGGACGACTTAGCTGAGACCAATAGGCGTCTCGACAAGATTGCAGAGAAAGCCAAGAAACTTCAGGCCGACACCGGAGTGAAGCTTCTCTGGGGTACGACGAACGCCTTCTCGCACCGTCGGTTCATGGCCGGTGCGGGCACAAATCCGTCGCCGGAGGTTTTCGCATATGCGGCCAGCCAGATCAAGAAAGCCATCGAGATAACAAAAGAACTTGGTGGAGAGGGTTATGTCTTCTGGGGCGGACGTGAAGGTTACGATACGCTGCTCAATACCGATATGAAGCGTGAGCTGGACCACATGGCTTTGCTTCTGCAGATGGCGGTTGATTATAAGAAGAAGATTGGCTTCAAAGGCCAGTTTTACATTGAGCCGAAACCCAAGGAGCCGACGAAGCATCAGTATGATTCCGACGCAGGCAGTTGTTACGCCTTTTTGCAGAAGTATAATCTGGTCGAAGACTTCAAATTGAACATCGAGGCCAACCACGCCACTCTGGCCGGACACGATTTCTGTCACGAGCTGGCATTTTGTGTGGCCAACGGCATACTCGGCTCGGTTGATGCCAACCGAGGCGACATGCTTCTGGGCTGGGATACGGATCAGTTTCCAAACAACGTCTACGAAACAACGCTCGCTATGTACATAATTCTCAAAGGCGGTGGTTTTACGACCGGTGGCCTCAATTTCGATGCGCATGTGAGACGTCAATCAATAGACCCAATCGACCTTTTCTACGGTCATATAGGTGCGATGGATGTTTTTGCCAGGGGGCTGAAAAACGCCGCAAAGATAATCGAAGATAAAACCTTCCAGAACGCTGTTGAGCAGCGCTATAGCGGTTGGAATCAGGAACTTGGGTCTAAGATCAGAGGCAGGCAGGTTGGATTTGAGGAGCTTGAGGCTTACATTCTTGAAAATGGCGAGCCGGAGCTTCGAAGCGGTCGCCAGGAGTTACTCGAAAACCTGCTAAACGATTACATCTGAACTACGTCTGTCAATCTGTGTCGGGCGGCGCAACGGTCGTCCGTGTGGCGCTACTCTCGAAATAATGGAAATCGTGAGAATATATGAGTCCACCGATCACAACGAATAGATGGCGTCGTCCAAAGTGAGTTGAATTGAAAGAAATGTTTCCTATTCAGCTATAGTCGGCGAAGCGCTGCGATGTGCTTCCCTGGCCCATAGAGAAACCCAAGGTGTAAGAACGAACTATCGAGACTCCTGCCTCGCTGTGTGATATGGAAAAAAATCGGCTGCTGTTCATCGACAATCTGAGAATCCTCCTCATTGCGCTGGTGGCCATGATCCACCTGTCCATAACCTACGGCGGGGCAGGTTCATGGTATTACAAGGAGGTTGTGGAGCCGGACGCCGTATCGTTTGTCGCGCTCTGCTGGCACAACGCAACAGTCCAGTCCTTTTCGATGGGCCTGTTCTTCATGATAGCGGGCTACTTCACGCCCGGCTCCTACGACCGCAAAGGACCACGGCTGTTTCTCAAAGACCGGCTGCTTCGCCTGGGCATTCCAATGCTGTGTTACGATTTTCTCATCGGCCCGCTTGTTGCTTACCCGCTTATCAAGGTCGGCGCGTGGGGGTCCGCCGGTTCGTACGTCGGCTACCTGGGGCGGTACTACAGCGGGTTTCACATCGGCACCGGCCCTCTGTGGTTTGTCGAAGCCCTGTTGATTTTCGCGGTCTGTTACGCCCTGTGGCGTGCGTTGGGTGGCAGGCTCAAAGGCGCAGCCTTTGGGCATGGCCCCTCTGACCCCAAGATCGCGCCGGCAGACGAGAAGTCAGAAGTCTGTTCTCTGTCTTCTGTTCTCTGTCCTCTGTTCTTTGCTCTTGCGTTGGGAGTCGTCAGCTTCATCGTACGGATATGGCTGCCCCTCGGCTGGAGTTTCGGACCTTTGAATTTTCAGTTTCCCTTCTTCCCGCAGTATATCTGCATGTTCATCGTCGGAATTGTCGCCTATCGATGCAACTGGCTGACGCGGATTCCGGATGCGATGGGACGATTCTGGCTTTTCATGGCCGTGACATCTGTCTTCGTCTTTTTTCCCATCCTGTTCGTCGCGGGAGGGGCGCCCACAGGAGACATCACTAAGTTTGCGGGCGGCTTTCACTGGCAGTGCCTCGGCTACGCCCTCTGGGAGCAGTTTACCGGCGTGGCCCTGATTGTCGCTCTGCCAGCCCTGTTTCACAAATGGCTCAATCGCCAGGGAAAGCTGACGGCGGCAATGTCCGCGAGCGCATATACGGCGTATATCATACACGGCCCAGTCATCATTCTCGTGGCACTCGCTATAAGGAATATCAGTCTGTATCCCCTTGTGAAGTTCGCCCTGGCCGTGGCGATTTCGGTGCCTTTGTGTTTTGCCGTCGCGAATGTCATTAGAAAGCTGCCGCCGGCGAGAAGAATCTTGTAACGCCGAGGTTTCCAGTGGACACGAAAGACAGTGTTTCCCGTTGAGCGGAGGTTCATAGTCCTTTTGACTAATCAAAAGGACTACGAGCATTTTGAGGCCGTCAGGAGTGTGGGCAGGGTCTGGCGCTCCTGTCGCCCCTGTCCCTTAGGGATGAGGGAATAGTCCCCCTCGTCCATTGTTGCTCCAATCTCAGAGAATCAGAGAAGGTAGGGTGGGCCTTGGCCCACCGATCAAAAAATGGTGGGGCGAGCCCCACCCTACACATGGCGAGGAGAATCCTGTAGGCTCAGAGAATGAGCATTGCGTCGCCATAGGAGTAGAAGCGGTAGCGCTGCTCGATAGCATGATGGTAGGCGGCGAGGATGTTTTCCAGCCCTGCGAAGGCCGCAACAAGCGCCAGAAGGGAGGACCTGGGCAGGTGAAAATTCGTGATCAGGGCGTCGGTCATCTTGAATTGATAGCCGGGGGTGATGAATAGTTCCGTCGTTCCGCTGGTCGCCTCGATCTGACGGCCACAGGATACTGTTTCTAAGACGCGCGTTGAAGTTGTGCCGACGGGGATGATTCGCCCCTTGCTTTTCGCGGCGTTTATGATATCCGCATTTTCTTCGTCGATGCTGAACTGTTCCTGGTGGATTTGGTGGTCTTCAAGTTCTTCGGCAGTCACCGGCTTGAATGTCCCCGCTCCGACGTGCAGAGTGATATACGCAAAGCGAATGCCGCCCTCTTTGAGCTGTTCCATCAGCGGCTCTGTGAAGTGCAGCCCGGCGGTGGGAGCAGCGACGGCCCCGGCTTTGCGAGCGTAAACAGTTTGATACCGCAGCCTGTCTTCCTCCGCCGTGGTCGAATCGTCGTCCCGCTTGATATACGGAGGTAACGGCGGAAAACCGATCTTCTCAAGGATGCTCCGGGTATCCATATCGGTCTTCAACTCGATGCGGCACTTGCCTTCGCCCGTCTTCTCGATAAGCACGGCTGTGCAGCAATCGGCTTTCTGTGTGTCTTTCAGGTAGAACTCATCGCCCGGCTTTAGTTTGCGGGCGCCCTTTAGATATACCGTCCAGATGCCGTCGGCGTCTTCACTGAGAAACAACCCTTCGAGCTTCCCGCCGGTCTGCCGCCGGGCGAAAAAGCGGGCCGGCAGGACTTTCGTATCGTTGAGCACAAGGCAATCGTCCGGCCGCAGAAAATCGCCGAGCCGGCAGAACCGGCTGTCCGAGATATCGCCGCTTGCGCGATTGAGAACGAGAAGCCGCGAGTCGCTTCGGACAGACAGGGGCTTCTGGGCAATCAATTCGGCCGGCAAGTCGTAATTGAGCTTCTCTGTCTTCATAGCCAAACGTTATCAGACCGCCCGCGAAATGACAAAAAAAAATTGCTTCGAAAACAGCCCAGTTGAGCCCGTTGAAGAATTTCCAATCTAAAGTATTGAGAGAAGCCGCGTGATTCTTCGAATCGCTCTCAATAACTTGAAAACGCATTTTTTGTCGTTGTGGGGTTAGTCGCGACGAAGCAATCGTGCGTCTTTCAACAAGCCCTACTCAATGGCTTGCCGAACCATCTCTGATTTCCTGCGGAAGTTGCCGGGTTCCGGGGACGATATGGTTGACATGAATCCAACTTGTAAGAATCTGCTTTTCAAAGGTTACGGGGATGGCTGCGAAACGGTATTTTGAGAGAGAAGCAACGTCGATTGCCGCTCTGAACAGAAACGAACTCAAGAGGCGAATCAGAAATTTCAGAGGCCGATTCAAGTTTGATTTCACAGACGATTACCTCAACAACCTCACAGTTGACAGATTGAGGCATCTCCTTCTGGCCGCGTTAATAAACGCCAGGCCGAATAATTAGAAGACTCTCTCGATCCCATCTTCCCGCACTGCCGGGCCTGGCCCCAGGGGCCGTCCCTTCCCGGCTCCTCACCGAGCATCACGCGCCAAACATTATCCACGAACTTGCCGAGAATAAAATATTGCAGGACACGCGGTAATCCTGTAGCATCTTTATGGAAGCTGCGTATTGCCTGCTTGAGCAGCATCAGCGCAGTTGGAAGAGTTGGCATGAGATGAGGTGTACTTATGCAAAACAAGAATCACCTTTGGCTTGCTGTTGGAGGCGGTCTGGCGGCCCTTGTAGTGGTTGCGTTCGTCCTGACAAAACAGGCTGCGGACAGAACTGAAATTTCCCAAAACGGAGAACTCGCAACCTCAGCGGCAGGGGAGAACGCGGTTTACGGGTCGGTCGAACTGCCGGAAACGATCGCTCGGTTCGCCGCCGAAGGCGACAAAGGGCTTGTCACGATCGCGCCGAAGAACGGAACCGGGCAACTGCCCGTGGGAAAGTACCGTATCCGGCTCTGGAGGACCGAGCGCAAGGACGACCAGGGCAACACGTGGGCGTTGTCGGGGCAGTATTTCGGTAACGAAGGTACCTTCGAAGTCAGCGAGAGCGGGGCGACCCGACTGGATTTAGGCGAGCCGGTTATCTGCACGCCGCAGGCAACAAAGGGCGGCTCAGTCTATTATTTCAATTATGCGCTTCGGGGGCGGCTCGATGAGTATATAGAAGCGACTCGCAACGGCTCCAGACCGCAGGCGCCGAAACTGCGTATCAAGAACAAGGACGGTACGTACGACCGCACTTTCAATTTCGAGTATGGCTGAGGCGGCACATGTTCGCTCTCGTGGCGAGAGCCTGAAGGTGCAGCCGGGCCGTTCACCGCAACCGTTGAAGTGCCCGGACCGTTCAAAATCGAAAGTAAGCCGTACGTAACCAAAGAGTTGTGATATAGGTCTGTGTTTAAGCCACGACCGCTCAAACAAACAACAATTGAAAAGGCGGGCACGATGTCGTGTCCGCCTTTTATATCAAATCAACAGATTATTCAATTCAGCCGAAAACTCCGGCAAGCTTAGTACCACACAGTGGGAGTAAAGCCTAAGCCTCCCCAGCAGCCCTTCTGAATGAAGTGCAAGTCTTTCTTGCCTTCGTCGGTTGTCGGGGAATAGTTGCTGCTTGGATGGCCGCGCTGGCGGTCCCTGCCCGCCTTTACAGTATCGATGCCCATCCACTTGTGGTAGCCGGCGCTGCCGTCGGCCCATGATAAGGTCACGCCGTCACCGTGCCGCACCGGCGGGTCGTCCCACCATTGCTCCTGCACGTAGTGAGTCGCGAAGCTGTCCGGCGTCACCCAGCCTTCGTCGAGGTAAACAAGTCTTTCCGAATGGGCGCCCTTGATATTGGTTACCTTCTTAAGAAATATGTCGGGCCTGGCCGTAGTCCCCGTTCTGGAAAGCCCGTTAACGCCGTCCATCGCTGCGTACGTCAGCATCTCACCGCGCGTTCCAGTCGGGCAACGATAGAGGTCCAGGGTCTTTGCGTACGGCCACAAGGCGCCTACCTCGATCTCTCTTATCTGTTGCTGCTCCGGCAACTGCCCGCCGGATCCGTAGTCGCTGGCCCAACACCTGCCCGCCCAGGCCTTTTCTCCCGTGCGGTCTATGCCCGCCGCACCGTTGACTATCTTGCCGTCATAGTCATCCGCGTACAGGATCCACGCAAGCGTCAACTGTTTGAGATTCCCGACACACATAATGCGTTTGCCCTGCTCACGAGCCCGGTGCAGCGCCGGCATAAGTATTGCCATAAGGAGCGCTATGATGGCAATTACCACCAGAAGCTCAATTAACGTAAACCCCTTGCGTTTAACCTTCATGCCGTCTCCTCAGTCTTTGTTTAATGCGACAGGTTGTATAACCGTCCTCTTATGTGTTCGACAAAATCAGAGAGATAATGCTTATCAATACCTCGGCGTGAACCTTGGCGTGTAACCTAATTTCCCCCAGACGGCCTTTTGCATCTTGTACAAATCCTGGAAGTCATCCTCGCTTACAGGCTGCATTTGGTGCAAAGGGTTGGCGTTCAGGCCGGAGACAGCCGCGAGCTTGCCGGTCTCCAACGTTTTACCACCCGCGAACTTCCAGTAATCAGCGTGCCCATCTGCAAAGGAAACATTCGTGCCGTCACCGTGCCGGACAAAGGGCGGGTCCCACCAGCGCTCATTCAGATAGTGGGTGGCATAACTGTCGGGAGTTATCCGGCCTTCGTCGAGAAAGACTATCCTCTGCCCCGGGCCGGGAGCGGTGATTTCCGATCTCCTCTTAATCCACAGCACTGTTCCGCCCACTCTGACCCCAACCTCGCGGCCGCCAAAAGTCCTGTAAGTGCCGTCCCTGCGAAGGCCATTGATAGCATCGGTAATAGTGTAGGTCCGCATCTCCCCGCGAACACCGGTCGGGCATCGGTACAGCGTTTCACTCTTGCAGTATGGATATAAGGCCCCGGCCCTAATTGCTCTTTCCTGGAGTTCCTGGGATAAACTTGCGCCGGTCCAGAAATCTCCGACGTCGTCACCAGTCCACCACTGCTCGCCTGCATGCCGACCGCTTGTGGGTATGGGCGCGGTGCCGTCTCCGCTGCCATAGGCCTCGCCGTTGACTACCTTGTCGTCGTTCTCGTCCGCATACATGCTCCAGGCGAGCTGTAATTGCTTCAGATTGCCGAGGCAAACCGCGCGCCTGCCCTGCTCCTTGACCCGCTTGAGAGCGGGCATCAGGATCGCCAGCAAGATCGCAATAATGGCAATCACTACGAGAAGCTCAATTAAGGTGAAGGCTTTTTGCCTGCTCATCGTAATACTCCTTCCCTTTGCGTTAACGTTACCCTGTTTCTCTCAGCATCTCTGCCTGAAAATCCGAAGAACATGTATTATAATGGCTCGTACGGGCCCATGCAACCCAAATTATCAATAATCCTTGAAATTCCTCATCCACACCGGCCAGTCCTCCGGCATAGCACCGCCGGCCTTGGTCCAGCGGCCGTTGATGTTGTAACTTCGATGCCATTTCAACGTCCAAAGCTCCTTAACGCCGACCTTTTTGACGGACCAATCACAAAAAAGCTGGTTTAAGAATCCATCGTGCCGGTCAACACAATTGCGCTCCATTTCGTTTACGTTGGGTCTATCCGGCGGGCCTCCTATGATTTGGGGCGGGTTGTCATTGTCCCTTGGCCAGGCATCAACCCACCAACTGCCACCGAACAACGGCACATTGTCGGCCCCCCTGACATTGGGAGTTCTCCAATGGTCTGTAGCGGGACTGCGCCCCCAGACGCTGGTCGCTCCCGCTGGTGGATTGCACATCCACCCATTCGGGCCATAACTGCCTATGTAGTCGCCAGTTTGCCATGCCTGGGTGGACCAGTACCCTATGCCCTGATGAACTCCCGGACCCGCAGATTTTGTGGCTTGTGGGCACACACGCATGTCCGGTTCGCTTTTGTAGAGTTCCATCATCGGCTCGAACCACCATCTGCCGCTGCCGCCGCCGGCACCGCTGAACCAGTTGCCGTTGTTTTCCTGGCAATACATTGACCAGGCCAGACTCCACTGTTTCAGGTTCGCCAGGCAAACAACCGCCCGCGCCTGTTTCTTAACACGCTGCAGCGCCGGCATCAAGATCGCCATGAGCAGGGCGATAATGGCGATTACCACCAAAAGCTCTATAAGAGTAAAACCCCTTCTTCGTTTATACATGAAAGTACTCCTTAAATTCTTGCACTCTCGGTTCTATCCGAGGGTTCTCAGTAATCTTTCAAATGCCTCATCCACGGCGGCCAATCGCTCGGCTGCGCACCGCCGGCAATCGTCCACGGCCCGGTTGTGTTATACGCACGATGCCACTTGAAAACCCATAGCTCTTTAAGTCCGGCTTTTCTGACGGACCAGTCCAGAAAGGCCATGTTTGTGAAGCCGTCGTGCCGGTCGATGCATATGCGTCTCATGTGCTGCATGCCCGCCCAGGCCATGTCCTGCATTTCCGGCGGAGTATCCGTATGCCTCGGGAAAATGTTGAACCGCAGGGCATCCATAAACAGAGGCACATACCCGGCGCCCTTGACATTTGGCGTTCTCCAGTTATTGACCGTCTCAAAATCCTCATAAACAGTCGTATAGGACGGCGGCGGGTTCTCGACCCAGCCATTTATGCCGTAGCTGCCCCAATCGCCCTCCGGGGCATAACCCTCGCCCCAGAACCTGCCCCATGCCGAAAACACATTGAACTGCGGCGATCGCTGGCCGTTTTCGTCGATCAGAGGCTTCAACGCTGTCGGACAGCACCGAATATTGTGGTCGTTCTTGTAGTACGTCCGCAGCGCGTTCGTCCAATGGTTCGTATGCCCGTTGCCGACGCCCGCCTGGAACTTGCCGTCATATTCTTCGGTGTACATCGTGAAGAACAGGGCCCACTGCCTGAGGTTCGCCCGACAGCCCATTGTCTTGGCTTGCTGCTTGACCCGCGACAGCGCGGGCATCAGGATCGACATCAGCAGCGCAATAATGGCGATTACGACCAGAAGCTCTATCAGGGTAAATCCTTTATTTTTTCTCCTAAACGGCACATTCTTCCTTTTTTCTTAGTTGCCCGTCCATGAGATGCGCGAGAGCCCCCTTATGTTCCATCGGTTTTGCACGCCTTCGTCGTTTTTAGTAGTCCTTGAAATTTCTCATCCACTCGGGCCAATCACCCGGCTGGACTCCCCCGGCCTTCGTCCAGGGACCGTTCACCGGATACTGGCGATGCCATTTCAGTGTCCACAGTTCCTTGAGCCCCGTGCTCCTTACCGACCAATCCATAAAGAGCACATTGATTCCTGTCTGGTGCCGGTTTATGGCGAAGTGCATCATCTCATTGCCGTAGTCGATCCATTGGCCGTCGTATTGAGGGGGAATAATGCGGTTAAAGTTTTTAGACGGCGCTCCAGTAAGGCTGGTACGATAGCATGGCCCGCCTCCCCGCCACATGGTATCGGCAAAGACAGGCACGTTCGCCGCATAGCCAACGTCCTTGGTCTTCCAGTTCCAGGGGATTGGACGGCCTTGAATCGCGCCTGTGCCTTCAGCGTAATAAATCCAGTTGTTTCCGCCGTAGCTGGCCTCTTCCCGCGAATCAAAAACTCCCCCCGATCCCATGATGTATGTATGCGTGGAATCTCCATACTCCAAGATACTCGTGGTTGAAGGGCGCCGCTTTGAAGCCGCCGGGCACAGAAGAATCTTTGACTTTGTTCTGTACTGCGGCCGTAACGCTATCACCCATGTTCCGCGCAGCCAGCCGAGGTTGCCGGCTTCGGAAAAACGCCCATCGTTATCATCGCAATATATGGCCCAGATGGTGCCCCACTGTTTGAGCAATGCCGCGCAGGCAACCGACCTGGCCTGCTTCCTCACCCGTGACAGCGCGGGCATCAAAATCCCCATCAGCAGTGCAATGATGGCAATAACCACAAGAAGCTCAATCAGAGTAAATCCCGTGCGCTTGTTCATATAACCGCCCTTCCAATTAGTAGAACCTCACGAACAGCAAACTCATTTCACAAACTCGTCAGACCGAATCGTTAAAATACGGTAAGGCCAGATAACCCGATGCCAATTTTGCTAAACCGTTACCCGGTTATATTTTACCACACGGCAGGCTGCCCGGCAAGACAATTCCGAAACCGTGTGAGCTTTTTTGCGCCGAGACCGCTCATTATCGGGCCCTGAGTGGAAATTCGCCGCAAACGCTCCTGACTACCACGCAGCCCCCGGCCGTAAGACCCGGCAGCCGGCCTGACTCGAACACGGCGGAAAACCATGTGACACCCACGAAAAAAGGCTGAGGTCAGTCGACGACTCCAGCCTTTGTGAGACAGCTTTTCATTTTATAAGGATATACTGCAAACTTATAATAAATCTGCCGTCTCACCAAAACCAACACATATTTAGAAAAGAAGGACTATCAGTGTACATTCAATTATAACCGCCGCTGCGCCATTTGCAAGCGTTTTCTCTCGAGATTAGTCTTTTTTGCCCTTATGCCGACGTGCCTGCTCTCAATTGGCAGGCAAAAAAAAGCTTTTTGAGCCGAGATTCGGCCGTCTAATGGCATGGACAGCCATGGGCCCTGATTGGTGTTACGGCCATTCGTCAACTACTCGCCCGCCGGGGCGACACAATAGACGTAAACAAGCGGCTCACCGCCGGTGTTCCTGACGTCATGTGCCGTATTGGGTGGGATATAGGAAACCTTGCCAAGCCCGACCTCGAACCGGTCGTTCTCGCCGATCAGCAGCTCGCCCCGCCCGGCAAGGAAAACCAGCAGTTCCTCGCGATCCTTCGTACTATGCTGCCCGCAGGCCTGACCCGGCGGCAGATATACTCTGCCCGACCGCATTCCGAGAGTCTGCGGCTCGCCGGCCAGGAGCCTCTGGTTTTCGGGGTTTCTGTTCAAATCGATGACGAGGACCTTTTCTGCCGATGCCATACAATCTCCTAAAACAGTGATTTCATTTCCAAATGAGTCTATTTAAAGAATTTTCATCTTTTTGTCAATTCTTTCCTTGATGTCGTAGCACGAATCTGATA
>JBDREF010000236.1:0-6944 GCA_043820045.1 Planctomycetota bacterium | reverse complement strand
CATTGTAAAGCCGGCTCGCTCTCAACGCAAGCTGAAAAAGCCCGCCGTACTCCGGACATACTTCGCCCTCTGAGTGCAGCTTGAATCAGTGTTGACATAATGTACGAATAGATGTATCGTATCTCATATACTACAGGAATGGAAATGATGAGACCAGCTTCGGAGAAAAACAAACTCATATCAGATGATCATCGGTGTGCCGGCAATGGACTTCCGCCAATGTAACCGGAGAATCCGTAAGGTACTCACATGCAGCTAAAAATATGCAGGTATTTACCAATAGTCCTTTGTATGCTTGCCATCGGGGACTATTCCGTGCTTGCCCAATACCACGTTTTCTGGGGAGATGTACACGGTCACACCAGTATTTCCGACGGCAAAGGAAGTCTGGACGATTTCTTCACCTATGCCAGAGATACCGCAAAGCTGGATTTCGTTATCGTCACTGACCACGATTTTGGAAACGCACCACCCTGGCGAATGCCAAGGGAAAAATGGAAACTCACCCAGGATGCAGCCGACACGTTTACGGTGAACAGTAAGTTCGTCGCCATCGCCGGGTATGAGTGGACGTCACAGCCCAAATACTGGAAAGGTGTCGGCGAAGATGCTGTCTCCGAACGCCTGTTTCCGGGGCCGCCGAAATTTTATAACCACAAGAACGTTTATTTCCTCTCAAAAGTGGACTACCTTTTTTCCGCCAAAGATCCGGCCTACATGAGCCCGGACCTGCTTGCCGAAGCAGTACAGAAACACCGGGGGCTGATCCATAACGCGCACCCAACAGACGGACAAGATGGCAGGGACCAATTCGATTACAGTCCCTCTTATTATACGGTTATTTCGAATAGTGAGATAGGAGCCGATACGATTCAGTACGACGGCAAGACATACCAGGTGAATTCGGAGAGTATCCTGCGGGATTTCTTAAATCGCGGCGGCAAGAGCGGTTTTGTCAAAGGGACGGACAGCCACGAGGGAAAGTCCGCTGTGAGAACGGCGGTACTTGCCAGAGAGTTGACCCGTAAGGCGATCTTTGAAGCGTTTCGCAACCGTAGAAATTACGCCGTCTCCAACGCGCGGATTGTCTTGGAGTTCAAGATAAACGAACACGATATGGGCGAGGAGATTGAGATTGAGGACAAGCCGCACATTGCAGTAAATATCAAGGGTACCGACAAAATCAGCGAAGTTGCTATCGTGCGAGACGGCGCTATCACGCATTCAATCCACCCGGGAGAGGACGTGGCTGGTTTTCAATATACGGACAATTCTTTTGAAGGCAACAGCTATTATTACGTGCGTGTAACACAGGTTGACACAGATGAACAAGGCAATCATTCTCTTGCCTGGTCAAGTCCCATCTGGGTAAAGCGGAAATGATAAGGTTATTCTCATAAGGACATCCTGCGTTAGGAATAAATTCTGCCGGGTTATGACGACGGGCGGGAATGGCCATAATGGGCTCGTACGGAATCCCGGGTCCGGCCTGTTTAATCGGCGGCTGGCCTCCAGGGGTTGCGAGGGCAATTAAACCTGGAAAATTCCAGAGGAAATGTTATAATCAGTCCTGTCGGAACTTAAATTCGCGGCAAAAGTTGCCGAAGAATATGGTTGGTACTAATGATAGAATCCTTAATTTGTGGAACATAGATAAGGAAGATGCAGATGATTAGGTTGTATTCAAGTAAATCGGCGCTATTTTTTCTCGTTGTATTGACTGGACTTTGGAATTTGTGCCCCTCGGCACGCGCGACAGAGAAGCCAAAAGAGGCGGAAAAATCGGAACAGAAGCCCGCGGCGGCGGATGAATCCACAGTTGTCGGGCGGATAGCCTATTATGAAATCACGAGGGGAGAGCTTGAACAGAGACTGATGATGGAGCTTCGTCCCTACGACCGTGATTACAACGGCGAGGACGCCAAGCCGGTCGATGTCAACGCCGTACTGATGAAGATGATAGCGGAGAAGGCCATGATAATCGAGGCCCGCTCGAAAGACGTCCTCAAGGATGAATTGGTCCAGACATCGATGAAGCGATTTGCGGACAGAAGACTCCTCAACCTGCTGGCGCAGAAGCGCGTGGACGAGAAAGCGGCCCAGATAACCGCATCGGAGGAGGAAATAAAAGATAAAATGAAGGCCGACGCCAAGCTGGACAAGGAGCGGGCCGAGCAACTGGTCAAGAGGCTGAAGGCCAACGAGGTTCTGGATGAGTATTTCAAGCAGATATACGAAAAGTCGAACGTCAAGAAGTCCACGGAGAATTACCGCAAGGTCGCGGAGATTCACGACAGGCTGCTAAACAACCCCAAGGAGCCGCGCAAGCAGGGCTGGATACTCAACACTCAGGTCAAGAGTGAATTGACGCCGGAAGAGCAAAATACAGTGCTTGCCGAGCACAAAAATGGAAAGATAACGATTAAGGACTGGCTTCAGGCACTCTGCGATATCGTTCCGCCGCGTCGCCCGAGGAAGATTGACCCCAAAATCGTGGACCAGTTACTGGAAGGTGCGTTGCGAATGCCGCTTCTTGTCGCCGAGGCCGAATCGCTCGGACTCGACAAGGACAAGGAATACTTGAAACAGGTAAGAGATTACGAAGACAGGAGACTGCTCAGCGAAGCTATGGCCGCGCGGCAAAAGGAGGTCAAAGAGCCTACGTCTGAGCAGATAACCGCCTACTTCAACGGACACAAGGAGGCGTTCGGGATCAGCAAGGCCGTTAAGGTGGACGTGGTCTGGTGCGACGACTCAGCCACAGCCAAAAAAGCAAAGGCCGAACTGGACGGCGGCAAGGATTTCGAGGCAGTCAAACAGCAATATTCGCTCAACAAAACGGACAAACCTTTCACCACGAATCCCGGCAACGAAGGATTATTCTGGAAGGATATATGGGCGGGCGACCCGAACGAAACAGTGGGGCCGGTTAAAGGCTTCTACGGCCAGGGAATCAAGTGGCGCATCGTCAAAATCATGGAGAAGAAACCGGGCGAGTTGAGAGAATACTCGGACAACGTCGCAAACCAGGTCAAAGGCGGAATGATGAGCGAACAGCGGGAGGCCCTGCTGGACGCGTACCGCAAAGAAATGCTGCGAAAATATCCGCACACGATTTACGACGAGAGAATCAAAGGTATAGACCCGCTGGCCATACCGTAAGTGACACACAGACGACAGAGATCAGAAGTCAGACTTGTTTGCTCTGTTCTCTGTCTTCTGCCCTCTGTCTTCGGTTTTTTTGTTGCAAAGCACCGTTTAGTCAATAGTATTGAGCTGAAAATAATCTCAAGGCTGAATATCGTTGGCTGAATATTGATAATGCTTTTCACACTGCACAGGTATATATTTCGGGAACTCTTTCGAGTCTTCATATTGGCGGCGGTCGCGCTGATGCTGATTCTGAGCCTCGGCAGCATTCTTCAGCCGGTGCAGGAATACGGCGTGGGACCCCGGCAGGTTGTTCACCTGATGGCGTATTTTCTGCCGATAACCCTGACGTTCGTGCTGCCGATGGCTGCGCTGTTCGCAGGGGCCCTGGTTTACGGGCGATTCACGAGCGACAACGAGTTCGACGCATGCAGGGCGAGCGGAATAAGCGTCCTGACACTGGTCTATCCGGGGCTGGCTCTGGCAATAGCGGTGGCGACCGCGAATCTGATCCTGAGCTTCTATGTAATGCCGGTTTTCGTGCAACGCGCTGAAGAATCCATAAAGGCCGACGCAAAACAGATACTCTTCCGCAACATCCAGCGACGAAGATATTACGCGCTGCCCCCGGACGAAAAGTACCTTATTTATGCCGACCGGGCCAGCCCGCACAACGACATACTGTCGGGCGTAATACTGACTCAAATGGAGAACAGCGAGATAAAGCAGATCACCACCGCAGAAGCCGCCAAGATAATTTTCAATCCGCATGATAAGTTCAACGAAGTCCAGATTATAGCACACAGGCCGCGTCAGATGGGAGCGGAGGGCGAAGGGGGGGCCGAATCGGCATCGTTTACGATGGAGTTCAGCTCGCTGCTAGGTGATGACATAAAATTCAAGAAGATAGACGAAATGAAAAGGATCCAGGCGGACCTGATGCAGTTCGATCCGATTGCAAGGCTGGCCCGCGATACCTATGCACAGTTGACTATTGAGCTGCTGGCCGACGACATCCGGACGCAAATAACCGGCGGCCCCGGCTCAGATGCCAACGCCCCGCAGACGGCCGGCCGGAGCGACAACTACTACGAGCTGCTCGGCATGCCCAACTCCGTCAGGTTTACCGCTAATCTATGCACGGTGCAGAACGAAGGCATCGAGCTGTCCGGAAACATCGTCGTCATAGAGTACGACACTCAGAGCAAACGAGCCTTACGCACTTTAAGCTGCTCGAAGGCGACGATACATCTCGAGGGTGACAAGCTGGCGCCGACTTTGACAATGGATATTCACAATGCCAGAGAGGAAGGTACGGTCGAGCTGATAATGCGGGAGGTTGTGCGCGGCCTGGTGCCGCCTCAAAAAGTGGAGGCAACCGCAAGCGAATTCAGAATCGAAGGCGGCTCGCTGAGAACGGAAAAACTGGCTCGCGGACTCCCGGAGCAGTCGGGCGTGCGGGCCAGCCCAAGGCTGGCAAACCTGCAAGCTCAGCTCAGCAGACAGATACGCAAGACACTTGTGGAAATAAAATCGGAGATACACTCCCGGCTGGTGTTCGGGACAGGGTGCATACCGATGATACTGATCGGCATCGGTCTGGGAATAATAAAGAAGGGCGGACACTTGCTAAGCGCCTTCGGCACAAGCTGCGTGCCCGCCGCCGTGCTCATAGTCTGCATAATGAGCGGCAAACAGCTTACCGAGAACCTCACCGCGCAAACGGTCTCCGGGATAGCACTGATGTGGACGGGTCTGGCGTTTCTGTCGCTGCTTGCGGTAGCGATATACGGCTGGTTGTTGAGGAATTGAAAATAGCAGGCAATCGCGTCAAGGAGCAGAGGCTTAGGACCGGCGAACAAAATGAAGATATTGGACAGATACGTTGCCAAGAACTTTCTGGTGGGTTACGTGATTGCCTTTTGCGTTTTGGTAGGTTTGCGCATAATAATCGATTTGTTCGTGAATCTCGACGAATTCTCCGAGCATCCCGACCTCGAGACCATGGAGGTCATCAAGAACGTACTGACATTCTACTGCCTCAACTGCACGCTCTACTTCCGTGATTTCGCGGGAATGATAACGGTGGTTGCGGCGGCGTTTTCGTTCGGCAAAATGGTCCGCTCCAGCGAGCTGGTGGCCGTAATGGCTTCCGGCGTCAGTTTAAAGCGGGTAATCGGCCCGATAGTGTTTCTCGCACTGCTGCTGACCGGAGTGCTGGTAATCGACCAGGAATTGATAATACCTCCGCTTGCAGATAAGCTCGTCCGCGGTCACGACGATATCCCGGGACAGGAAACGTACAAGGTGCGATTCATCAGCGACGGCAAGGGTTCGCTAATCTGTGCCCAGAGATTCGACGTGGAGACATCAGCCCTTTACCACCCCACCATTCTGCTGCGCGGCGACGTATCGGACGCGGGCATACGGAAGGTAACCGGACGCATCGACGGCGAGAAGGCGGTCTTTGACAGCAAGACCGGCCGATGGAACTTATTCAGCAAAGGTCCGCAAAGCGGCGAGCTGCTCCCTTACGGTCTGCTTTATGAAGTGGGCTCACCAAGAGAGCCCCAGGCGATTGCCTTCTATCAAAGTGACCTGAAGGCGAAAGACATCCCCGTCAGGTGCCAATCAGAGCACAAGACTTTGTTGTCACTGCGCCAACTCACAGATCTCGAATCGCAGGGAACGGAAACCAGAGACCTCGCTCAGCTTTCCAGCCAGAAGCATTTCCGCATTACCGATCCGCTCATCAATCTGGTTATGCTGATGGTGAGCCTGCCGATACTGGTCTGTCGTGACCCGAAGTCGATGAAGTCGGCCGTAATGATCAGCTTTGCCATCACCGGGGCATGCTTTGTCATGACATTTGTCTGCAAGATACTCGCCACCGAGGTCGTCTTCGACAGAGTGATGCCGGCGCTGTGGGCGTGGCTGCCGGTTTTTGTTTTTCTGCCGATAGCTTTCATCGAGCTGGATTCGATGAAGACGTAGCCTAATCTTCGCCGCCGCAGGGGAACGGAAGCGGGAAGCTAAAAATAGAATTTCAACTGGAGCCCGAGAGCATTGAGGTCGGTCCACTTGCCGTCGGATTTGCTGCATTGCCAGACGTAATAGACCCCGCCTTCCATGTCTTCCAGAGCTGAAAATCCCCCTCGTCAAAAGCAAAACACGCCGGGCCGGTAAATACGGCAATTACCAGCGCCGCAAGAAGAAATCTCACGGTCCTGTGCAAGGCGGTGGCTGTTACTGCTCTTGTCAAAATGGTCGAATTCGCTTAACGGCAGAATCACATACGTTGCGATACTTACCCTCGCCGCCCACTTCAAGCGAATATTATCGCAACATTTTGCCGTTCTGTTTTCATTATCCCAGGGCGCCTCGGCCTGCCTGAACACCACAGGAGCATTTTGCCGAGTTCGCAAAAATACCGCGACCACCCGGTTTTGTCAATCGGCTTTTCCAATCCTCAGGAGCCGTTACGTAAGCGCGGCTCCCGGAAGCAATCAGAATTTGAGAATCAGGTCGGCCAGCACCTTTCGATAATCCAGGTCCCGGGCACTACTGGTATTTTCAAGGTGATAGTAGTTGAAACTCGACTGAACGTTCTTCGCTAATTGATACTTGAAGCCGAACTTATGGCCCCGCACGTTCGTTGCGCCATCGATGAAATCCGATTCTGTGAAGCCGCCGACAACCGCGTCCGCGTCCAGCTCCCTGTAGTCATAGCTGAATTCCCATGAACCCGGCTCCACGGCCTTGTTCAGTTTGCCGCCGATTAGCCAGCCCGTATC
>JBDREF010000235.1:0-23803 GCA_043820045.1 Planctomycetota bacterium | reverse complement strand
CGTATGCAGCACGGCACAGGGCGATTACATATTCTCCATTCTTGTCAACAACACGAACGGCCAGAGCCGCACCGTCATAAACAACATCGCAAAGGCGATCATTGACGAGGCGGAGGCGGAGCCGTAGGCACTTGGCATCTTACCCGGCAGGGGGGCGTTATTTCATCTTCACCACGGCGATTTCATACACCCGCACCTTTGGAACAGCGAACGTGACGACCAAGATCGCCGAGGTGCTGGTCGTAAATTATCTGGAAACAAATCCGGTTCTCAATCATAGCCTGCTCGACTCGATGGGTGAGGGCGGCGCAGTCGGAATCGGCGAATACCTGCGACGGGAAGCTGCGCAGAACCGCCACGTCGGCAACGACCTCGGCTTGCCGCAGCAAATCGCGGCGCGAATGAAAGAAGCTAATGAAGGGCGCGAGAGTTTCGGAAACAGGGGCGTCCGAGCCGGGTTTGGCGACGAGCCGGGCGTATTCGAACCAGCAGATGCACCCGAGACAGTCGCGATTGAATGCCATGGACTCGGCCATCTCAAGGGGCGTCGTGGTATATGCAAAAGCGATGTTATCCATCCGCCGGGCGACTTTGTACGTGCGTATGCGCGTGCGCAGTTGTCCGTCATAATAACCGGGAGCCCTGCCTTCGTCCCAGAAGGCCTCGCCGCCCGCAAGAAGTCGCCCGTGGTCCACCGGGGGACGAATCCGGTCGCCCGGACCTCCGGGGTTGCACTCGATGAGAATGTCGCTGCGAAGCGTACGGGCATACCGGCTCATGTCGTGATAAGAATCGCCCAGCGACCGGCACGAAAAATCCAGCCACGCCCGGCGCAGCATACTCTCCGGCTGAGAAGTCATGGGCGGCTGCATGGCATTCAAATCACTGACGCCCATTTCCTTTAGCTCCTCGGCGGTGAAGGTCTCTTCGAGATAATCGCGGAACCGCTGAACGGAGTTGGAGTCCCGGCCCGGGCCGTACCCGTAGTTGTCGAAGTGCAGCAGGTCCGCTCCGATATCCTCTACGGCGAATCGAACGAGCCGCCGATAGAACTTCTGGGCGTCGGGATGGTTGCGGTTCCAGCGGTAGCGATACGTCGCGGAACCGTAGGTCATGGGTTTTCCGTTCTCACCGAGCAGCACCCAGTCTGCGGCCTGCGGCGTCTCTTCGAACAATGGCTCCCAGAGGAAGGCCCCGCTGTAGTTGTAAACGCCCACGCGAAGGCTGGACTCGCGGCACAGCCGGGCGAACTCGACTGCATCGGCCATACTTTGACGCTCGGCCGCAAGACCCGCGCCCTTGTAGCAGTGCATCATGACGAAATTCACGCCAAGGGCCTTCAGCTCAGCGACCATCTCACTGCTGTGCTCCTTCATGTACGCAGCACGCTGTTCGGCGGTCGGTGTGTATCCGTCGCTGCCGTCGCGCCGAACGCGGAAAGGCAGCGGTTCCCAACTGCCCGCCATTACAATCCCGTCGCGTTGCAGCCATTCGGGCCGCTGTTCGAGCGGCAATGTCAGCGGTTCGGCATAAACGGCACAGACGAGAAAAAAGTGCAGCACGAGTACCCGCATGACGAGCAGAAAAGCCCGACCGCGAATTGGCCGCAACGTTTCTTTGTGCAGTCTCTCGATCATTTTACCAGCCTCCTACTGCTCGATACCAAACCGGGCCATGATTCCTCGTTGATAACAATCCCTTTTCGAGTTTGTTTCGCCCGGCCTTGCCTGCCTGATTGTCCATATTCCCGCCCAAAGACTATTCGTTTGCTCAACTTGTTTCACCTGAAGTTATCGGAAACCTCCAGCAGGGTATCAAGGCACGGCTGGCAATCATCGGTGCTGTAAACCTTCGGGCCCATCCCGCACGGCAGCGTCAGCAGGTCGCCTTCCTGAAAATCTCTGACATCGGCCTTCGCCTTTATTCCCCATGCAATCCTCTTGCCGTTCCTGTATCCGGGGTAGCGGGTGATGTCGTATTCCGAGGCGTCGTGGCTGATGATTTCAACCTGGGACTGGAACAACTCGTCCCAGTTCATGTTGCCGCAGACGTGCACGCCCGGCGTGACGTCGAAGCTCTCGAAAAGCGCCGCCCACAACTGCTGATAATCGAATCCCACCTGACCGAGAGCGGGCTCGTCCAGGACGAGGATTATTTCCCCTGCATTCAGGCCGGTGACAATGGCGTCGATGTGCTGGCACGCCCTTGAGATGGCCTCGTCCTGCTCATACCCGCTCGTTATAAGAGTGGCCGGCCCCACGCACTGGACCTTGACCGTTTCGTAGCCGTCCACCTTTTTCTTGAAGGTCTCCAGGCAGCTCATATTGCCGGGCCTCTCGATATAGTCCAGCATCGCATCGCCCAGCCTTGGAAGCTCCGGCAGGAACGGTATATCGTGCCGTAGACTGTATTCCACCGCGGCCTCAACGTCGTCGTACGGCAAAGAGCCGACTTGTGTTACTATTCTCTTCTTTTCGCTCATTTCAAATTCTCACTTTGCAATAAATCAAAATCGTGTTGTCCTGGTTGGCGTTACGGGCGATATTTCCTTTGCTCCTATGGCCTGAAATACGCCGTAGGACCGTTCTCGTACTTCTTGACTTCCCAGTCGTCCTTTACGGCCGCCTTCATAAGCGGCTCTTCAAGCCCGCGCATCTCCAGGCCGAAAATCGCCGCAGAAGGCGGTGACGCTTCAAGCACAGGTGCGAACGTATCGGGCCCAGCCGTGTGAGTGATCCGGCGTTCTTCAGCCGATAGGAAATCGGCAATCCTGTAGATTATGGCGCCTGCGGACAGTTCCGTATAAATTTCGCTGCCGCCTTCGATGGCAAGCAGGGGGGCCAAGGTGAGCACGGGACCGGGCTGCCTGGCTTTTTGCGCAATGTCTGCCGAGACCTTATGCAGCTCGACCGGTCCCCATCCTTCGGGAACAAGTACGACCGGGACTCTGTACAGCACAACAGGATATGAGGTAACCGCCACAAGTACGCAAAACGCCGTCACCGCAGAGGCTATCTTGAAGTGTTTGCCGACTTTGGCCTTGTCGGCGACTTCTCGCAAATACGACAGCGGAAAGGCAAAAGCAATCACCATGAAAGGGACCGGGACCGCAAGGTACTGCCTCCACATGGTTGGCGGAATCAGGGCGATGACGAAGAACGTCACCACAAGCAGGACGGCAAGCAGCAGGCCTCGGGCATTCGCCGCCTTCAAGCTGCGGCGAAGATATAAACCGGTCAGGCACAGGTAAACTGTCATCAACAAAATGACACGATAGCCCGCGGTATTGAGGCAGGCCAATGTCAGGCCGAGTTTGTCGTGAACCATGCCTATTTCGTACAGCCATCGGCCGTAGAGCATCGGTATCTTGACGAGGTTCAGAAAGAATGCCTGCGGGGCCCGGGCGATCACGGAGACAGGCCAAATCAAGACGACTGCGCCGGCCGCCAGAAACGGCAGGGCGGTCTTAACTCTCTGCATTATCGACCCGGCGGGCATTGTCAGCAGCATGACGAAAAACAGCAGCTCCACCAGCGCCGTAGTCACGCGCATGCAGGTTGCGAAGGTCAGCAGGGCGCCCATCGCGGCGATGCGCCAATATGCAGATCTTTGCCGGAAATCCGTCGAGACGAACAACCAGAAAGACAGCACGACGCACAATATCACCACATCGTGGTTCCATGCGTAGCCGTTGGCATAATCGACGAGCGGATTGAACACGTACAGCACCGCCGCGGCCAGGCCAAAAAGTATCCCGTAAACTCTGAAGGATTTGAATATGCGCCGGTATATCCCGACGATGCACACCATCACGAGAATATCGCATACGCAGGAGACAAGTCTGCCGACAAGCAGGTAATGAGTCGTGTTGAAAATCTTGTACAAGGCTGCGCATAACAGCGGGTGGTAGGGCATCTGGGCCGCGTATGAGAAGTCCCTGTAGATCAGCTTGCCCTGTGCCAGGCAAACGGCGCCGGTGCAGTACATTTGTTCGTCCCGGCCGACGGGTTTCATCATACTGTTACCCAGTACCGCAAGCGACAGAATCACAAGTACCAGAACTGCGGCGACATTGACGATTCTCGCCGGGGTCTCGCTATTCAATCGTGGTTTCTTGCGCCGGACCATATTACCATTCGGCCAATTCGCCGAGAAGCTCCTCCACCAGGTCTTTCATTGTCGCGATTCCGACGGGCCTTTCGCCCCCGAGACGCCCGGACCTCGTGACCAGAACAATCTTTTGATTCTCTTTCTGCATGATGTTTATCGCGTCCGTGACGGTTGTGTCTCCATCGATCTTCCGGATCGGCTTCACCAAACCGTTCAGATCGGCGAATTTTTGCGATGAACTCAAAGCCTCGTAGATGTTTACGAAGCCGACAATGCTGTCTGCCTCCCCGCGGAACACCGGCAGGCGGGTAAAGGCGCACTTTTCCAGCTTACTCAGAAGAGCCGAATCATCGGTATCGACATCGACCAATTCGACGTTGTTGATAGGTATCATGACCGACTTGAGGTGAACGTGGGAGATGCTGATCAGACGGTTTATGATGTCATTCTGCACCGGGCTGAGAATCCCCTCTTCATGAGTATCCTTCAGGATAGCCTGGACCTTGTGCCTCTGGGCGGAGGTTATCACCGTCTTGGCAGAGGCGACCGGCCCGGCCAGCCGGGTGAAGAGACTCGATATGAGTTTGAGCAGAGGCACCACACCGCAGAAGTTCAGGAGCTTATGAAACGCATATAAGAGCGGCGAAAGGTAGGGCATGATAACGTCCGCCCGATAGAGAAAGATATTCTTGGGGATAAGCTCCGAAAAGACGAACAATACCGGCACGGTCAGGAGGGTCGCAAAAAACTCGGCCTTATGTTCGTCGCCGACCTCCGCGAGGAACATGCCGGTGACAATGCTCGTGCAGAAGTAGTGGGCAAGATTGGTGCCTATCAGCATCGTCAACAACAGGCCTGAACTGTCATGCAAACATCTGCCGAGCATGACAAACAGCAGGCGTTTCTTCTCCACACCCAGCCGTAATCGAAGCCGGCTGAGCTGGTACATACCAGTCTCGGCGCCGGCGAACGAACCGCCTACGATTACGAACAGCACGACCAACAGTACCGGGAATAGGCTATTTGCCATTGGTTTTCAAAGGCTCAAGGGTTAATATAAGAGTTTCTATCCGGTGCTTTTCCACCTTTTCGACGGTAAACTTCAGGTTTTTCAAATAGGCCACGTCGCCGTTCCGGGGCATTTTGCCGAGAAGGGCGGTCACGAGTCCCCCTATTGTGACCACTCGCGTCTCGGCCGGATCAACGCCGAACTCCTCGGCCCAGTCGTGAACCGCCAGATTGCCCGCCAGTCGATACTCGAAAGGCCCCGTTTGTTCGATGGGTTCGATTTGGCTCGTCGCTTCGATTCTGCCGAACAGCTCCTCGGCGATGTCCTCGAGGCAGACGGAACCGGCAATTCCGCCGTATTCGTCCACGACTATCGCCGTGTCCGTTTTACTGCGGCGGAAGAACTCAAGGAGAGACTCGACGGTCTTCTGCTCGGGCACAAAATTGGCCTTCTGGACGATTTTGTCCAGCGATACGGCCGGTTGCAGCAGGATCTGTCGGAGGTTCACAAGTCCGACGACGTTGTCTATCGTCCCAAGATAAACGGGTAGCTTGGTGAGATGATTCTGCTCCATCTTCTCGCGGGCCGTCCCGCTCGAATCCGTAACGTCGCAGGCGAACATATCCACGCGCGGCCGCATAACGTGGCGGACCTTCAGAAAACCAAGCTCGATTACTTCGGTTAAGAGTTTGTTTTCATCGGCGGTGAGCAATCCCTGCCTGCGGGTGGTGTCAATAAGAGATTTGAACTCGCCTACGGTTATCGTCTCGGGCCCTCTGACCGGGCCCAAAAGCAGCCGCAGCGCCGGCTCAAGTATGAGAACTTTGAACACGAACTCGATAGGTGCGAAGATTTGGAGGCATACGAAAGCCGGCAGGGCGGCCGCCGCACTCAGAGACTTCGAATTGGCATAGGCAAGCGATTTAGGCAGTATCTCGCCGAAGAGCACCAGCACAGTAAAGCTCAGCATCGCCGCTATTGCCGCGACCAGGCTGCTCTGGGCCTTAAGGCGGATCGTCAGGACACTTACGACGGCGTAGAACAGCACGTTCACCGTCATGTTGCCGAACAGAAAGCAGTTGAGTAATTGCCCGGGTCTGTCCAGCAGATTTGCGGCGAGCTTCTGGAGCCTGTGCCCGGATTCTCTGAGCAGTTTTATCTGTCTCCGCGACAGATTGAAGAACGCCGTCTCAGCTCCTGAAAAGAAAGCCGAGCCTGCGAGCAGAAACAGCAGCAGTACAATCTTGGGCAACTGGGTCGCCATCAGCGATTACCTGACTATGGTTTGGGCAGAGTTATCTTGAAATTGGTTCCATGACCAGGTTTGGATTCTACCGAGACGCAGCCATCGTGTCCATCGACAATCATTTTGCAGAAGGCAAGACCGATGCCGGCCCCCGAACGCCCTGCAGCGGGTCCTTTGTCCGACTTGGTGGTGAAAAACGTATCGAAAATATTTTCCAGATCGCCCGGCTCGATGCCGCTTCCCGTGTCGGCGACCTCTATCTGGACATTGCCGTTTCCGTCCGAAGCTCTGATGGTCAAGACACCGCCGCGCGCGAGCATTGCATCGCGCGCATTGAGAATCAGATTCATCAGGACCTGCTGTATCTGGACGGGAATGCCCCAGACCCCCAAATCGTCCGGAATCATAATTTCCACAACTACCCCATCCTTCGCAAAATCCCGACAAAGACCGGCAAAAATCTCTTCGACCAGGGTACGGAGTCGAGTTGTGTTCTTTTCCTGCGTCTCGCCGTTCGCCAGGGCGAGCATACTGTCCATGATTTTCGAGGCACGCTCACAGTTCGTTACCACCTTGCCGAGCGCCTTCTCGGTCAGGGCCTTGTCGTCGAGATTGTCCAGGGCAAGCGTGGCGTAGCTCTTAAGAGGCGTGAGCATATTGTTGATTTCGTGAGCTATCATGTAACTGACGGTGCCCATATTGACGAGGGGCTGGAGCTGGGCGAGCTGCGATTTCAGGGTCTTGTTCTGATGTTCCTGGACCTGCACGCGCTTGTGCAGTGAGAGGCGTTTTTCGGTTATGCTTGCCAATTGTCTGCTCCTGCTATAGAATTCTATATTTATTGAATTATATCGACTTTTGGCGTGTTTTTTCTTGAACTGCGATGTTCGTAAAATGATGCGCGAACTATGAACGAGCGGACGATCATGGAAGAGCTTTTGGCGTTGTTGGAAGCGAACGGCGTTGAGATTCGCAACGAGCCGCTCGGCGGAAACGGCGGGGGACTCTGCACGGTCAAGGGACAGTATATTTTATTTGTCGATACCAATGCGCCCAGCGTCGCCACGGCGGTAATGTGCGCCGAAGCGGTAGCGAAAGTAGTCGATATTGAGCAGATATACGTCAAGCCGCAAGTCCGCCAGTTTATTGAAATTCACAGCAATCAAGAAACTTGAAAGGTGATGATATGAACAGAAGCAAATGGCCGGCAATCTCTGCAATCTGCCTCGTGGCGGGACTTCTGTCACCGTGGGCCCCAGCGGGATCGCGCCAGGCGGAAACGCCGGATACGTTCGTCAATTCCACAGGCATGAAACTTGTTCGCATTCAGGCGGGCTCTTTTCTGATGGGACAGGGAGAAGGCGGCGACTGGGACGAGAGGCCCGTGCGCAGGGTGAAAATCACCAGGCCGTTCCACATGAGCGAGACTGAAGTGACTAATGCTCAATACGAGCAATTCGCCCCTGCGCACCGCCAGCTTCGCGGAAAACTCGACTTCTCCAAAGAAGACGACGAGGCCGTAGTGTTTGTAAGCTGGCATGAAGCGGTTGAGTTCTGCAAATGGCTCTCTAAGAAGGAAGGCAAGCCGTACCGCCTGCCTACCGAGGCCGAATGGGAGTACGCCTGCCGCGCCGGGACGACCACTGCCTACCACACCGGCGACAGTCTGCCGGGAGAGTTTCGCAAGAACGCTCAGATTACCTGGTTTCCCGACCCGGCGCGCCGCCGTAAGGGCGCTGAGCCGGTGCCGCTCACAGTAGGGCGAACCAAGGCGAATTCGTGGGGCCTTTACGACATGCACGGCAACGTCGAAGAATGGTGCCAAGATTGGTACGGCCCGTATGAGCAGGGCGAGCAGACCGACCCGGTGGGGCGGACCGATGGCGATTTTAAGGTTACCCGGGGCGGAAGTCACGGCACGGAGCTGACGTTTCTGCGCTCGGCGAATCGACTCGGCACCCTGCCGCAGGACAAAAGCTGGCTTATAGGCTTCCGCGTCGTTATGGGCGAGACGCCAAAGACCGAGCCGCTCCCCATACCGGAGCCGCCACTGAATATGCAGGACCTCGCCCAGGTGACTCGACCCGGATGGGCCGATGGTCCCGACCCCAACGAGCCTTATTTCAAAGGACCCCGCGAGTACGTCAAGATTCCTGCCGGTTCCGATGGTCCCATGTACTCCGAGCACAACCACGACCCGGCGTTGGTCGATTGTCCCAACGGCGACCTGCTGGCGATCTGGTATTCATGCCGGGACGAGCCGGGCCGCGAGCTGGGCATACTAGCCAGCCGCCTGCGATACGGCTCGGAATCGTGGGAGCCGGCTTCGACCTTCTGGGACGCGCCGGACCGCAACGACCACGCTCCCGCTTTATGGTTCGACGGGCAGGGCACTATCTACCACTTTAACGGCTTATCCGCTGCGGCGACGTGGGGCAATCTCGCAACCGTCATGCGAATCTCGACAGACAACGGCGCGACATGGTCGAAGGGCCGGCTGATCAACCCCGAGCACGGCCTTCGCCACATGCCCGTGGAATCCGTCTTTCGAACGCGTGAGGGCTTTCTCGTTCTGCCTTGCGACGCAGTCACCGGCGGAAACGGCGGCACCGCCGTACATATCAGCCGGGACGGCGGCAAGACCTGGGTCGATCACGGAGAAGGCCGGCCCGAGCCGAGTTTCGCATCCGGCACAACCGGCGGGTGGGTTGCCGGCATTCATGGCGGAGTCACTCAGTTAAAAGACGGCACGCTGATGGGGTTCGGCCGGGGCAATAACATCGACGGGCGAATGCCGATGAGCCTGTCGAAAGACATGGGCTGGAGCTGGACGTATTCGGCGAGCGAGTTCCCCGGCCTCGGCAGCGGACAGCGACTGATCCTGCGGCGGTTGCAGGAAGGGCCCATCCTGCTCGTGAGCTTCACGGACCGCAAAGCGGGTATGGCCGTTCAGGACGCCGACGGCAAACGAATTCAGGCGTTCGGCATGTTCGCAGCGCTGTCCTTCGACGAGGGCAAAACCTGGCCCGTCAAGCGGCTCATCACCGACGGCGGTCCCAAAAGAGAACTCGACGGCGGCGGAAATACCGGAAAGTTCATCATGGACCGCACACACGCCGAACCGAAAGGATACCTGGCTTCCACCCAGACGCCGGACGGCCTGGTCCACCTGATAAGCAGCAAGCAACACTATGTCTTTAATCTCGCGTGGATACAGCAGGGCGCGCAGCAATAAAAAAGGAGCGGCGAAAATGCCGGCGAAAAAAGTCGCAATTCTGGTTGATGAAATGTACCAGGTTCTCGAGGTCTGGTATCCGTACTATCGCTTCATAGAGGCGGGCCTGCAAGTCGATTTAGTTGCGGCCGAGGCAAAAAAGGAATATCATTCGAAAGAGGGCTATCCCTGCGTTTCCGGCGTAGCGGCAGGGCTGGTCAAGGCCGGCGATTACGACTGCATGCTCGTGCCGGGCGGATTTGCGCCGGATTTTATGAGAAGAAACGCTGATGTCATAACGTTCGCCAACGACATGGTAAACGCCAGCAAGGTCATAGCGGCCATCTGCCACGGCGGCTGGCTGCTCTGCAGCACAAAGGCCTACAGGGGCAAAAAAGCGACGTGTTTTATGGCGATAAAAGACGATATCATCAACGCCGGCGCCGAGTACGTGGATGCCGAATGTGTAGTGGACGCAAATTTGATTACATCACGAAAACCGGATGACTTGCCGGCCTTTTGCACGGCTATTTTGAGCGAGCTGCAGAAGTGACGGGCTTAACATCTTAAATGGGAGCATTTTTCTTATGAGCAAGGCCAAGGCCGAGAAGGGACGGGAAGAGACGCCTGTGGTGCTGGTGGTGGACGACAATCAGCAGAACCTCGAGTTATTGCAGGCATATCTTGAGGACGTTGACTGCCGGGCAATACCGGCTCACGACGGGCCGGAGGCGCTGGAGATACTGGCCAGGGAGTCGCCCGATCTGATTCTGCTCGACGTGATGATGCCCAGGATGAGCGGCTTTGAGGTTTGCAGAAGGATAAAGGCCAACCCTAAGACCAGCGACATTCCCGTCATTATGGTGACCGCTCTGAGCGAATTCGGCGATATCGAGCGAGCCATAGACTCCGGCACGGACGACTTTCTCAGCAAGCCCGTGAATAAACTGGAGTTGTTGACACGGGTCAAGACCATGCTGAAACTCAAAAACCTGACCGACAAGCTTGAACGCACGTTGGCATACCTGCGCGATATAGAAGAACAGGGACAAATGCCAAGGTCCGATTCAAAGTAAGATTATGGCAGGGGGACGGTCCGTTTTCTCAATAGAATCGCCCGCTGAAACTGCGCAAACAGCCGGTCATTCAGGCCCGTCAGTTAAACCGACGGCGAAACCCGATAACCGGCTTCAAAATCGTAACAACCGGCACATCGCGCACAATCGCCACGGCGGCAATGCAAAATGCCGTATCGAACCACTAATTGCCAAAACCGCAGTTAATCCGTCCCCGTCTATTGTCGATACCTTAATCGTGATTACAAGCGGGTGAGAGTGAATTCGCAAGTCCGTAGTCACAAATCAAGATCGAAAACTGGATGCGAGCGGTGTATGAGTCAATTACTGGAGATTCTCGGCAGAGCGATAACGGTCGATACTGCCGATTTGATATGGCACTGGCTAAGCGCCGTAGGACTTCCGGCCAACAGCAACGAATCCGCTCACTACGAACAGTTACACAACGCGATTGAGCTGATCACGGACATGAAGCTCGATGCCGCCGCCGAGCAACTGCGGATGTATCTTTTCGAAAACCCTTCCTGCACATACGGCCGGCTGGCCGCAGCCACTATCTGCCTGCACGACGCCCAGTTGGAGCAGGCCGTCAAGGAGCTGAATTCCGTCTATATGCGCAAGCCGAGCAATACTATGGCCCTTTATGCGCTGGGACATTGTTACGAACGTCTCGGCAGAGAATCGCAGGCCGTGGAGTTTTACCAGGATTGTCTGAAGTTCAAGAAGTACTTGCAGCTTCCCGCGCAGCGGCTGGGTGCGATATACTTCAAGAACGGCCAACTTGAAAAGACGATACAACAATACGAGCTTCTCAAAAGCGAATATCCCGACGATATTTCCACACTCGTGACGCTCGGGCATTTGTACATTGCCACCGGCAGATACATGCAGGCCGCCGATACCTTCAACACCGCGATCTTGATGCATCCGGACAATTTCAATCCCCACGATGAAGTTACAGACCGGCTCATCGCCGACGGCCAGCATTACGACGCACTCGAAAAGATGGACGAGGCCCTCCAGGCCGAACCCGACAGACTCGATCTGATCATGAAGCGTGCGGACGTCTTTCGCATGTTGGGCGCCACTAACGACGCCGTGGCTCAGTACGAAGAAGCCCTTCGCGTATGCCCGGATTTCCTCGAAGCAAGGATAAAACTCGGCACCCAGTACTTACAACTCGAGCAGGATCAGTCGGCCGCAGAGCAATTCAACAAGGCGGTTGAAATAAACGACAAGATCATCGACGCCTACCTGGGCCTGGCAACCAGCCAGAAACTCGCCGGCAGCACCCAGGACGCCCTCGGCACGCTCTCACTGGCGGCGGCAATCCAGCCGAACAGTTCCTTGCTGTTCACCGAAACGGCTATCCTGCGATTCAAGGCAGGTCTCAGCAAGGACATGCTCGGCGATGATGAGGATTACTCGGCAGCCCTCACAGGAGCGGTAATTGCAGCCCATTGCCAGGAAGTCGCCCATCGCCCGCAGAACCCGGACCTGCACTACAGACTGGGTATCCTGATGATGAACGCCGGAAGGATAATCGACGCCATCAATTCATTCCGGGCGGCCCTGGAGATGAACCCGTCTTACACCAGGGCCAGGAGCAAGCTGGCCATATGCCTGTTCGAGGCGGACCGTAAGACCGAAGCGCTCGAGCACATAGGCGGGCCGATCCACATGGATAAAGACACGCTCGAACTGCACTACAGAACGGCTTTGCTCTATTGCGACCGGATCAAGTTTGCCTCCTCGCTGATTAATCTCGAGCACCACCTCGAAAACAACTTCGCATCTCCCGATGCGACAGTAAACATCTCGATAATCCTCCAGAACCTCGGACTGCTGGACAGGGCGACTGCCATGTGGGATAATCTCACAGAGACCGCCAGCAATGCGATCGGAATCGACTACCCGTTTTCACAATAGCCGACAAGATCACCCCAAAACGGCCCAAAAACACGCAACTGCACTGGCGAGCCCAGAACTGCGATTGAATGAAACATAACATATATTATAGGACCTTGAATGTGGTTTCTTTTTTCGCGGTCGTTGGTTGTCGCTTGTCTCTTTCGGCTGCATCCTTTACTTGCTTCCCGCTTCGCTTGGTATGCTCGGCCTCAACTTTACCGGCAAACCATATGAGTCACCATATCCTGTTATGAAACAGAGAACTCTCAAACTGATGCCGCCGTTGTCTGCGAGCCGCGGCGTGTCGAAGTCTTCCCTGAGGTTTTCCTGTAATTGATTAAACGAAGGGCAGTGACACGGAGCTACGCGCGTCAGTGCGCCGGCTTAGGTTTGAGCTTTGCCCTTTGCTTTTAATCTTGCGTAGAGTGCAATACAGAACGAGCACTGCAGCAAATCTGATGTGAAGGATGCCGGCGCGAAACGCCGCAAAAGCAACAAACACCTAAAGTCCGATAACGGATTCGGACGAATCCCGGAGTGAGACGGGCTTGCCGAGGATCTCGTAATATAGGATCGCCCTTCTCAGGTCGTCCGGATGCATGTGGTCCAGCAATAAAGCCGGCGGATATTCTGCGGGGACGGTTATGACCTGGCCGGCAGGGTGCTTATCGGCAGGTCGAGCGGCAGCTTTAGCGGCAGGTTGCGGCTGTTTCGGCGACGGCAGTTCCGGTTCCGGCGACGGGACGAACATTCTGCCGGCCGCTCGTTCGATCTGCGCTGCAAGGGTGCGCAGAAGAGGGTGGGCAGCGACCGTTTCCACGGCGGGCGTCTTGGAAGCCGGGCGATATTGCGGGCGTTGCGCCGGTGTCGCCTGACGCGGCTGGGTCCGTTCGGTGGATTGCCGCCATGATTGCACGCCGTGCGCCGGCGGCCTGCGGACGAGCTTGCGTTGAGACTGCGTCTGGTCCTTGTGTTCCGGCTTGTTCGCCCTTGCCTTGAGAATGCCGCCAAGGGCCCAGAATACGGCCACCACGATCACGAAGAGCAGGTTCGTCCACCCTTCAGCTTCATCGTTGCGGCGAGCCAGAACAAATTGTGCCAGAAAAACGTTCATAATAAGACCATTCACGTATCCTCTTCCTGCTACCTTGATCTACTGATACCCAGATACCCGGTAGTTATTCTTTATTCTTCGGCCCGGCGATAGAATCCCGCATCGAGGTGTCGGCCACGATATTCTTCATTCTGTAGTAGTCCATTACGCCAAGATTGCCTTGCTTGAATGCCTCGGCCATGGCCAGCGGCACTTTGGCCTCGTTTTCCACGACGAGGGCCCGCATTTCCTGTTCACGCGCCACGCCCATTGCCCGGCGTTTTTCGGCCTCGGCCTTCGCTCTTTCCAAATCGGCATAGGCCTGGGCTTTCTGGAGCTGGGCGCCGACATTTTCGCCCACATCGACGTCGGCAATATCAATAGATAAAATCTCAAAAGCCGTTCCGGCATCAAGTCCCTTGGCCAGGACCGATTTGGAGATCTTGTCCGGATTCTCAAGAACGCTCTTGTATGTTACCGCACTGCCAATAGTGGTGACAATTCCCTCGCCCACGCGAGCGATAATCGTCTCCTCAGTCGCACCGCCCACCAGCCTGTCTATGTTCATTCTAACCGTCACCCTTGCTTTTGCCTTCAACTGGATGCCGTCCTGGGCGACTGCATCGATGGTTTCTCTGCCTTTCGTCGGGTCGGGGCAGTCGATTACTTTGGGCTTGACACTCGTTTGAACTGCATCACGAATATCACGACCGGCCAAGTCAATCGCAGTGGCTGTTTTCAATGTTAAATCTATATTTGCCCTGTTGGCTGCGATGAGGGCCCACACGACATTCGGGACCTGCCCACCGGCCAAATAATGGCTCTCCAAATCTTTTGTCGTCAGGGTCAGGCCCGCCTGTATCGCAGTTATCTTGCTTATGACGATGGTTCTGGCATCGACCTTCCTCAGCCACATGCCGATCAGCTCGGATAATCTGACGTCGGCCCGGGAAAAATACGCCTGCAGCCATAGTCTGGCGAATTTTACGCCCAGAAGCAACGCGACCAGACCTATAGTGCCAATGACAACCACGGCGACTATCGTGCCTACCCTCGGAGCCTCGGCAGCTCCCAATATCATACCTGTCAGGCTATTCATCTTCTTGTCCTTTCATTAGCTTTCTTCTATTACACGAACGGTCAACTGCGTGCTCTCGACCTTGATGACCTTGACCTTTTGCATCTTATCAACATACCCGCTCTCGGCGACACATTCAACTCTGCATCCTGAGAAATCGCACATTCCCACCGGCCGTAACGGCGTCAGTACGACACCGACTGCGCCGAGTAGCTCTTTAAGCTCGGGCGTATCCGGTATCGCATCGCCTTGCGGCCTCTGCGGAGGCGCGAGCGTCACACTCTTGCCGAATCGAGTCTTCGGAAATATTCTGTAGGCTACGACCAGGACCGCCGGTATCATCACAGCGGCAACGCCAACGCCTATCCAGCCTGCGACCGTGCTGTAATGAAAAAATATGGCTATGCCCCCCGCCAGGCAGGCGAGCGCACAGACACTTATCAAGCCGCCGCTCGGCACGAATACTTCAGCCACAATCAGGGCCGCACAAAGAAAATACAAAAATACGGCAAAAATAATCCACCAAACCATCGGTTTGCCCCTATGACTGTCCTTCCACGGCTTTGACTACCACCCTGTTGCCGTGAATTTCAATTATGCTGACCTTTGTGCCTTTGCCGAGAAACTCGGCTTCAGCAACGACATCTACGATTGATTCGCCGAACTTCGCTTTTCCCGTGGGCCTCAGGGTCAAAACTACTTCGCCGAGGTCGCCGACCTTCACGCCCGAACTTTGGCTCTCTGGCGGAGCGCTCGCACTGACTCGCATCCCGCCGGCCTGCCCGGCGGCCGCCGGTACAAGAACCAGGCCGCTGAGGAATCCTATCCTCGGCAGGTACCTGGACAGCACCCACGCCAGAACGATAAATCCCATAAAGCCGAGTGAAAGCCCAACTACCCCCCATGTGAAGTCACTCCAGGCAATCGCATCCTGGGGCCACGGCATCCTGTCGGGCGGATTCTTCACCAGCATTCCGAACAAGCCGGCCATGATTAAGACGATCCCCAAAAAACCGGCAACGCCAAAGCCGGGCAGAACGAAGATTTCCACTAACAGCAAACCTACGCCTGCAACAAACAGCACCACCTCCACCCAGTTAGCCAATCCCACCAGGTACTTGCTGCCGATGATTATGACGAAGCAGATCACCGCCGCGAGCCCGGGCAACCCGACTCCAGGCGCGTTGAATTCGATATAGACGCCCAAAATTGCGAGCATGACAAGCACCGCCATGACCGCCGGCGAGTTGAGCCATCGCACCATCTCTTCCGACCAGTTCGTCTCGAGCACCAACGGCTCGCCGGCAAAAATCACGCCGTCGCGCCCGCCCAGGAACGCGAGGGCCCCTTCCTGGCTCTTGACCTCCGCTCTTGCTATCCCATACTCGAAAGCCTTCGAGGCGGTCAGCGTCAGAAGCTCGTCGTCATCGACCGCCAGCTCCTTGTTTTCGAGGTCGAATTCGTTCGCATCTTTCGGCAGTTGGTCGTGCTCGAAAAACCCATAGACACCCGTTCGCAGATTCTTCACTCGGTACACTTTCGTCTGCATAGTGACCATCGCCTTGAGCAGTGCCGCCGGGTACCCGTTCGCCTCCGCCGCTCGCATAAAAGCCGCGCGCGTGAAGCTCTCGGCCTTTTCCCGCTCGACCCCTTCGAGCTTGCCGCCGATCACAATCGGAGCGCAATCCCCGATGGTGGTGTTCTCCAACATCACGATGTCCTGGCACGAGACGCTTATCATCGCTCCGGCCGATATCGCTTCGGTGGTTACGTACGCCACGGTGTGCGCCTTCTTGCCTATATCGAGAATGAAGTACTTCGAGATATCGTCGGCCGATTGCAGAAGGCCGCCGTAAGTGCCGATTTCGTAGATGAGGTATTCGACGTCGTTATCGAGTGCAAACTGCGTCCTGCGCCGGATGGATTTGTAAAGCCCGTCATCTATCATTCCCTTGCAGACGATAACCGCCGCCTTGACCCGGTCCGGACTCGCATCGGGCTCGCTTATTTCCGCAGTGACAGTCAGCCCCGCAAGCAGCATCAGGCACAGAATACCAACCGCAACTATCCGCAAAGGTCTGTTCATACAGGCAATTATACCCTCGAACCGTCCGGCAGGCAATAGTCGTTCAGGAATCCTGAGAAATCTTCGGCTTGACTCCATCCCATTGCAGTCCCCCGATGATTGCCTGTGCGATATTTGTAAGGTGGTCGCCGCTCTTCTCGATGTTGTCAACCAGGTCGATGAATATCAGGCCCGCCTGGGGTGTGCAGATGCCCTCGGTCATCCGGTCCACGTGGCTGCGGCGAAACTCTATCTGCATCGTGTTCAGGCTGTTTTCATTGGCCAGGGCCCATTTGGCCGGCTCAGTGTCGTTATTCTCCAGGGCCGATATGATATAGTCGAACATCGTTTCGATCTCCTTGCGGAGCATCTGGGCCTCACTCAGCGCCGAGTCGCTCCAGAAGAGCTTCTGGTCCATCTTTCGTTCGCCGATTTCGACAATATTTACAGCGTGATCGCCGATACGCTCGAGGTCGTTGACCGAATGCAGCAGCACCGGCAGCTCGGTCGAGACTTCGTCCGACAAGGTCCTGCGCGACAGCGCCGTCAGATAAGACGTAATCTCAAGCTGCTGCATGTCGATAAAGTCCTCTATCTCGCGCACCGCCCCAAGCCCTTTGCGGTCGTCGTCGATGATTCCGGTGATCGCCATCATGAGGGCCTGTTTTGCCGTCTGTGCCATGCGAACGATCTCGCGCTTCGTCTGCTCCAGCGCTATCACCGGAGTATCGAGCAGGTGCTTTTCCAGGGCCATCGGTTTTTGGGCGAGTTCGGCCTCGGTCACAGGCAGTATCTTCAGGACGATTGCCGCCAATCCGTCAATCAGCGGAAGGAACACAATGACGTTGAACGTGTTGAACATGAAATGCGCGAAGAATATGTGCGCCATAATCGTATGCTGCGTAACATCGCCGGGGGCGATCCATTCCACCGCCGTCGCGAACCACCCGAGCCACACGAGAGGCAGTATGTACATCACGCCGATTACGTTGAAGATGGTATGCCCCATGGCCGTCCGCCTGGCGTTTCGCGACGTGCGGAGCGCCGCAATCTGCGCCGTGATTGTCGTGCCGATGTTGTCGCCAAGGATATACGGTATCGCCACCTGCAGCGCCAGGTGCCAGTCCGTCCCGAAGACGCCCTGAAAGGCCAGCATCTGGATCATCGCGATGGAGGCCGAGCTGCTCTGCAGGAGCATCGTTATAGCCGTACCCGCCAGTACCGCCAGGATCGGATTGCCGCCGAGCCATATCAGCGCGTCGCGCACACCCTCATGGTCTTTCAACGGGGCGAACGCCTCTTTCATGAAGTGGATACCGAGGAACAGTATCCCGAAGCCAATCAACACCTGCCCGATGCTCCGGGTCTTCTGTTTCTTGCCGAGCACGGTCATAAGGAAGCCGATTCCCACGACCGGCAGCGCATAATTGGTTATCTTAAATACGGCCAGCACCGAGACGAGCCCGGCCGTGATAGTCGTGCCGACGTTGGCCCCGAGGACAACCGCCAGCGCCTGTTTGAGAGTCAGAAGTCCCGCGTTCACAAAGCCGACCGTCATGACGGTCGTCGCGGAGCTGGACTGAATCAGCGCCGTCGTCAACATACCCACGATGACCGCAACGACCCGGTGTTTCGTCAGCGACTCCAGAAGGTCCTTGAGCTTCTGGCCGGCGACCTTTTTCAGCCCGTCCGACATCAGCCCCATCCCGAACAGGAACAGGCCCAGACCCCCTAATGTCCCGAAAATCATGTCCTTGGCCATAAAGTATCCCTACACCGGCAGCGCATCACAAATATGCAAATGGCTGATTTCTCCCCCTTGTGCGTTTGCGTATGTTCTGATTGGCATCATTGCCCGGCAGTTTTATCCGCCCTGCTCGGAACGGTCAAGCGAAAAAAACGCCGATAAGAATGAAATCCCGCCTTCACTTATACCAGGCCGCAGAGAATCTCGGTCCCCTGCCGGATTTTCTCGTCGCTGGTTGCGTAGCTTATGCGAAAATGCGTGTCTTTTTCGCTGAATACGTTGCCCGGAATAATCAGCACGTTCCTGGCGATTGCCTTCTCCACGAACGCAGTCGCGGTCCCCCCGCCGGGGGCCTTTACGAACGCATAGAATGCCCCGCCGGGCTTGACAAGCTCGAACTTGTCCTTGAGCCCGTCGTAGAGCAGGTCCCGTTTCCTGCGGTACCCATCAACCAGGTCGCTGACGTCGTAATCCAGGGCCGCTACGGCCGCCTTCTGAAATGGCGTAGGCGCGCAGACGAACGTATATTGCTGTATCCGTGTCATCGCTTCGACCACGTCCCGCAGCGATTCGTGGGCCGCGACGTAACCCAATCGCCAGCCGGTCATCGCGTGGGACTTGCTGAACCCGCCCAGCACGAGGCACTTTTCGTAGTAATTCGCTATGTTGGGACATTCGCCGTCGTAGCAGAACGTCTCGTATATTTCGTCGGTCAGTACGAGGATGTCTTTTTCGGCCGCAATTCGGGCCACGGCCTCGACGTGCTCGGCCGAATACACCGCCCCGGTCGGATTGCAGGGCGAGTTGACGATTATCATTTTCGTCTTAGGCGTTATTGCGGCGGCGATTTTCTCGACCGGAAGCTCGAAGTCCGGGTAGCTATCGACAAAGACGCACTTTCCGCCAAGCAGGTTGACAAGGTGCTTATACATCACGAAATAAGGGTCCGGGATGATGACCCCGTCGCCGGGATTGACAATCGACATGAAGGCCAGCAGCAGCCCCCCGCTTACGCCGCTGGAGATAAGTACGGCCGGCCTCTCCCAGCCGAACTTGGCCTTTATCCGCTCAGTGATTTTCGCTTTAAGCACCTCATCGCCGGCGGTCTGCGAATAGCTGTTCTGACCGGCCCGGATCGCCTTTATCGCCTCTTCCTTGAGCGCATCGGGCACATCGAAATCCGGCTGCCCTATCGAAAAATTAACCGGATCGGGCAACTGAGCGCCCAATGCAAAAACCTTCCTAATACCGCTCGCGTCGATAAGTTTCGTCCTGTCGGCAATTATCCTGTCCATAGCCCGGCATGATACCCGACATACGACCGAAATCCAACCAAATTCGCCCAACGCCGCAATGTCATTGCGAGGCCCGCAAAGCGGGCCGCGGCAATCTCAGTCTCAATAATAAATAATAAATAATCAATCATCAATCGAAAGGCTGTACCGCAGCCGTGAAAGGTCCTCGCCCGCCGCGGGCTTGCGGAAGACGAACAGATGCTCGTGCATAATCAGGTAGAAGCCGCCCTGCTTCGCCTTCGGCCGCCAGCGCTCGGTGTATTTGCAGTGATGCTGGACCTTGACAATATCCTCCTTGAGCACGAAGCCGACCCTCAGGAACCGCTGCATAACGCGGAAGGCTAACGGCACATAGTGCCTGCCCCGGCGGGTATCGCCGATGAGTATCGCACAGTGCTTATCCGGCTTTAGGACGCGGAAAAGCTCTACGGCCACCCTCTCAATCTCATCGCAGAATTTCGGCAAGCTGCCGATATTCGATAAATCCGCGTCTATCGCCCCCTCCGAATACCTCACAATGTTCATATAAGGCGGGTGGGTCAGCACCAGATCGAACGATTCATCGGCCAAATCCGACAGGTCGCGCGCATCGCCGGTTCTTACCTCCTGAGAGCTTTCCGGATGGTGCCGGAATCGCAGGGCTGCTTTGGCCAATTCGACCGCCTTCGGATTGATATCCAGACCGAGGGCGTCCCTGGCTAAGAGTTTCGCCTCGATAAGCGTAGTACCGGCCCCGACCATCGGGTCGAGCACCCTATCGCCCTGCCGGCTGTACATCTCGATGATATTGCGAGCTATCTGAGGAGCGAAATTACCGCGGTACTTCGGACTGTGAGTAGCCCAACTGCCCCGCTCCGGAAACGACCATACGGTCGTGTACTCGGAAGTATAATCCGGAGATATTGCCTTATTTTGGTCGGTCATTCAGATTAGCCACGACGTTGGGAAAATATGAACTTCTTCAGGAAATCGGTTCTCGCATAGAATGCTCGTGAAGTGCTTCCGTGGCCTGGCCCTTTTGTTCTGGGCTGAACGTAAACGCCCATCTTGCCTGTAAGGGCTTCAAAGCCTTTGTTTACTATAGTATCACGAATCAAATTATAGTCCTCTCGTACTTGAGCGTAGACCTCTGGATCATCGAGATCGAATGTCACCGCCGAGTACAGAACAGAAGACTCTTCTCGTTGGCTGGTCCAAATACGTGCAGCGACAACGGCCTTTCGCAATTTTGCCAAAAGGTGACTGTGCTCGAAATCCGTGTTCGCCACGTTGTACGCATCAATCATTGTTATGGCCATGGTTTCTTTCACAGTGAGAGAGCCGTTCTTAAGATACTTGAGGGAAATCACCTTAAGCTCCCACGAGCCAAAGTTGGGAGCCTGAGCAGAACTGAGCGGGAGCCCCAGAACTCTTTCTATCACATGACCCGCCCAGCCTTTATTCTTTCGTCCCTCCCTGAACACTGTAATGCCGTATTTTGTCGCAAGTTTCCGCAAATCTTGACCAACAATTGCTGTAAGTTTACTGACAGCTTCTTCTCTCTCCATAAGTCGCAATCTCGCTTTCCAGACTAGTAGTCCGTTATTAGAAGTTCGTTTATTTGGCCTCTCCGCGAAGCCTTGCAGTTAATCGCTCTTGTGGCTTTCACAGTCTCAATTCTGAATCTCTCGTAGTGTTTCTCGAAGAAACTGTCGGTGGGATCTTCGTTCTTTGGATCAGAATTGCTCAATAGGAATTTGGCGCCTTTGGCTGTAATCTCTCGGCAGAATCTCGCCAAGCGGACTTGGTCGTCTTCGGAGAAACTATCCTTCGAGTAAGAGGTAAAACTCGCGGTTGGGCTCAACGGTCGATATGGTGGGTCAAAATATACGAAGGTGTCCTCGTCAATACACCGTTCGCTCTCTGTGAAATCACCACAGACAACTTCGGCCCTTTCCAGAATCGCTGCGACACTTAATATATTCTTCGCGTCGCAAATTCTCGGATTTTTGTAGTCCCCAAAAGGAGCATTGAACCCACCTTTTCTGTTGACGCGATAGAGACCGTTGTAACACGTTTTATTGAGGAAGATGAGCTTGGCAGCTTGTCTATCGCTATTGAATTGAGCGCGTGTGTCGTAGAAAAAATGCTTTCGCCCTTCGTTGTCCAAAGGGAGAAATTTATTTTCGATCCGTTTAAGTTGCCTAATGAGAGATTTCGCATTGTGCTTGATCTCATTATAGCAGTTGACAAGATCTTCGTTTACGTCGAAAAGGTGGAAGTGCTTGATCTGCGAATAGTTTTGGGCGACATGGAAAAAGGCCGCCCCGCCGCCGACGAATGGCTCGACGTATGTATCAATTCGGCCATCCTTCAATTCGGGAGGTAATCGCTTTTCAATCTCCGCAAGGAGTTGTCCTTTGCCCCCAGCCCATTTTAGAAAGGGCTTTGCCGTCGTGCTTTTTGCCGTCAAGATGGTGATAGTGAACCCTCCTTTATATCAGGTCTCTGGCATTAACTTTGAGGGCCCTTGCGATGCGTTCGACATTTAAGAGGCTGACATTTCTTTCCAGTCTCTCAATACTGCCGATGTAGGTTCTGTGCAGGTCGGCACGACGAGCCAGTTCTTCCTGTGTCCAGCTTTTCTCACGGCGCAATGCTCTCACGTTCTTGGCGAACTTTCTTAGTATCGCTGAATTTTTCATGTTATTTTCCATAGAAGGCATTATGGATCACGGGACGGTGAGCAGTCTATGAGACTATAAGTAGCATTTTGCGGTTGTGCATTAATCAGATATGACGCCGATTGATCGACTACTTGGAGGCAGCACTCTGGAAATGGTTGTTGATTATTGGCTGATGGCGGCTGGGGATGGGGGTTTTGGGGGCTGTGAGATTGCCGCGCAATGACAGGCGTGGGGGCGATGGCTAAGCCATGAATTGACTATTGACTATTGATTATTGAAACGCTTCGCCTCCGGCTCAGCATGACTGGGGGCAAGAGCGAAGGACGAAAGACGCGACAAGCCTGCCCCGAGCGCAGTCGAGGGGATGGAAGATGGACGAAGGACGAGAGACGAACAACGAGACGATGGACGAGCATCCAATCGTCTATCGTCCCTCGTTTTAGCGATCCATCATTCTTTTTACGGCTGATTTCAGGGCCGGCATATCTTTTTCAAGGATGTTCCACACCCGTTCAATTTCAATGCCCAGATAGTCGTGAACAAGCACATTGCGAAAGCCGGCTATCTCGAAGAAATCAACGCCGCTTTCGGATTCCTTCATTTTATCCGACAGCCGCTGTGTTGATTCGGCCAAGACCTGTAGATTACGAATTATCGCATCCTGAAGGAGCGTCGAGTCCATGAACTCCTGTTTGTCGGTTTGTCCAACGTAAGATTCTATGCGCTCGATACATTCTGAGATATGGATTAGATAAAGCCGGTCGTCTTTCATATCGGCCTGGCCTCGCGAAGGACGCGGTCTTTGATGTACCAGTGCAGGCCGTTCTCGGTGACGACATCGACTTTGCGGCCGAAAAGCTCCTGCAAGTCCATGAGCAAGCCGCCCAGGTCAAACAGGCTGCGGCCCTGTTCCAGATCCACCAGAAAATCTATGTCGCTGTCCTGATTGGCGGTGCCGTTCGCTACAGAACCGAATACGCGGACGTTCGATGCGCCGTGCCTGGCCGCCAATGCAACAACCTGGTCTTTCTTGTCCAGAACAGTCTCTATCAGATTCGATGAAATCATATCAATTTGCCGTATTATGAGAGTCTTTCAGGTTAACAGGATATATCATACCGCCTCGCCCGGCCTGCTGCAACTGGAAAGTCCGGCAGTCAAAATCGGCAATCACGGGCAAAATGTGATGGGCGCGAGATTACGAGGGCCGATGGACGTGAGGTGAATCGTTCCTCGTCCGTCGTCTATCATCTATCGTCCCTCGTTTCAGCGGCGTTACTTCGCGAACGGCAG
>JBDREF010000234.1:0-8612 GCA_043820045.1 Planctomycetota bacterium | reverse complement strand
GGCGATGCGCCCGCCCCGGATGATCCTGCCCCGCACCATCTCCGATTCGGTGATAAAGTCGATTTCCTGGCCCTCGAACAAGGACAGAAGCATCTCGGCCGAGACCGGATCGGCCCGGTAGTTCTGCTCTAAGATTCGGATGGCGTATTTTCCGGCCGGGTCGCGCAGAATCACCGATTGCGGCTCGGCCTGGGCCGTAATGTTCGTTACGGCGACCTCATTTTCGCCCGCCTTCAGGGAGAGAGCGACCTGGTCTCTCACTACGGCGAAGTCCCGGTTGTAGATTGTTAACGAAGGCTCAGCAAAGGCCGGCACAGCATTCGCCAGCACCAATCCGAGCACGACCACACATGTTCCGACTGTCTTCATAAGCTTCTCCTTTCTCAATCAAAGTCCTCTCACTCGCTCACAATTATAAAGACGCCGTTCAATCTCACCGGTCGGCCCGCAATGCAAGGTGAACCCGCACGCAGGCCTCCGCTCTTGGCGTAAAAAAGTCAGGGTATAGCCGCTGCGGGTAATTTATACTATGCAGGCCTGACATGCAAGAGCAAAATTCTGTTGTGGCGGACTCCCGTCGTTCAAAGTGCGATTCATTCACGAGACCGTATCGGCCGACCGTCTGCGAGAGACGAATGCACCGCAATCGTGCCGCAACACGCGACCAGCAAGCTTTACTTCCATCAAGCCGTGAAACGCCCTGACGCGAATCTTTTGTCTCAAGTCATAAAAGGCTCGTAGTCCTTTTGATTAATCAAAAGGACTACGAGCATCGAGTCCGCAGCGGCTGGGTGACATCCGGCAGGCGAGAGTTGCTGAAGGGCTCTGTGGGTGAGTTGGCGGGATGACGGCGGCATGAAGACAGAGGCGGGCTTACTTGTCGCCGAGCCAGGTCGGGCCGATGGTGACATCGACTTTCAGCGGGACATCGAGGGCAATGGCACCGGTCATTTGCTCTTTTATCCACTTGGCATGGCTGTCCGCCTCCGCGGCGGGTAGTTCGAAAACCAGTTCGTCATGGACCTGCAGGAGCATTACCACGGGCAGCGATTCGGCTTCGATTTTTCGCTGAATTCGCACCATCGCAACCTTGATTAGATCGGCGGCCGAGCCCTGGATTACGGTGTTTACGGCGAGCCGCTCGGCCTGCGAGCGTTTGTTGCCGTTCTTGCTGTTGAGGTCTACGATTTTTCGGCGGCGGTGCAGAATGGTCTCGGCATAGCCGGTCTGCCTGGCACGCGCGATGCAATCGTCCATGAAATTGCGAATCGAGCCATAGCGAGCAAAATAGTCCTGAATGAACTTTTTCGCTTCGGCCTGACCTATCCCGACCGAGCGCGAGAGCCCGAACGCACCCTGGCCGTAAATGATGCCGAAGTTCACCGCCTTCGAGCGAGAACGCATCTCGCTGGTCACCTCCTCGATGGGCACGCCGAAAATCTGTGATGCGACGAAAGTGTGAATGTCCCGGTCGGCCGCAAAAGTCGCCAGCAGCGTTTCGTCCTTCGAGAAATGCGCCAGCAGCCGCAATTCGATCTGCGAGTAATCGGCACTAAGGATGCAATCGCCCGACTTGCCCGGCACAAAAGCCGAACGGACTTTGCTGCCGAGTTCGGTTCGAATCGGTATATTCTGCAAATTCGGCCCGCTGGAGCTGAGCCGTCCCGTCGCTGTAATCGTCTGATTGAAAGATGCATGTACACGTCTTGTCCGCGTATTGATCAGTGTCGCGAGCTTATCGACATACGTGCTTCGCAGTTTGCTCAGCGCGCGGTATTGCAGGACCAGATCGACAACAGGGTGCTGGTCGGAGAGCTGTTCGAGCACGGCGGCATCGGTGCTTCTGCCGGACTTGCCGGCCCGAACCGATGCAAGGCCCAGCCTGTCGAAAAGAATCTCGCCGAGCTGCTTGGGCGAATCGATATTGAAGACCGCCCCGGCCTGCTCGTAAATCTGCTCGGTGACGGTCGTCAGCGTCTCATTAATTTCGCCCGACATCTTCCGCAGCACCTTCGTATCGAGCGAGACGCCGTTGTATTCCATTTCCGCGAGCACCGTCACCAGCGGCATCTCCACCTCCTCGAAGAGCTTGGCGAGCAAGGGCTCCTTTTCCAGCCGCTCCTTCAAATACTCATAAAGCCGCCACGTGACATCGGCATCTTCCGCGGCGTACTCGCATGCGGCGGCCGTATCGACCATATCGAACGTAAGCTGGTTCCTGCCTCTGCCGATCAGCGCCGTAATCGGAATGCACTCGTAACCGAGAAAATCCGCCGCCATGTTATCCATCGAATGACTCCGCTCCGGGTCCAGGCAATACGAAGCGACCATCGTATCGAAATGAATGCCTTTCATCGGCATCTTCGCGTTTCGCAGCACGAGCAGGTCGTACTTTATGTTCTGGCCGATCTTTTTCACGCTCTCATCGGCCAGTATCGGCGCCAATTCTTCTCGCACCGTCTCCATGTCAAGATGCTTGACGCCAAGCGGCGACTTGACGGGAAGATAATAACCCTCGTACGGCCGCCACGAGAAACTCATACCGACCAACTGCGCCCGCATCGCCCGGACCGACGTCGTCTCGGTATCCACTGCGAACAGCTTCTGCTTCTTGAGCTTCGCCGCAAACTCCTCGAACTTCTCGGGCGTGTCTATCAACCGATAATCCTTCTTCTCGCGTGTATCGTCCCGCGTACTGCGTGTCTCTTCCGGGCCTTGAGCCTCATCTGATGCGGCCGGCGAATCCTTCGACAAGCCCAACTGGCTCAGCAAGCGGCTGAAACCCAGTTCGGCAAAGACCTCGCCGAGCCTCGCTTCGTTGACCTCTTTCAAAGCCATATCGCCGTAGTTTATTTCCAGCGGGACATTGCAGTCGATAGTGACAAGTTCCCTGCTCAGAATCGCCTTATCTCTGAACTTTCGGAGGTTCTCGCCTCGCTTGCCCTTGATCTCATCGACGTGCTCGTAAAGGTTGTCGAGCGAGCCGTACTTTTGCATCCAGCCCAGCGCCGTCTTCGGCCCCACGTCGGGTATGCCGGGGACATTGTCGGACGCATCGCCCTGCAGAGCGAGGCAGTCGATAAACTGATCTGGTCTGACGCCCACCTTCTCGACCATCGCTTTAACGTCCATCCGCGTATCGGTTTTGATGTCGAACGCGCTGATATGCTCATCCAGCAATTGCAGCACGTCTTTGTCCTTCGTGCAGATGAGGCAATCGTGACCATCGGCGGCGACTCTTTTCGCCAGGGTGCCGATGATATCATCCGCCTCGAAGCCGTCCACTCGAAGCATTGGAATATTCATCGCCTCCAGAATCTGCTCGATACGGCCTATCTGGCCCGGCAGGTCATCGGGCATCGGCGGCCTGTGCGCCTTGTACTCGGGATAAATGTCACTTCGGAATGTCTTGGCCTTACTGTCGAGAGCAACTACTAACATATCAGGCTTGCGCCGCTGGATAAGGCCCAAAAGCGCCATCGTGAAGATATATACTGCCTTCGTCGGCTCGCCCGACGGGCCGGTCAACTGCCCGCTCATCGGGGCGTAATACGCCGCGTAGATATGCGCGTGGCCGTCGATAATGTAGAGTTCCTTTGCCATCGCCGCCACTGTATGCGTTGGGAGCAGGCCTGTCAAGCCCGGCTCAGGCGATTCGGCAAACATCGAATACATCCAACAGACAACGCTTACGAGCGATTCGGTGATTGCTTGCCTCCACGGTGACCGTCTGGGCTCGGTAAAATTCAATACGGCGAATTCGCGGTGATATCTCTTAGCCGCCCGGTCGTACGCTTTGCCCGCCCGAACCTCATCGTCGAACGAGCCGAGATGTATGCACCTTCCGCCGACTCTGATCTGCGCCCGCCAGAGCCTGCGTTGCCGACTCCAGTGGACGCCCTTGTATTTTGATGTCCATTTTCCGTCATGGCACTTCGTGCGGTTGCGATTATTCTGGGCCGGGGTGGCCGGACGCAGATTGGCCTTGCGGTTATCGAGACTTCTGCGGTTTATATGGTCCACAAACATCTCATCGGCGACTTCGAGGACCGCACGATGCATGGGTAGCTGATAGGTCTTGCCGTCTTCGCCTGTCGCCGAGCAAATCGCATAGAAAGCACGCCCGTTTCTGGCGGCATACCATTTGTACTTGACCAGGCGCGGGAAATCGTCCGGATCGACGATGGCGTATTGGCCCCGTGTGAGCGGTATCCGGCAGAAGGCGTAGCCGTAGCGAAGCCGCCGGTACACGAGCGCCGGCCGAAGCAACAACTGGACAAGCCATAGCGGGATGGTAATGGTAAAGCGAATTGTGCTTCTCGCGGAATTGAGTTAATCAGGTTATCAGGCCCGGCCCCAGGGGCTCATCAGGGAATAAGGTTTTGTGATGACTGCCGTCTTGAACATTTGAGGTTCAGAATCATTCGTAGGATGAGCTTTAGCCCATGCTGCCAAACTATTTGGGCCGTCTTTCGGCCCGAGGCGTAAGAAGCAGCGCCTCCATAACTGGACGGGCATTCACGTTTGATGCGAAAATTCGGAGATTTTGAACCGGGCCCGAAAGCGTAACCGCCAGGCTGCAAACGACTTAAAAAAATTTACATTTTTTCCATTTTTGCCCGGGGGTACCGCCGTATTTGATTCGAAAATTCGCTGTATATTCTACCTAATTTTAACGGTTCTTCCGGTTAATGAGTAGGTAGTCTTGGTGTGTCATACGACCGAGAAAAATCGTTCGGGGCCCCAGAGGCACAGATTTCCCCCCACGTGCCCAAATCTGAGCCTCTGCCCAAACGATTTTTCTCTCGAACCAACTCCGGGGCCCCGATCTGCGCGGGCCACCTACCCATTAACCGGATGAAGCGTCTTTACTTAGCCGCTGGTGCGCATGAACGCGGATCAATCCAAATCACCTTGTCGGACTTCGAGGATTTGGGGCGGCTGGGTGCCGGGGCCTTCGAGTTTTAGTTTTATTGCTCCTTTGGTTGTCAGGCCGTCTGGTTCGCGCAGTTCTGTTTCGTCGTCGGTGGGCAGCAGGGCGGTGAGCTTTTTGTCGGCCAGTTCGACGTTCAGGGTGTATCCGCCGTCTATGCTTCGCAGGGTGGCTTGTTTTCTAATCCCGTCCTGTGCCCGGTGCGGCCGGTAAACGGCGACGAATTCGGTCTTTTGCCTCTTTTCGCCTGTCTTGGCCGTGAGGTGCCACTCGCGCAGCTTGATTCGCGGGCGGGGGTTCGGGTCGTATTGGTCGGTTTGCTCGAAGGTCAGGTCCGACGGTGTTAGAAAATCTATGTCACATACCACATCATCATTCTTGACTCTGATATTATGCTGGCCCTCGACGTTGATTTCGTTAACGGCGTGCAGCCAGTATTCACACGTCGAAGGCTCTTTGGCCTCCAGGCGGTCATAGACGATTACCACGTCCGGCTTGACGAAGATGATGGCGCGGGTGAAGCGCTCGAGCGGCGTTTCGTAAGCCCCGCCTGCCTCGCCTATGACGACATCGATCTGAGGCGTGGTTTTGAAGGCGATTATCTCACCCTGTGCTTTGGCGGTGCGCTTGCCCTGGCCGGAGCCGTTGACGGTGATATTATTGACCGAGCGGGTGCTCCACATCCAGTTCACGTGATGGTCGCTGCCGTAGCTGTCACGGTATCCCGAGCGGATGAGCAGGCGCTTGCCGTAGGCCCAGAGCAGGAAGGAATTGTTCGCCTCGTAGCCGTGGGACTGCGTGCCGAACGGGCTGGACTTGAAGACCACCTGCACGCTGTTCTGAGCGTCGGTCAGGCTGGTGTTCAGGTAGGCCTGCCCCGTGCCTGCGAATAATCGTGAGAGAGGCATATCGTCGGGCGGCACAGCCTCGACTTTCGGCAGCGCTCCGCGGATAAAGCCGATATAACCGTCCGCTTCCCTGGGGCCGCCCAGTTGCTCGACGTACCATTGCCAATGCCCGTTGTTGGCTTGTGCGGCGAAGGTGCTCACCAGCGGGACATTGCTCCTGGCAGTACGGCTTGCGGTCAGGTCGCCGAAGCCGCCCCCTACTTTGCCGGGCGGCATAAGGTACATGGCGTAGTAGCCCGCTTTCGAGTAGTACGGCTTATCGTATGCGTCGATGCCCATCGCCTCGCGCATGATATCGGCCCACCACGTGAAACGGTCCTGGTAGCTCGACCAGTAGGACGAGCCCTCGTGCCAGCCGCCGTCGTCGTCGCTCCAGACCGGGTACGTATTGAAGAACACATTCATCGCAAACCAGACCCAGTCGTCCGCACCATCGACCTCGCCCATGAAAGCGACGCCGACCTCGCCCAGAAAGTGCCACGCCCGGTTTGAGTGACTTGCGTACGGCTGCCACAGATGCCGCGGGCAAAGGTGCTGGTACATCTCCTCGCCGCGTACTTTCATGACCTTTCGGCAGAGCTGCCTTTCCTCTTCACTGAGCAGGTCGTTGACGAAGCTGTACGTGCGGGAGAAATAGTAATTGTAAGGCATGCCCGCCTCATCGTTGTAGCGATAACCCGTACTGCCCTTGGGGTCCCACTTGGCGCATTCTAACAGGATGCGTTTGGCTTCGAGGCCATATTTCTCCTGTCCGCCTAACAGCCGGGTGAACGCTAACGTCGCCGCGCCGTTCAGCGCCCGGATGGTATAAGTCCGGTTGCCCCACCAGATGTCCCGCCAGGGATCGCTGTTGCGGATGGTACCCTCCGGATACTTCGGCGGCTCCTCGGTCGCAGGCGGCCGGGCCAGCAGCCGTTCGCAATCGTTGACAAGCTCGTCGTACTGCCGCTTCATTTTCCCCCGCGCCAGCTCGTGCAGCTTGTCGAGATTCTCCGGGCGCATGAACAGCCGTGGGTGACTCTTCGGTATTCGGGCTATAAGTTCCTCGCGGGCCGGCAGCGGCATAGCTACTGCGTCATCGGCAATAGTGAAATTTCGCGGCTGACTCCAGCTCGTATAACGGCCGTTGCTGTCTCTGCCACGATACCTCCATGTATATGATCCTGCCTTGAAAACGCGCGGCGGGCAGTGTACGTTGAACTCCAGACTTGTCGTACTGTATTCGGTCTGGCCCTCGCGCGTACACTCAACCTCCCACGTCAGGCCCCTTTGAGGCCGCCAACTGAAGCTTGGAGGATTGACCTGGGAAACGGAACCTTCCGCGGGGTGGTAGCCCCATTCGCCCGGCTCGGCGGGACGCTCGTCCAGCGCCTCCTGCGCAGTGCAAAAGCCGGGCGCCGCAAACAACAATAGGAACAAAGAAATAGAAATCAGCTTAATTGCGGTTTTCTCGAAGCTGCACATTCTTACCTTCATCATTGCTCCTTATCCAAAAGCGCCCCGGTCAGTTCTTTGATGTTAGCCACATCATGGCGGACGCAGTATTCTTTTATGCCGTTGATAATCTTAGCCGCGCAGTCCGGCTCGATGAAATTGGCCGTACCGATCCCGACCGCAGAAGCCCCCGCGATGATAAACTCGATGGCGTCGGAGGCGGTTCTGATTCCCCCTCCGCCCAGAACCGGTATGCCGCGTTCTTTCGTGACCTCGCTATAGACCCTGTTGACCAGGTGGACCGCGATGGGCTTTATCGCCGGGCCGGACAATCCGCCGGTCTTATTGGCCAGCACGGGCCTGCGCGTCTCGATGTCGATGACCATCGCCGTGAAGGTGTTGACCAGGCTAAGCGCATCGGCGCCGGCATCGAGAGCCGCTCGGGCGATTTCGCTGATGTCCGTAACAGAGGGCGAGAGCTTGACCATCAGGACTTTGTCGCCCGCGGCTTTTTTTACCGCCGAGGTAATCTCCGTCACCTGTGCAGGGTCTTTGCCGAAGCTTATGCCACCTTTTGCGACGTTGGGGCAGCTAATGTTCAGCTCGAAGCCGGCGATTGCACTTTCCGACGATAACCGCTGTGTCACCGCCACGTAGTCGTCGATGGTCGTGCCCGCTACGTTTACAAATACGACCGCGGAGAACTTCGCAAGCACGGGCAGTTTCTCTTCGATGAATCTTTCCAGCCCGACGTTGGCCAAGCCGATCGCGTTGAGCATCCCGGAATCGGTCTCGACGATTCTCGGTGTCGGGTTGCCTTTTCGCGGCGCCACGGTGATACTCTTGGTGACAAACCCGCCGAGACAGTTGAGGTCCATAAAATCACCCAACTCGTCGGCGTACCCGCAAGTCCCCGATAGGGTGAACACCGGATTGGCTAACTTCAATCCCGCAAAATCAACAGATACGTCAACGTTATTGCCCATTCCGCCCATTCACTTCTGTAGTTCTTCCAATCTCTTTACGGCGAACTTGATCATTTCATCGTGGTCGAAGGCCAGGTTGTCGGGCAGGTTCTCTATATCGAACCACTTTGCTTTGGCCGCGTCATCGCCGGCTTTGGTCGCGGCCTGCTGCTGCTCGCTTGCGACGCCCATGAATACTATCGAAATCTGTCTTCCCCTCGGGTCGCGGCCGCATTTGCCGAAGGCGCGTATCTGCTCCAATTGCACTCCCGTAAGACCGGTTTCCTCGGCTAATTCCCGGGCGACGCCGTCTTCGAGTTCCTCGTCCAATTCGAGAAATCCGCCCGGCACCGCCCATTGGCCTTTGAATGG
>JBDREF010000233.1:0-9665 GCA_043820045.1 Planctomycetota bacterium | reverse complement strand
GCGGCGGGAACGCCCAGTGCCCAGGCCGCAACCGCCGTCCGAGAGGACTCCCGAGGGCAGCGAGCATGGTCGTGCGCCTCGCTACGGTCGATGGCAAGGGTATATATGGCTTCCGGCGGGTACGAAAAAGCACAGCCATTCCTGGAAAGGGCGCTCGATCTGGCGAAGACGGGCGAGACCCCCGACTCGGAAAAGTGCGCGTGCAGGCTCGACTTAGCCTACCTTTACAAGAACCAGGGCAAGCTGGCCGAGGCCGAGACAATGTGCAAGTCCGGACTTGAACTGCAGGAAGAGATCTACAGCCCGAATCATCCCTATGTCGCATACACGTTGAGGATTCTAAGCGAGATCTACCAGGGACAGTCGCGGTACGCGGAGGCTGCGGCCGCACTCGAGCGTGCGATGACCATCATGCGGAAAGTCAGCGGCGAGGACGCGCAGGACGTCGCGCCGTTCGAGGTGGATATGGCCCGCCTGCTCGTCGCACAGGGCGATCTGAGAAAGGCCGAATCGTACTTCGACAAGGCGATAGCCCTGATTGAAAAGAAGTACGGCCCAAGGCATCTCTATACAACGAAGGTCCTGGCCAGCCTGGCAAAACTATACGCGATTCAAATGAGATATGACGAGGCCGAGGAACTGATGTCCAGAATCCTTCCCGTGCAGGAAAGAGTCTACGGCCCGGACCATCACATGCTCGTGCCTGCCTGGCTGATAATGTCACAGGTTTACCAGGCGAAGGGTGACCTGGCCAACGCAAAGATGCTCATCGAGAAATCCATGCGTGCGGTCGAGAGCCAGGCCGATTCGGGACAACTGGTCAAAAGCGATGTCCTGATCCGGCTGGGAGAGTTCTATATCCTCAGCAAGCGATATCCCGAGGCCGAGCGCGCGTTGCAGGAGGCGCTTGAGGTTCTGGAAACCTCGCACAGCGCCCGCAGCGACCGGGCGGCGACAGCCCTGGCGCACCTCGCAAAGGTCTGCGCAAGTCAGGGCAAACAGGCCGAAGCGGAGAGACTGTGCCAAAAAGCTCTGGATATGCTCGAAAGCATTTTCGACGACTATCATCCGAATGTGGCCAACGTGCTGGAAACGTTAGCCGGGCTGTACCGTGACAAGGGACAGACCGCCAGGGCGGCGGAATTAGAGCAGCGAATCGAAGAAATCCGCGGCCGTAAGCGAGTCGCCTTTGTGCCGGTCGCAAGGGCCGTCGAATAGAACTGCCGATAATCGCCCGATGCGGACGAGACCTTCCAGTAGAGTGCCAGCGTCTCGGCGCCGGTCGACTCAATGACGTACCGGCGTTCGTAACCATCCCCAGTTTTGTCTAACGAGCCACACGGAATCCGATGTAGTCGCTGTCGCCGGGGCCGACACCTCCGCTGCCGGCAGGCAGGTACCATCCGCGGTAAGCACAACGGACGTTCAGGGGGCCATCGTCCCAGCACCCGCCTCTTACAAAATGATAGCCGGTGTGATCGAAAGGCTCTTGATTGCCCGGATAAGATTTGGCATCGTCGGCTGTCCATTCATAGGCGTTGCCCACCATATCCATGCAGCCGTATGGGCTGGCTCCGTCGGGGTAACTGCCAACCGGAGCGCTTTGATTCGTTCTGTATCCTCCCCCGGCGGGATTGTGGTCTTCCGGGTTGTTGCACCTCTCCGGGTCCCAGGTGTCTGCCCAAGGCCAGATATTTGCGTGCTGATTCTCCCGGTCCCATCTTGCAGCCTTCTCCCATTCCGCCTCAGTCGGCAACCTTCCGCCCGCCCATCTGCAGTATGCTTTCGCCTCATAGTACGTCACGCCGACAACGGGGTGGTCATCCGTCTGGACGAAAACGGGGTGATTGTATCCGTGACCGATCCATTCCTGTTCGGCTGCCCAATGCTCCGGTTCGCTGCGTTCCTTGTCGGCGTCCGGTCGCACGACACGCCTGAACTTGCCGCCCATTCCTGCATAGACTATCGCATCGCTCTGCTTCCATTTCCAACCTTCAGGCGACCAATGATTCGGGTCCTGATACCCGCCGGCTTCGATGAACTTGCGATACTGGCCGCGGGTCACTTCATATTTGCCTATCTGATAGGTCGCAAGGTAAACCGAGTGCTGAGGGAATTCCTCGGGACCTTCAAATCCTTCCTGGCCGTTATTGCCCATCAGAAAGCTTCCGGCAGGTATGGTCACCATTTCTCCAAGACGACCGTTTATCTCATCTGCTTGTGTTCCTTTGCCCTGCCTGAAACTCTCTGCGGCACAACCGGCCAGAGCCAGCAGTACAATCGAAAATACCGGACAAATCAATTCTTTGCGCATTGCAGTACCTCTGACGAAAGCTAAGTTGCCATGTACTGGATTTCTGTCTTTTTTGCTCATCCAAGGCAATCTTAAACAAAACTTCGGCCGAGCGCAATCTAAATAAGAAACAAATAGAAAAAATCTCATGCGATCCACAATGCGAAATGAAACAGCAACCGCCGTGCGGAACAGGATTGAGTCTGTCCCTATTACGTCAGCCTGCATATAATATTCACGCGTTTGCCGGGGAGACAGCATAAAGTGTTATGTGCGGGTTGATGTTCTATACAGGGCAGGAGCGTCCATATCGAATGCAGGTAAAAAGTAATAAGAAAAGTACAGAATCGTAATGAAACAGTAACAATTTAATTGTAAACTGTCCAAAAAATCAAAGGCGTAAGTTACAGTTCGTATTTACAAAAAGGAGATTATGAACAACTGCAGAATTTCCATGATGCTGAGTCTTGTACTATTACTAATCTTCATTCCGGCAACCGAGGGGCAAGCCATTAATGAAGAAATTGGGAAGTTCGAAGAGGCCCCTTGTCCATTCCCTCTGCCTGAAGGACTGGTTTTAGGTGAGAATTTCAAGTTCGGGTATGTTACTGTTCCTGAGTTTCATGAGAAATCCAACGGCAGAACCCTGCAATTAGCGGTAGCGATATTTCCCAGCTACAACGAGCAACATGCTGCCGATCCCATTGTAATGAATACAAGCGGGCCGGGAAAATCCAATATGGACAATTTTGTGCCTGACATCGCAGCTATGTTAGGACAAGTCATTTTGCCGGACAGGGATATTGTGATAATTGAATTGCGAGGTTTGCGTTATTCGAAACCGTTCCTGATGTGTAAAGAAGTGTTCGAAGCCCGCAAGTCTATGATGGAAAAGAACCTCAACCCTGAAGAAACAAGAGTGATTATTCAGAAGGCCTTGAAAGCATCTCAATATCGCTTTTTGAGAGAGGGGATAGATCTATCCGCATTCAATAATGTTGAAACAGCCGCTGATATTGCTCTGATTATGACAGGACTTGGATATGATAAATTCAATATCGTCGGCTCATCCGCCGGCACCCTGGTGGCCCACCACGTAATACGTGACTATCCGGAACGTGTGCGCTGCGTCATTATGGATGCCGGATTACCCATAGACCCTACAATTCTCAGAGACATGGCGCCTAATTTCATTCAAGTATTGAAGCGGTATTTTGAGGAATGTAGTAATGACCCTGATTGTAGATCAGCATATCCCGATTTGGAAAAACGATTCCTGAAACTCCTTAATTCACTCAATCAAAATCCTGTCACGATTCCGATAAGCGATCCGGAGGCAGGCAAAGAAATCCGTTACGTATTGAATGGGTATCGAATGGCAGGATTTGTTGCCATGTCGATGTATTATACGACGCAAATACCGCATCTGATCGATAAGATTCTTGCCGGGGACTACAGTGATGTAAAAGAGTATGCCGCCTCAATGCTGACGCCGAGCTATTTTGCCGACGGCCTGGGACATACCATCTTTCTGAGCGAGGCGGGTAATTATTCGTATTCAGACATCAAAATAGATCCGGCCTATTCGGTTTTTGCCAAAGGCGTTACAAGCTCCGGGCTCGGCGGAGAGTACGAATTACAGGTTAAGGAGATATGGAATATTCCGGGGATAGACCCAAAAAGAATTCAATACCAAGAACAATGCAATGTCCCGGTGCTGGTTCTTAATGGTATGTATGACCCTGTGATTCCGGCGAAGTATGACGCCGTTATGAAGAAGCATCTGAATAATTGCCATATCTTCCGCTTCGACGGAGTTCCACACTCCGCATTCGATAACGCCGGTGAATGCGTACTTCCTATGATGCTCGAATTCCTGCAAAATCCTGCCAAAGCACCTGATAGTAGTTGCGTGAAAAACTACAAATTGAGATTCGAGCATTGAACCGGAACGGGCGAACAGGGACACACCAGCCATGATAGGGCATCCCAATATGTTGGCTTTGACGACGGCCTGTGAAGACCGGTAAGTCAACTTTAGCAGTGGCAAGGATGGCTCTGGCGGCGGTCTATGCGTTGAGCGCCTTGTTCATTCTTTCGATGGTGTCGTTCACCTGCTCGGGGCTGAGCATTCCCACCGTTATAGCGTCCACTAAATCGTTTTCGAGCACGTACTTCAGCGAGGCATCCTTCTGTGCCGGTTGGATCAGCTTGCCAGCGCCGAAGATTTTCATGCCGAGGACGACTTTGCCGTTGGCCCGGGCCTGTTTGAGCACCGCGGATACTTCCTCTACGGAGGCATCCATGTAGGCGTCTTTGCCTGCGTTATTGATGCGAGCCAGGACGACATCGACCCAAGGATGAGTTGCGGCCACTTTCAAAGCGCCGAAGTCGTGACATGAAACGCCTACGGCACGGACCGCGCCTTTGGACTTCATTTCCGAAAGCTCGTCGCGGATGCGTTCGTATGTCCTGGGCCAATCGGCGTCCGTCATGCAATGTATCAGGCATATGTCGAGTACATCGATGCCGAGTTCCTTGCGGAACCGGTTTACCTCTTCCTCCGCTCCGCCGGAGGGAGAGTTCCAGAATTCCTGACGCGGCCAGATCTTGCTGAGGAAGGCGCAGTCTTCGCGCTTCGCACCTTCGAACGCGTGACGTACATAGGGATGTGACCCGTACAGGTCGGCCGCATCGATAAAGCGGATGCCTTGCTCGAGGTCGTGGCGGATAAGCTCGTCGAAGGCTTTCTCGCCCAGGCGCGTGTGCGCCGAGGACCGCCCTGAGCCGTTCCACCCCGTGCCCTGGGCCAGACGAGTGGTCTTGATGCCGGTCTTGCCTAACGTAACAATATCGGTCACCCGCTTCTTTGTCCCGGCTGCCCGCAACAACGTCGAGCCCGCCATTAAAACGCCCGCGCCGGCCAGGGCATTGCTGATGAATTGCCTGCGGCTGTAGCCGCACTTCGTGTTTTGAGAATGACTGATTTGATCGGACATGTCTGCTGCTCCTTTCACGGCTATTGATTCTTCGTTCGAACCACAATTTTCATCGCAACAATTGTAGTCTTGCCCCCCTCATTTTGCAAGCGCAAAACCCGGCAGGATTTCCAAGAAGGCGGCTGTCCGCGTGGCTCATACGGGACGTCTCTGCCTGTCTCAGAGATAACAGGGGACGCGCCCAATCCTAGGCCAATGAGCCGCCGTCCCAATGGGCGGTCTCGGGTTGATTTCTCTCCTTGAATCGCTTTCCCCTTTTCAGTATAATCACTCTAACCGACGGGCAAGAGAGTCAGGCTATTGCAGCAGAGCATATTTTGGAGCGATTGAGTCCTTAACTGTCACAGAAGGTGGGAACTATATCATGAGAACAAATCGTAGAAAATTCATAAGTACCGCCCTTACTGGTGGGCTTGCCGCCGCATGGCCGCGCTCATGCGACGGTTCAGGAACCCGGAGACCCGATTACACCCGGCTCGATGAAATACTTGAGCAGCCTGTACTGAAAAAGGATCTGTTTACCGCTCCGGTGATTATCGAAACCCTCGAATTGCTTCGTTACAGGGGGAACTTCCTGTGCCGGGTACGTTCTTCCGACGGTGCAGAAGGCATTTCGGTCGGTCACAGCGGGCTGAATTCGCTCTATCCGATTTTTGTCAATGTGTTGAAACCTTTCTTTATCGGCAAGGACGCACGCGACCTGGATCTGCTGCTTGAAAAAGTGTACATATACAACCTCAATTTCAGATTGAGCGGCATGGCGCTCGGCATACCTCTTGCCACCATCGAGTTTGCGATTCTCGATATGCTGGGCCGTATTGCGGGCAAGTCCATCGGCCGGTTGATCGGAGAAATCCATCACCCACGAGTTACAGTGTACCAGGCCACGGAATACCGTGAAAAACCGGTGGCCGAGTCCCTGGAACTGATAAAAAGGGACGTCGCGGAATACAATGCCCACGCACTTAAGATTAAAGTCGGCGGGCTTATGTTCATGACAAAGGACATTCACGCCGTGGGTCCCAAAGGAAGAACCGAAAAAATCATTCCGCTAATCCGCAAGACATTTGGCGATGAAATGGCTTTGTATGCCGATGCAAACGGCTTTTATTCGGTGGATGAGGCGATACGGGTCGGCAAGTTATTGGAAGAGTACGGCTACGGTTTCTTCGAGGAACCTGTTCTTTTCGACTGGTATGAAGAGACCAAACAGGTTGCCGATGCACTGACCATTCCAATTGCAGGCGGCGAACAGGAATACAGCCTGCACGGCTTTCGCTGGCTTATCGCCAATGACGGGCTCCAGATTGTTCAACCTGACAACTATTATTTTGGCGGCATGATTCGTTCGATGAAGGTGGCACGCATGGCACAGGCGTTCGGAAAGGTTTGTACTCCGCATATGTCCGGTGGAGGGCTCGGATATCTCTATATGATTCACTTCGTATCCGCCCTTCCCAACGCATCTGCCCATCATGAATTCAAAGGATTGAACACGAATGTACAATTTGAATGTAAAACATCGCCCCTGTCAGTGGTGGATGGAAAGATCACAGTCCCCACCGGTCCGGGTTTAGGTGTGGAGATTGCCCCGGATTTCATTGAAAAGCATGAAGCGGTCAAAGGATAGTCCACAGAACAAAGAATGATGATTTGATCGTTATGATTCCCGGGCGGATTTCGTACCGGCGCGGCAAGTGCGAGAAAGACTATTCATAATGGGGGAGCTTACGGCCTTGAAAGAAAAGTTGCCGTCAGGGAAGGTATAATGGAACCTGACGGCAACTTTAAACATCGTAAGCAAAATTTCAGGCTGCTTGCTATCCTCTCAGAGCGGTCAATCTGGCGACGATGAAGGCCGCGGCGCCGAGATTTCCACGCTGGGCCAGCGGCGCTACATACTTCTGCGTGGCAAACTCTATGGCCTCTGCCACCGAGAAGTCCATTGTGTCGTTCAATATGCCGATATACGTCGCCAGAGCATCGAGATATTTTCCGGCTACTGCATAATGGGTGCCGGCCTCGGCGCCGCGTGATATCGCATCGGCGATTGACGCCATCTGTTCCTCGGTCGGCGGTGCGACGTTGGAAGCAAACTCGTTGACCACCTGCGCCAGAGCACGTGCATAGGTTCCATCGGCATCCTGCAGAATTTCGGCCGCCGCCTTGAACCTCGCGCACGCATCGCACGGCTGTATGTCGCCGGCGGTGCCCATTGCGCTTCCAATCCAGATCGCTAACACTTTCTCACTGACGCCAATCTCCTGGGCGGTCCACTTGACCAGAGCCGGGCAACCCGAGACCTCGAACTCCACTCTCGCCAGACCGGGCGCAGGCGGCGTTCCCAGCGATGGGAGGGGCGGCGCAGGCGGCGTTCCGCCGGAGCCTATGGTAATAGTCACTGTCGTCTGTCCGAGCGCGGCCCCTGTTTGGCCGTCGGTGGCCGAATATACGAAGCTGTCCTGCCCGGTAAAGCTGTCTCCCGGGTAGTAAGTGAAAGTGCCGTCTGCGTTTAGAACCACGCCGCCGTGTGTCGGTCCGCTGACGAGAGCCGCTGTGAGCAGATCGCCGTCCGGGTCGGAGTCGTTAGCCAGAACGTTGATAATTACGGCCGTGCGAGCAGGCGTCGTCGCCACGTCGGGAGCCAGGATGGGCAGTGTATTGGTCAGGGTGATGGTAACCACGACCGGGCCGCTCGTGCCGACACCGTCGGAGGCCATATACGTGAAACTGTCGGTGCCCACATAGCCGGCGTCCGGCTTATAGCTGTAGGTACCGTTAGAATTCAATGTCAAAGTACCGTGAGCTACATCGGTAACCAATGTCGCCGTAATCGTGTCGCCGTCCGGGTCGTAATCGTTGGCGACAACATCGCCGTTGATAATGGTGTTCATGTGCGATTCGGCAAAATCGGGGAAACCCTTAAGCAAAGGTACATTACCCTGTTCGTTTATGATTATTTTTGCAGTGTCTCCGGTGTTGCTGGCGTCTTCGATAGACGTATAATCCTCCGCGGTCACGGCAACGCGGTCGGCGTCGGCAACCGGAGGAGCCGCATCGGGACCCCATGTAAGCGAACCCCATGCACCCACTTCTATCGTCGCTTCGGAAGTCCCGTTGCTCGAAGCCTTTGCGATGGCAACCAGGTCTCCGTTTATTGTCATATCGCCATAGCCGAACTCGTTGGTACCCGAGAAGATGCCGATATGGGATTTGGTTACGTTGTCGAAGACATCGTCTGTGCCCTGGGAAGCGGCATAGACATCGCCGTTCAGGACAACGTTGTCACCGGCCTTGAGAAGTATTGCAGCTTCGGCATCGTGGCCGCCCGGCACGTTCTGAATCGGGGAATCCCTTCCGACGGTAACGTCGCCGTTGACCGTCAGGTCGCCGGCGGCATCGACGTTGATTTCAGCCAGGCCCCAGCCGCTCTTGATAGTCAGATTCTCTACTCTGATGTCACCTCCCTCGGAGGTGGTCAGGGTAATCGCGCCCGGAGTGGGTCTCGCATCGGAGACGTCTTTGCCGGTCTCCATGCTTCCGGCTATGATGCCTGGTCCGCCCGCGGTCATGGTGATATCGCCGAGGGTCGTGCTAATGGTATCGCCGGTGTCCTGGAACCAGACCATGCCGTCGCCTCCGGTTGCATGTAATCCAAAATCGCCGTAGCGACCCTTGATTTCGTCGTCCACAATGTTGTTTACGGTTATCAGGCGGCTTGCGTAGACGTCCACACCCGTGCCTTTGGCTCCCCAATTCTCAATGTCCTGCTCGTAGATGGTGTCGGTGGCGCCTGTGTTCGCGCCGTTTGCGATAGTAGCTGTCGTCGTATGAATCTCCAGCTTGCCGGGTTCGTAATCTTTGTTTTGTGGCGAAGCGTCAACCATTCCGGTAATGGAGAAATCCTCTGCGGTGATGTTAATTGAGCCGCCGTCGCCGCTTGCGCTTCCACCGGCGGCCGAGACGAATGTGCCGGCACCTATCGTGACGGTCCCTTCTGATTGCAGGGTTATAGTGCCGCCGTCACCGTTGAGTCCGGCGTTTGCCTGGACGTAATTCTCGGGCGAAGTTATTTTGACTTCTTCCAGGCCGCTGAGGACGACTTTGCCGCCGTCGCCATCGGCGCTGAGACTGGCGCTTGCGTGGATCACGCCCCGATTCTCGACGCGTGCGGCGTGGGCCGCTATCGTGCCGGATGATGCGACGAGCCAGCCGCTATTCCTGATGGCCCTGGAAAAGGTGTCGCCTGCGGCAAGGACTATCGTCCCGCCCTTTCCGGCATTAATCAGGCTGCTATTCTGGACGTCAGGAGTGTCGTTCCCTGGATCTCCATCGAGTTCAACCACGACGTTGCTGCCATTCTGGGCAAGATA
>JBDREF010000232.1:0-8651 GCA_043820045.1 Planctomycetota bacterium | reverse complement strand
GCATTCGGCAGATCCAGACCCAGAACCTCCGATTTTCGCGCGACCTCGGCGGCCAGAGTCTCGCGGACCTGTTCGAGCCGCTCAGTGTCTATTCCAAGGTATCGCGCCGCCGGCTCGATCGGCTCAGGCAGATCGAAGCTGCCGGACCGGCCTACGTCCGACTGCCGCGCTATGGAGTCGGCCAACTGCACGACCGCCGCTATCCTGACCTCGGGCATATCCTCGGAGATTATCACAGAGCGATTGTGATGGAGCCAGATGGCGAGGGTTACAGGGTACGGCAATCGCCACTTTTGAGCCAGATGTTTGCCAAGCAGGGTATGGTCGGTGCCGAGGTGTTTGCTTTCGAGAGCACAGGCCGATTCCGCCGCCGAATTCGCCTCCTCGAAAATGCGAGCCAGACTCTTGGGCATTGCATCCTGAATCGCTAATTTTCCGATGTCGTGCAGCAGTCCGGCGCAGTAGGCGGACCATTCGTCTTCCGGAGGCAATGCCATCTCGGCGATGGCCCTGGCGGCACAGGCTACCGCGAGGCTGTGCAGCAGAAGCCCCTTTCTAAGCTCGGCGGCTTGTCTCTCGGCGTCATAATCGAGGCCGAAAGGCTGCAAGACCTTGAGGGATAAGACCGCATCGCGGACTTCGTGCGCCGGCAGCTTGCCGAGCGCCTGGCTGGGTGACAGACCTCTGTCGCCGCGCCCGACGCCGCGCCGGCCGGCAAGGGACAGAGCCTTGGCCGCAAGTGCAGGGTCTGCGTCAACGATATCGCTCAGCGCCGAAGGCGAGAATTGCCCCTGAAGCAGCCTGGAAAAGAGTTTCGTCCCGACGCAGGGCAGAATTGAAAGCGAATCGAGCCGGCCAACGGCAAGTTCCACTCCCATGGGGATTTTAGAGTTGGACAGTGTGTCCGGCATACAGGCGTCCCTGAGCTATTTACCGCAGAGACCGCAGAGCACGCAGAGTTTCATGAATTATTTTCTTTCTCGGCGATCTCGGCGATTTCTGCGGTTAATTCGATAACAATATCGGTCTATTTCATCTGCAGCGCGGCGGTGATCTTGCCGGTAAGCTCGGCGACGTCAAACGGCTTTCTTATGAAATCTTCAGCGCCGGACTTGAGCAACTGGGCGATTTCGTCCTGCTTGACAACACCGCTTACTATAATGATCTTAATGTTCTCGAACTCCGGGTTCTTTCTGATCGTCTGGCAAACGACGTTGCCGTTGACGTCGGGCAGCATGTAGTCGAGCAGTATCAACTCTGGGCGAAACCGCTCGGTAGCCATTCCCGCCTCGTAGCCGCTTGACGCCGTCTTCGTCTCGAACCTGCCGTCCCTGTTGAGAACATCGACCATCAATTCAACGATTTCCGCGTCGTCATCAACGACGAGCACTTTTCTTTTGCCGGACTCGATGGCGTCGAGGGGGATCCTGTTGTCTTTCATGAACTTGACAAGACTCTGGCGCGGAATCCTCCGGAATCTTGAACCAGGAACACGAAATCCCTCGAGCCGACCGGCATCGAAGCAACGGATTATCGTTTGTTGGCTTACTCTACAAATCTCCGCAGCTTCTCCGGTGGTAAATAAATCCTTCATTTTATCCATCCCTTTTCTTTGACCAAATCCATTTGATACAAGCCCCCACCATGTTACCGTCTTGTCCCAATTTAACTGTCGTGTCTTCGAAATGTCAAGCACAAAAAAAACTCGAAACCTAAATTTCTTTCCAAAAAGTTGAATGTTATCAGTCGATAGGGACATGTTCGGTAGTTTTGCCAAGATGGTTGGTTGACGCAAATGAAATCGGATACCTTCTCAGGCGAAGTTTGCCCAAGTTGCACTTAGGTTCAAACGCGAAGTGACCGATGGCGCGCTGTTGCTGAACGGCTTGCGAATAGACGTCACCTGGGATGACGCTAAGTTCTTGCTGCAAATAATTTTAAATTTATTCTCATTTTCCTGTGAACATTTCCTTGTAAATATCGAAGTATTACTATATAGTAATAAATATAAGACTTGTGGTGGTATGTACGATGGACAAAAAGGTAGCCGAACATGTTTCAGAGGTCCTCAAGGCGGTCGCACACCCCGTACGCCTGCAGATTGTCGAACTGCTCGAGGCAAAAGAGATGTGCGTAGGCGAAATTGTCAATGCGCTGGGCGGAAAACAGGCCATTACGAGCCAGCAACTCAACATGATGAGAGACAAAGGGGTTTTGAGCAGCCGACGTGATGGAACGAAAGTTTACTACAGGATCGAGAATAAGAACGTAATCAAGTTGCTCCACTGTGTTTACGATCATTGCAGAACCAGGAAAGGCCGGGAGAGTTGACTCTGAGAATGCGCCAATTGGGGGGAAATGGGTTCAGGGGGTACCCATTTTCCCCCTGGACAAGAGAGCTATCCAACATTATGTCAAAGTTGGTATAGGACGTTACGGGAACTATTTAGGACAGCGGGAGTTATAAAGTGGCAGGAAGAAAAATATTGATTGTCGGCGGTGTCGCGGGCGGTGCTTCCGCGGCGGCCAGACTTCGCAGGCTGGATGAGGCAGCCGAGATCGTAATGTTCGAGAGGGGCGGACACATCTCGTTTGCCAACTGCGGGCTGCCCTACTATATCGGCGGGGCTATAGAGAGCCGTAACGCCTTGCTGCTGCAGACGCCCGAGTCGTTCAGACTGCGTTTCAACGTAGATGTCAGGGTTAACAGCGAAGTGGTCAGGATCAACCGGAAGAACAAGGAGGTAGAAGTCCTTGATAGACCAGCAAACAGAATTTATGCCGAGAAATATGATAAACTAATCCTTTCGCCCGGCGCAAAACCCATCAGGCCGTGCATACCAGGGGTGGATTCGAGCAGGGTATTCACACTTCGCAACGTGGCCGATACGGACCGGATCGCCGATTTTATCAGTGCTCATAATCCTAAGAAGGCAGTTGTGGTCGGAGCCGGCTACATAGGCCTTGAAATGGCTGAAAATCTGCGGAGCCGGGGCTTATCCGTGGAAGTGGTTGAGATACTGGATCAGGTCCTGCCGGCGCTGGACAGGGAAATGGCGTCGTTTCTGCACAGCCACATGAGAAAGCAGGGTGCCAGCCTGCGGTTGGGTGAAGGCGTTGTATCGTTCAACCAGACCGGTTCATCTCTTACGGTCAAGCTGGACTCCGGAGACGAGCTGGAATGCGACTTTGCAATGCTTACGACGGGCGTCAGACCCGAGGTCAAGCTGGCCGAGCAGGCTGGTCTGGAGATTGGCAATTGTAACGGCATAAAGGTAAACGAGTATTTGCAGACAAGCGACCCGGATATATACGCGATTGGCGACGCCGTTGAGGTGCGGGATTTCATTCTCGGCGAGGCAACCCTGATTCCATTAGCCGGGCCGGCGAACAAACAGGGAAGGATGGCGGCGGACAACCTGTGCGGCAGGGGCCGTAAGTACAACGGCAGTCAGGGCACCGGCATATTGAAAGTATTCGATTTGACCGTGGCGATGACCGGCGCGAGCGAGAAAGCCCTGGCAAAGACGAACATCGATTACGAAAAGCTGTACCTCCATCCGGTCAATCATGCCGGTTATTATCCCGGTGCCAAGCAGATGCACATGAAGCTTCTGTTTGCAAAGCCGGACGGAAAAATCCTGGGGGCCCAGATCATTGGCTCCGACGGTGTCGATAAGAGGATAGATATTCTTGCAGTTGCCATTCGGGCTGGGATGACGGTTTTCGACCTGCAGGAACTGGAACTGGCATACGCCCCTCCGTACGGCAGCGGCAAAGACCCGATCAATATAGCGGGTTATGCGGCGGCGAATATACTGGACGGCACGGTAAAGGTTAAACACTTCAATGAGCTTGAGAAGGACGATTTTGTTCTCGATGTTCGTACGCCCGCTGAGTTTGCAAGGGGCGCCGTGCCGGGGGCGAAGAATATTCCGGTGGACAGCCTCCGCGGCAGATTGGACGAACTGCCGAAGGATAAGACGATTCACGCATATTGCGGTGTGGGTCTTCGCAGTTACATAGCGTGCCGGATATTGGTGCAGAACGGTTTCGACGCCGGTAATCTGTCGGGCGGATATGCGACTTACGCCGCGTTTGCCGAGAGCGGTTTATCGAAGCGAATTGGTAGGGATTAGATTTTCGGCCGCCGCAACGGCCGGAGAGAATTTCGAGGCTTTGCGGCGATGCAAAACAGTGGTAATGTATATTGGGAACGAGTAGAATCAACTAACTAATATTATTGCGGATATCAAAAATGGACCTCAAGCAAAAGATCACGGAATATTCTTTAGGACATTACAAGTCAGTCACCGTTGCAATGGTTGTCTTCACGTTAGCTCTCGGGGCGTTGATACCTCTGATCAAGATCGACACCGACCCCGAGAACATGCTCTCGCCAGAGGAGCCGGTGAGGTTGTTTCACAACCAGACGAAGCAGCGGTTCTCGTTGAGTGACATAGTAGTCCTGGGCGTAGTCAACAACAAAAATCCGAACGGAGTATTCAACCCGGCCTCGTTAGCCAGGGTTTATGAGCTGACCGAATTCGCCAGAAAGCTCCAATGGCACGACAAAGAAGACCCCAACAAGCAAGTCGGCGTCATCGAGGTGGACTTGCTCGCTCCTTCGACGGTTGATCACATCGGCCAGGGCGGGCCGGGCGTGATAACATTCGAGTGGCTGATGAAAAAGCCGCCCGCGACTGAAAGCGAGGCGATTGAGATAAGAGACAAGGCAATGTCCAATCCCATGCTCAGGGGAACGCTCATTTCCGAGGATGGAAAAGCGATTTGCCTCTACCTGCCGCTGACGAGCAAGCATTTGAGCCACGATGTGTACATGGCGCTGACGAAGAAAATAGAGACCTTCGAACAAGGCGATGAAGAATACCACATCACCGGTTTGCCCGTGGCGGAGGACACGTTCGGCGTTGAGATGTTTATGCAGATGGCCGTCTCGGCGCCGGCTGCAATGCTTGTGATATTCATCTTGATGCTGCTGTTCTTCCGCAAGCTGATGCTGGTCATCTCGCCGATGATTGTCGCGATGGTATCGGTGATCTCGACGATGGGCCTGCTGATAGGGCTCGGCTATCCCGTCCACATAATGAGTTCGATGATCCCTATTTTTCTCATGCCGATAGCCGTAGTGGACTCGGTGCACATTCTTTCGGAATTCTTCGACCTTTACACGAAAGAAAAGGGCAGAAAGAAAACCACGGTGGAAGTAATGGGTCACCTTTTTACGCCGATGCTTTACACCTCGCTGACCTCGGCGGCGGGTTTCTTGTCTCTGGCAATGACGCCGATTCCGCCCGTGCAGGTGTTCGGCATATTCGTGGCCATCGGCATTATGATTGCCTGGCTGTGCACTGTGACTTTCGTGCCGGCGTACATTATGATGATAAAGGAAAGCTCGCTTGCGAATTTCGGCTCGGCGAATGTGCAGGTCCATAAGCAAAGCGGGCTCAGTAAGCTGCTTGTTGCCGGCGGGCGCTTCACTTACTCGAAGGCAAAGCCGATTCTGATCGCCGCTTCGATAGCCGCTTCGATAGCCGTGTATGGCGTTACGAAAATCCAGATTAACGACAATCCGGTGAAATGGTTCAGCAAGAAGCACCCCATCCGTAGGGCCGACATAGAGCTGAACAAGCACTTCGGCGGGACATACATGGCGTACCTGGTGCTCGACCCCAACGAGACGAAGGCAATTCCGGCCAGTTACATCGATGATCTTCGCAAGCGCTTCTCGGGCAGGCTGCTGGAGCTGAAGGATCAGTTTGCCGGTGCGGAAAACCTTATCCCTGAGATAGAGACGGAGCTGCTGCTGAAGGCCGACAAGGCTCAGACGAAGGACGCCCTGCTCGATGAGGTAAATGACTTCGTGCAGAAGAAACTCGAAGCCGCGAAGGATAAAGACGTTGATTTGTGGTACGAAGTGTCGGACTTCTTCGAGCTTGAGAAAGAGCACATCAAAATCTTCAAACGGCCGAGCGTGCTGAATTATATCTCGGAACTTCAGGGGTATCTCGGAAAGACCGGCCTGGTCGGAAAGAGCAATTCCGTAGCCGACGTGGTCAAGAAGGTCCATGAGGAATTGATTGACGGCAAGCAGGAGAATTACCGTATTCCGGATACCTCGGCGGCGGTAGCGCAGTGCCTGCTGCAGTTCCAGAGCAGCCACAACCCGGACAACTTGTGGCACCTGGTCACCACCGACTATATGCATACCGCTATCTGGATGCAGTTGCCCAGCGGGGACAACAAGGACATGCAGAAGGTAGTTAAAGCCGTAGATGAATACTTCGCCGAGCACCGCCCGCCCGTGCCGCTCAAATACCGCTGGGCCGGGCTGACGTATATCAACGTCGTCTGGCAGGACAAAATGGTTTGGGGAATGCTGCAATCGTTCATGGGCAGTTTCCTTATCGTTTTTATCATGATGTCCATCCTGTTCCGCTCGGCTCTTTGGGGTTTGATTTGCATGATGCCGCTGACGATCACGATAGCGGCGATATACGGCATAATCGGCCTTATGGGCAAGGACTATGACATGCCGGTGGCCGTGCTGAGCGCCTTGTCACTGGGCATGGCGGTGGACTTTGCCATCCATTTCCTGGAGCGGGCCAGGGTCGCCCACTTGCGTTTGGGCTCATGGCAGAAGGCCTCTGTGGATATGTTCGGCGAGCCGGCCCGGGCAATCAGCCGTAACGTGATTGTAATTGCGATAGGCTTTTTGCCGCTGCTGTTAGCTCCTCTGGTGCCTTATAAGACAGTTGGAATATTCGTCTGTGCGATACTCGCGGTTTCAGGAATCACGACTTTGCTGATATTGCCGGCAATCATTCGTGTGCTGGAAAAGAGGCTGTTCAAGGCAGAGGCCGAACCGGCCAAGCCGAGTTGCAGTTGCGCGTTTTGCGTGATTATCTCGACCGCCGCGGTGGTCCTGGTGGCGTTGAACGTGCATCAGTTCGCGCTTGTTGGCTGGAGCGTCCTGGTATGGATCAGTGTAATCGCGATACCTGTCATGGCGTTGCTGTGTGCAATCATCTCACGCCGGCAGGCCTGCAAGATGACCGAAGGCGTGAGAGAAGAAAATTCGAAATGAACCGAATATTGGGAGGTGTACTATGAACGTGGAAAGATCTTTAAGAGGTATTGCGGGCTTTTTTGTGCTCGTTAGCATACTGCTCGCGCGTTACCATTCGGGCTATTGGCTGTTTTTCACTGCATTCGTAGGTCTGAACCTGCTGCAGTCGGCCTTTACCGATTGGTGCCCGATGATGACGATACTTAAGAAGCTTGGCGTCAAAAGCCAGGCCTGTACGACGAAATGAAAGAGAGGTGTGAAATGAAACTTATATCTGCAGCAGCGTTTGTTCTTGGTTTCTCTCTGCCGGTCCTTGCTTCGGACAAACCGCAGGAGGCCCCCGACGTCCAGACGATAGTCAACAAGGCCAACGTTGTCGCGTACTACCAGGGCGACGACGGCAAGGCAAAAGTCACGATGACGATAACGGACAAGCAGGGGCAGAAGCGTGAGCGCGAGTTCACCATCCTTAGAAAGGACATAAAGGACGGCGGCGACCAGAAGTATTTTGTTTATTTCCAAAGGCCCGCCGACGTTCGCAAAATGGTCTATTTGGTCCACAAACATGCAGAGGTGAAAAAGGACGACGACCGGTGGCTGTACATGCCCGCCCTTTCCCTGGTCAAGCGAATCGCCGCCGGCGACAAGCGAACAAGTTTTGTAGGTTCGGACTTCCTTTACGAAGATGTGTCCGGCAGGAGCTTGGAGGAAGACACGCACGAGCTTATCAAGACCACCGACGAAGTCTTTGTGGTCAAGAACGTTCCGAAACAGCCCGATACCGTCGAGTTCAACTATTACAACGTATCGATAGACCGCAAGACTTATGTGCCTGCGAAGATGGAGTTCTTTGACAAGGAAGACAAGCTCTACCGCGTCATCGAGTCCAGGAAGGTCGAGAAGATTCAGGATTTCTATACGGTGGTACAGTCGGTCGTCTCAAACCTCAAAACCGGCAGTAAGACCGAGATGGCATTCAGCGATGTACGGTACAACCTCGGGCTCGACGAGAACATCTTCACGGAAAGATATCTCCACAGGCCGCCACAGGAGGCAATGAGATAATGGGACGCAGATACCTGGTTGCCGTCGCACTGCTGTGTACGGCCGTCTTTACCTTTCAAGCGCCGGCCGCAGAAGCCCAGCAGGACAAGGACGGTTCTATTTTCAGCAAGTTGCCGGTGGAGACGCACGGCTTCTACGAGGTCAGAGGGGGATGGCGCCTGCGGAAGGATAAGTACGAGAAAGACATGTCGATTATGGAGAATCGCCTGCAGCTCGATCTGTATTCGTATCTTGACTGGGGCGATGTGAGGGTCAAAGGTGATTTCTTCGGGGATTTGGTGACCGAGAAGGGTTACTTCGACCTGCGCGAGGCGAACGTATTCACCCGGCCGGCAGATTTCGCGGACCTGAAAGTCGGACGTCAGATCTTGACCTGGGGCACGGGCGATTTGATATTCATCAACGATCTGTTTCCTAAGGACTGGCAATCCTTCTTCATCGGCAGAGACACCGAGTATCTCAAGGCACCGTCCGACGCGGCGAAGGTAAGCCTGTT
>JBDREF010000231.1:0-9993 GCA_043820045.1 Planctomycetota bacterium | reverse complement strand
CGTTACACAAACGGCGCGTTGGGAGTAATCTACGGCACGACCGCTTCATTCCCGGGCCAGTTCCGGCGATTCGAAATCACCGGCACCAAGGGCACCATCGTCAACGTGGAAAACAGTATCACCGTCTGGCAGTTCGCCGACGAAAGACCCGAGGACGCCGAAGTCCTCAAGAAGTTCGGCGAGATCGAAGGCGGTGGCGGTGTCGCCGACCCGGCCGCCATCACGCACGAGAATCATACGCGGAATTTCAAGGCCTTTCTCGATGCCCTCGATTCCGGCGAGGACTTCTGGATCGACGGCCGCGAAGCCCGCAGAGCAGTCGAAGTGATACTGGCAATCTACAAATCCGCAAAAGAGCAAAAACCCGTCAAGCTGAGCTGAAATAACGGTTTCCGTTCAGTCTCGCAGGAAAGGCTCCGGTCTGTACGGCTGCCGTGAATGTGCGCGCAATTCCGGGATAAAACAGGAACATCGACTGAACGCCAGGATGTTTGTCCCTATTTTCTTCGGCCTCAGGCTTGCGGCGTTCCGTGCGATCCCGGGCCCGGAGCCGAGAGTGTTTCGTGCGGGGAGTGGGCGACGTCCGGGGTGTTCCGGCGTTTGGCCAGTTCCAGGGTCGAGGGTTTTTCCCTGTTCAATTTAACGCCGCGGCCGGTGATGATCTCTTCCAGCTCTTTGACGAAATCGATATACTGCAGCAGCGCCCAGGCACTGTTGTCCCATCTCATCTGATAGCCTCTCTGGTGGGCCTGCTTTTCCATCAAGAGCCGTTTCTTCTGGTTGAAAGCCACATAGTCGAGAGCCATCGCTATTTGCTGGACGGACGGCTCGCCGGAATCGACCAGTATGCCTCTTGCGTACCTTCCGACGATCAGACCTTCGGGACATTTCTTGTTGGAGTGAATCAGCTCCTTGGCATACATGAACTTGGTCGAGATCGCGACCCTGCCGGAACCGAGCGTATCGGCCAGTATGCCGCTTGATATTTGCTGCATGTTGAGGTAGGGCAGTACCACGGCGTTTGCCGCCGCATAGAGTTCGACGAACGTCGTCTCGTCCAGGAAGACATCGAGGAAGACGACGTCATACTCGCCGAAGTCGGTCTCCTGAAGTTCCTTGACTTTGCACCACTTTAATTTGGAACCTTCCAGCGCCTCGGTCAGCAAAGCCCAGTACTGGCGATAGTGCTCTCCGCCTTCGGCTTTGACGAATTCAGGGTGACATCGGCCGGCGATGAGATAGACCATACGTCTCCTCTGGGCCTCGGTGCAGGACTCGGCCAAAAACTTGCCGTAAGCGCGTATGCTGTACTGAATCCCTTTGCCCGGCGAGAGCAGCCCGAGCGTCGTAACCAGAAAACGGTTCTCCAGCCCGTACCTGCGTTTTATTTCGAGCCGGTCGTACTGGGAGCGCTGCTGCATCCTGATTCCGTGGTCGATGTGTTTGAGCTTGGCATGGGCGATCCCGTAGATCTCCGATTCGAGTATGTGGATGGCACTTTCTGTCGTCACGACCAATCCGTCGCTGAACTCGGCCAGGTCCTGCAGGACCTTCTTCTGGTGCAGGTCAGGGTCGTTGAGGACCGTATGCAGATAGACAAGGCTCGTCAGACCGTTTGCCTTGAAGGCTTTTGCCATTTTGACGAAGTTGGTTCCCTGCCCGTCCTCGCCGTTGTCGCCCGGGTCCAGGCCGTACTCGTGCTGGAGAAGAACGACCGTCGGATTACGACTCTCCTTGGCACGGGCTATTATGTGAGTGGTCGTATCCTGCCACGACTGGGGGTTGTATTGATCGATCGTAAGGTCCACAGGCAGGCCGTAAGGCCCGTTGCCGCGGTCAATCGCCGCGATCCTTATATTGCCGACTTCAGCCGTAAAATTTCCAAGCGCGGTGGCCAGGTCACGCGAGAAAGTCCCTATGCCGCACCTTCGCGGCGGATACGTGCTCACCATGCGAATATTGTACTGCATAACAAATCCACCTTAGCAATGCCAACTTCGCTGCGTACTTCCGCGCCACCCACCTTGTTCTCAGATGGTCGCCAGCACACCATTTATGTAGCCGACCGACTCTGCCAGACCCGCCAACGGATCGTCGGCGTCTTTTTCGTACTCGAACGAAACGATGCCGTCGTATTTGATTTTCACCAGCGTCCGGAGAAACAGCGGAATATCAATTACCCCACGGCCGATCTCAACGGCGCTGCCCTTGGCGGTTGCGGCTGAGACATCTTTAATATGCACATCGTGGAGCCTGTCGGCACACTCCACGGTCTCAGCTATCGGGTCACCGCCCACGCGCTTGGTGTGTCCGATGTCGTGACACATGCCGATTCGTTTGTCTAAATCCTTTACACGCTTATATACGGCCGAGGGTGTCGGATAGGTCTCGTCTCCGGGGCCGTGGTTGTGGATCGCCACCTTGATGTCGTATTGACGGACCTTCTTGTCGACGAGAGGCAGCATCTCCGGTGAAGGGGATGCTATTATGACCTTCATCCCTGCGGCTTTTGCGTAATCGAAAGCCTGATTTACCTGCCCCTCGTTTTTCATCGAGATTACCCCGCCGCCGTAGAGTATCAGGCTGGCTTCCTTGACCTTCGCGACGGTCGCCTCGATCTGTGCCGGCGTGCTGTCCAGCTCTAAGTGCATGCTCTTGAAGCAGATGTACTTTAGTCCGACCCGTTTGGTCATCGCCAGCGTCTGGTCCAGGTCGAACTTTCTCAAGGTGTACGAAGCCAGGCCCAGCTCAAACTGCGGCTTACCCGCCCGTCGTCCGGTGGAACGACGATTCTGCGCCAAAGAACCGCTTGCGACTGTCAGCGAGGCCGCCGCACCTATGCCTGCTAATTGCAGAAACTGTCTTCTGTTGCGTTCTTTCTCGGTCATCTGTGTCTTCTCCTTATCTGGCATTAGGCCTGTGCCTTATGCGTTGAAACCGAAGATAAAACAAATGCCTTTCAAATGCAAGGAAATTCGCGTTGCGGGCTTCGATTGCATCTGGTATTATCAGGCCCCAGAGAGCTTGTAGGATGTGCAACATCCCGGCGCGCCGGGATTGCACACGCGGAATCCGCATGGGCTAAAGCCCATCCTACTGGTTTTTGCATCGAGAAAGGCAGGCAGGAGCTTGAAATGAGGAACCGAAGAACCCAAAAGGCACACATACTGACTCGCCGGCAGTTCCTCAAAAGCTCTGCGGCGGCAACCTGTGCGGCCCTTTGCGGAGCGATTGTCGTACCGGCGAAAGTTCTCGGCGCCGAGGCCCCCGGCAGCCGTATTACTATCGGAATGATCGGAATGGGCCGCCAGGCTTATTACTCCAATGTGAAATCGTTCCTGAGTGCATCCGACGTGCAGGTCGTGGCCGTATGCGACGTTGACTCATGGAGGCTCGAAAATGCCCGCAAAGCGGTCGAGGAACATTATGCAAAAGAGCAGACCTCCGGCAGCTTCAAAGGCTGTTCGGTCTATCATGATTTCCGCGAGCTTCTGGACCGCCCCGATATCGACGCGGTAATGATTTCCACGCCGGACCACTGGCACGTTCCGATAGCCATCGCCGCGGCTAAAGCCGGCAAAGACATTTGCTGCGAGAAGCCGCTGACCCTGAGCATCGCCGAAGGCCGGGCCCTCAGTGATACGGTCCGGCGGTACAACCGCGTCTTCCGCACCGACAGTGAATTCCGCTCGCATGCGTGCTTCCAGAAAACGTGCGAGCTGGTACTAAACGGGCGAATCGGAAAGGTGCATACTATTCGCACAGGTGTCCCCGCGGGCGATATCGCCGGTTCGCCGCAACTGCAAATGCCAGTACCGGAGGAGCTGGACTACGAGATGTGGCTGGGGCCCGCTCCGCGCGCGCCATATACGCTCGACCGCGTGCACCCTCGCCAAAGCTACGAGCGGCCCGGCTGGATGCGCGTCTTGGATTACTGCGAAGGGATGGTGACCAACTGGGGCGCTCACCTCAACGACATCGCGCAGTGGGGCAACGGCACGGAGCGCACGGGGCCAGTGGAGATTCAGGGTAGCGGCCAGTGTCCTCGCGACGGCCTCTGGAACGTGCTGCTGAGCTTTGAAATCGAGTACAAATACGCCAACGGCGTGAGGCTTTTCTACAGCATAAGCCGGCCGCACGTGCGGTTCGAAGGGACCGAAGGCTGGATCGAGGCCGATTATAACGACCGCAGTATAAAGGCCGAGCCGGCGTCGATTTTGAAATCGCCGATAGGACCCGATGAAATCCACCTGCCGCTGAAAAGTGAAAAGAGAGATTTCATAGACGCCGTCAAAACGCGCGGACAGACATTAGCTGATGCCGAGGTCGGCCACAGGACAACCTCGCTGTGCCAGTTAGGGCACATTGCAATTCAGCTCGGACGAAAATTGAAATGGGACCCCGATAACGAACGATTCACCAACGACGAAACCGCCAATCGCCTGCTGAGCCGTCCAATGCGAAGCCCCTGGCGATTGTGAAATGATTATTGATCATTGAGAAGCATATTACAGGACAGAACCATGAATAGCAGAAGAACAGAAAAGACAAATGTTATTACGCGCCGGCAGTTTCTTAAGACCTCAGCAGCAACGGCTGGTACGGCGCTGCTTGTGCCGGCAATTGTACCGTCTGGCGTCTTTGGCGGCGATGCACCGAGCAACCGCATCACGGTGGGCTTCGTCGGCGTCGGGCGGATGGGAATGGGCGATCTGCGAGAGATATTGGGACACAAAGAAGCGCAGATCGTGGCCGTATGCGATGTCGATGCCAGGCGGGTCGCAAACGCCCAAAAGACAGTCGATGCGAGTTACGGCAAACAAAACCCCGCCGGAACCTACAAGGGATGCCGGGGCTATGGCGACTACAGAGAGCTGGTGGCTCAGAACGATATCGATGCGGTTTGTGTAGTCACGCCGGACCACTGGCACGCGCTGCCCGCGATTGCCGCCGCCAAAGCCGGCAAGGACATTTTCCTGCAGAAACCGCTGACGCTGACCATCAAAGAGGGACGCGTGCTGAGCGACACTGTCCGGCGGTACGGCCGCATCTTCCAGGTCGGAAGCCAGCAGCGTTCCGATTCGCGGTTCCGCCATGCCTGCGAGCTGGTTCGCAACGGCCGGATCGGCAAGCTGCACACCGTCAAAGTCGGCTTCGACATAGACCCCCCAACCGGTCCGGAACCGTCGATGCCGGTCCCCGATGGGCTCGACTACGATTTCTGGCTCGGCCCGGCGCCATGGGCGCCATACACCGAGAAGCGAGTCCACCCGCAGAAAGACTATGGCCGGCCGGGCTGGCTTCGCATCGCGGCCTACGGCGCCGGGATGATCACGGGCTGGGGCGCCCACCACAACGACATCGCCCAGTGGGGCATGGGAACCGAATACACCGGCCCGGCCGAGATCGAAGGACAGGCCGAATATCCGAAAGACGGGCTCTGGGACGTGCACGGCCCGTTCAGCATAGAGTACACCTACGCCAACGGCGTCAAAGTAATCTGCGCCGACAATGTGAAGAACAAGCAGGGCATCCTCTTCGAAGGTACCGAAGGCTGGGTCTATGTTATGCGCGGGAAGATCGATGCCCAGCCCAAGTCACTGCTGACTTCGACAATCGGCGCGGATGAAATCCATCTCGGTACAAGCAATAACCACAAGGCGAACTGGTTCGAATGTATCAAGTCGCGGGCCGAGACTATCGCCCCGGTCGAAGTGGCCCATCGCTCGTGCACGGTCTGCCTGCTTGGTGAGATTGCGATGCGACTGGGCCGCAAGCTCAAGTGGAACCCTGAGAAGGAACAATTCGTCAACGACGATGCGGCAAACAGGATGCTCTGGCGTCCGATGCGCAGCCCGTGGCAGCTTTGAGATTTACTATTTATTATTGACTATTGAATAAAGGAAGCGTGCTATGAATCGCTGGACCAAAGCTGTTGCAATTTTATTGATAGTCACTTGTATTTCGCCTTCGACCAGGGCGGCTCAGCAGAAAGTTGCGGCTACGCTCGATAAAGACAAAATCGTCGTCACCATAGACGGCAAGTTATTCACCTGCTACAAGTTCGACGCCGAGCAGAAGTATCCGTATTTCTGGCCGGTCAACGGACCGTTGTCGTCGCAGAGCGTCACCACCGAAACCTCGGAGCCGTACCCGCATCATCATTCGCTGTTCTTCGGCTGCGACCGAGTAAACGGCGGCAACTACTGGCAGGACGTCAACAAACGCGGCCAGATCGTCTCGCAGGGACCGAATATCGTCGAGGCTTCGGGCAGGCGAATCGTCATTACCGACACATGCCTCTGGCGGCAGCCCGGCGCCGAGCCGATTATTCGCGATCTGCGGCGCATCGTCGTCACGGCGCCTGATGAAAACGTCCGACTCATCGACTTCGAGATAAGCCTGGAGCCGCTTGTCGATATCCAAATCCTCAAGACCAATCACGCGCTGTTCTCGGCCCGCGTAGTGCCGGAGTTGAGCGTCCAGTCCGGCGGCACGCTGATTAACGCCGAGGGCAAATCCACGGAGAAGGGCACGTTCGGCATCGCCTCGCCCTGGTGCGACTACTCCGGCACGCGCGACGGCCTGACAGAGGGAATCGCAATTCTGGAAAACCCGACCAACCGCTGGTTCCCATGTAAATGGTTCACACGCGATTACGGCTTTTTCTCCCCGACGCCGATGTACTGGCTGGAAGGCGACAAGCTGGATTTGCCAAAGGGTCAACCGCTCACTTTACGATATCGCGTCGTAGTCCACGCCGGCGATGTGAAAACGGCCGATATTGCCGGCATGTTCGAGCAGTACCGGAAATCCTCGAAGGATTGATTCCCTTCAAGTAAGTATTGTCCGTCCGCGAGAGACTCGGCTTAACCGATTCTGCCGTCGCCGTCGATATCGAGACCGTGGATCTCCTCGATTTTCCTGACGAGGGTCCGCAGCGTGTTCTGCGTCAGTTGAAGCTGGTCTTCAAGAGACTGGACCCTGTCCTCGACTGTATCGGATTTCCGCTTCTGGCCGTACATCAGGCCGGTTTGTACAACTTCCCAAAGAATGCCCATTCTTATCCTCGATTCCTTATTATTGACTTGCACACCTGCACGAATATCTCCGGATCGTCGGGTGTGAACCGCACGTGTTTGATCCAGCCGCACCTGCGATGAATCGCCACATGGCAGAACAGGTCTGCCAGATCCATTTTGAGAGCAAAGCTGCGAGCAAAGCCCCTGCCCCTGAACAGATCCGCAATCACAACTGCGGGGCGAACTTCAATATTCAGAATATCCTCGGCGGGCAGAACCTTTTTGCCGGGGAATGATTGCAGCTCGACCCTGTCGCAGTAGATGCGATACTGCTGCCAGAGATTCCTGAACAATCGCCTGGAGATGTAAAGTGGCTCTTCCGACATATCCATCCCTACTGAGTATTTACGATTCGACGCTGATATACTCGGCGGCAATTTTGTCGCCGGTTTTCTCGACCCAGCTTCGCAGGAGTCGGCGATGCCTGTTCAGCACATCCTTGTAGTCGGCAACGCCGGCGAGGTTGTTCATTTCACCCGGGTCCTTCTGAAGGTCTATAAGCATCTCGCGGTTTGCGCCCGATTCGTAGATGCAGTACTTGAAGCGGCCCGTCCGCACCATCCTTCCGGCCTGGCTCTCCGTGACGACAAAGTCACGCCAATCTTTGACTTCTTTCCCCTCCGCCAAATCTCGCACGCTACTGCCCGGCAATCCTTCCGGGGCTTCGATTCCCGCATAATCGCAAAGCGTGGGGAGCAGGTCCAGGCCGTTGGAAAGCAGGTGCTTATCGTCAACTACACCGCGGGGAATCACTCCCTTGTAACTCATCACGAACGGAATTCGCACGGCTTCCTCGTAAAGCACCGATTTATGCTCCATCTTATGTGCAGAATCCATGTCGCCGTGGTCGCTTGTAAAGACGACCAGGGTATTATCCTCAAGACCCGCCTCCCGCAGGGCTTCGAGTACCCTGCCTATCTCGCTGTCAACCATTTCGGTCAGCCGGCAGTATGCCCAGCGGTGCAGACGCCACTGATCCTCGGTCCACTTCTCGCGGATGAAAGCACGGAAAGGCCTGGCACCGAGATACTCGGTGGTTATGCACTCTGGCTCAGCTTGCGGTACGGCATGATTCGCCGGCAGCTCAGGGCAATGCGCCTCGACGAAGGCGCCTATGTCCCCGGTCTGGCGCGCACGATCCAGCACCGCCTCGCACGTCTTAGAATCAACGTTGCCCGTCGGGGCCTGACCGTTGGTGCGACTGAAATCATTGATGGCCATGTAGCAGATATCGTGCGGATTGATGAACGAGGCGAACAGCAGGAACGGCTTCGTGTGCCGACCCTTCAAGAACTCGACGCAGGCATCAGCCAGCTCCTGGCGCGAGTTGCCTGTCAGATTTCTGTATCCGAGTTCCTGCACGCCTTTCATCTTCTTCGGCAGATGCACCTTGCCGCCGTAAACCGTCTCGTAGCCCGCCCCCCGGAAGATACGGCCAAGCGAATTGGCCACCATCGCCCCGGTCACGGCGGCCTGGGGGGAGTCCTCATTCTTGCCCATTCCTATCGCGCTGGGCATAAGGGCCGTCTGCAGACTGAACCGGTTCGGCACACAGACCGGGTTGCAGGCATAAGCCCTCTCGAACCTTATGCCGGAAGCGGCCAGCTTGTCCATTGCGGGCGTCTTGAGCCACTTATTTCCCGTGCAGCTCAACATTGCCGCCGACTGCTGATCGGTCATGATGAAAAGGATGTTGGGCCTGCCCTTTCCCTTCGAAGCGTCTGAAGCCTTTGTCACCGACCCGAGCACAAGGCCGGTCGCCGCTGCGGCCGCCGCAGTCATAAATTCACGTCTTTTCATTTCGTCTCCAGTTACTGGTGCCTGATTTTATGTGCGCTGTCTGAATTCGTATATTATAGCGTTTTGCTTACAGCCATCAACGCACATGCCGCAGTCCTTCCTGCAAGGCTGCTCCCCATTCGGGACGATGGAGGAGTGACGAAGGACGCGGCGTGTATCGTCCATCGGGTGTTTCGCGCTCGACCATATTCTCCACCGGAAGGCTCATGGGACAGACTTCGCTGCGGCGCTATCGCTCGCAAAAGTCACTACCACTTCTGCAGCTCGATGATGTTCCTTTCGGGATCGGTAACGTAAATCAACGTAATAGTTCCTGCTCCGGAAATCTCGACAGTTACCAGATCGCCGACGCAGCCGCCGCCCGCTGCGACCACCTCATTCCTGGCCGCCTCGACATCGTCAACTTCGAACGCCAGATGTGCGAGACCCGGGCGATTGATTGCTGTCTCCGGCCGCTTCTCCGCTCTGTTGTACTGAAATATCTCGAGCGTCGGCCCATCCTGGCCGTGACCTGGCAGCCGCAGGTGAACGCCGTGAACCTCGGCGCCGGGCACGCCGGTGCACCGCTCGACCCATTCACCGACCGCGGCCCTCTCCGGAGGGACCGGTTCGCAGCCAAGGACCTGCTCGTAGAACTCGGCAAGCTTTCGCCAGTCCCGGGCAACAATGTTCGTATGTTTGTATCTCGCCTTCATATTGTTCTCCGCCTGAATTCTTACCTCATTGGCGCGACATTCGACCTATACCGGTCGAGAGTCACTCAAAAAGTTCGATATTCCCGCCAGTGTGAATGAAAAGTACGTTTGTACCATCGTCGAAGCGACCTTTGCGAAGGTAGTCGATCAGTGCGGCGGCGGCCTTGCCGGTATAAACGTAGTCCAAAAATATACCCAGCCGCCGCGCGAAAAGTTCTACCGCCTCGCGACAGCCGGGGGTCCTGACCGCGTAAGCCTGCCCCATGTAGCCGTCGTCGACGACGACGCTCGAAGAATCCACATAGGCCCCTATCTCGGCGGCCGTCGCTCGCGCCAAGTCGAGGACTTCCTTCTCCAATACGGCCCTGGTCTTCGCCACGTCGATGCCAATTATGCTGCCGCTCCATCCCGACACC
>JBDREF010000230.1:0-2359 GCA_043820045.1 Planctomycetota bacterium | reverse complement strand
GGATTAAAGGCGGTGACCCGGGACAAATCATTTTATCTCAGGCGGATGGCAATGGCAGCGGCGAGATCTGGCTGGGCATGGACACGGTGGGTGGTTGCCTAATGACCAGCTTAGTACCACCTCCCGTCGGCCGTTATATCCCGCAACCATTAGTCTCCCAAACCGTCATTACCGATGGCCTGTGGCATCATGTCGGCTTTGTCTGGGACGCCTCGTACAGGTCCCTCTATGTGGATGGCATAGAAGTTGCCAAAGATACCAATGCTTTGTCTCCGCTGAAATACTCGAATGGCGGACTCTATATCGGAACCAGCAAGACCCTCGATACAGACAGTTTCTTCTCCGGCCTGATCGATGATGTTCACATTTATAACCGTGCAGTGAATCCTTAGTCACGGCATCATACAGAAATAGACTAAAGGGCTGATAAACATATAGGGTTCCTGTCGTGAGACAGTGTAAATTAGTAATCCAGAAGGCTGCCAGTGAGGGCAGCCCAAGGATGGCTGATACTAAAACTCAATGAAAGGAGCCCTAACATGCGTAAGACATTATTCTGCGGCGTCGATCTGCATTGCAACAACGCGATGTATGTTATCACGGATGGGCGCGACAAGCAACTGTTCCGGAAACGATTGCCAAACCGGTTGCCGATCATTCTGGAATCCCTGGAGCCTTTCCGCCAGCGGCTCAAGGTAGTTGCCGTCGAATCGACATACAACTGGTACTGGCTGGTGGATGGATTGCAGGATCATGACTATCCCGTCGTGCTGGCCAACCCTGCTCAGATGGATCAGTACAACGGGATCAAAGAGGCCGACGATCTGACGGACGCTGCGTTCATAGCGCGCCTGGCCCGATTGAATATCCTGCCCACCGGTTACATCTATCCCAAGGAGGAGAGGCCGGTGCGGGACCTGCTCCGGCGAAGGACCCTCGTCGTGCAGCACCGAACCGCCATCAAGCAGAGCTTGCAGAACATGGCCATACGGCAGACAGGCCAGAGCTTCGGCTGGCGTGCCATCCGAAAGCTCAGCGACCCTGAGCGTACGGAGCTTCTTGGGGATAACGATTGCCTTGGATTTGTGGCCTTGCAGCAGGTGGACCTTATTGAGCTACTCAGCGAGAAGATCCAGCGGTTCGAGAAGAAGATCCTGGAGCATGCCCACCTCAAGCCGGCCTACGTGTGCCTGCTGAGTCTCCCCGGTGTGGGCATGATTCTGGCGTTGACGATCATGCTGGAGACCGGAGACATCGGGCGATTCGAGACCGTCGGCGACTATACGTCTTACTGCCGCTGTGTCCGAGCCACCCGCACGTCCAATGGCAAGAGCAAGGGCAAAAACAACAGCAAGAACGGCAACCGCTATCTGGCCTGGGCCTTCGTGGAAGCGGTGCACCATGCGATCCGGAATTGCCCCCAGGCGAAACGCTTCTACGATCGCAAGCGCGCCAAACGCAACGGGGCCCTGGCCACGAAGGCATTGGCGGCGAAGTGGAGCAAGGCGGCTTACTATATAATGAAACGACAGGAGACCTTTGATCTGACGCGTGTGTTCGGATGAGAGAAACCATGCGGCGGTCGATCTTGTCAAGCTGTTGGCTAAGACCACTGAGGGCTGGTTGGACGGCCGCCGCATCGGTGTATGGATATATGAAACGCCTCAGGTCCTTTGAAATCTCTTTCGCCCGCACCATGAGTCAGCCGAGCTTGAATGCCTCGTCCGACGGGGCAAGTCACACGGTCTGTTACGTCCGTCCCGCTGGATGGATAAACGAGTGAACAGGGTGCGGTACTGACGTTGTTCTGGTCCCGACGGAGTCGGGATGGGGCCTGGTGCTTCTGTCACAGACAGAAGGGACCGAGGCCCAGATCCGGATGGATGGCTGCACGAAAGAGCCGTTTGCCTGCGGCAGGCGGACTCGATAAGTGAATCTATAGTGAACTCGCAGGAGCGAGAAAGAACGATGGAGCCTGGGCGTCTCGATACGTTTGTGTCAAGCTGCAAAACAAAACGCAGCACAAGAAAACCGAAAGCCCGCCGGGATTTTATAGGCGTGAAATTTTTCGGTCCGGAGAAAGTGTTTTTTCACTTGACAGGAAACCTATATGGATGGCAGTTTTCCGCTGCCGGCCCTTTTAATTTCTACCGTAAGCAAACAAATCTATCCTGCGTCAATACTCTTGTGGTGAATGCGTTTTGCTATGACACTCCAGGTAACACCGACCGTGAAATATGCCGGTATCTTCGAACTCCAACCGTCCCGTCGCAGGGTCCGGACGCACGATGGTTGTATCAAAATTTATCAAGTGGCTATTGTTAAAACGCGTGCCCTGAACGGAACTGATGCCATGAGC
>JBDREF010000229.1:0-2403 GCA_043820045.1 Planctomycetota bacterium | reverse complement strand
CAAACATTAGCGTGTGATATTGTTCCACGTAAAAAGAAGTACTGCTTTCGGTTATGATACTTTCGGGAATACGGTTGTCAATACCGATGCACGAAAACACCGTGCATCGCTTGGAAGTGAGTCCGGCTCTGGCAATAGGTTTCTCCGTCAGAATATTATCCCGACGAGTTCTGCCGGTTCTATCCTGAAGGCCGAGCCTCTTCCCTCGAAGAATCCGTGTTCGCCGATCAGGTGGATGTTCAGGTCCGACCAGCGGATGCTCGCACCTGTCTCGACGACCGTGACGGATGTAATCCTCTTGAGGAAGGTGCCCGGATGGGGCCACGGACATACCAGACAACCCCTGGCTTCGTCAACCTTCGCTTGCAGGGTCTCGTCGATCCGCACCCACGTTCCGAGGCCGTTTTTTGCGACATCGGTGATTTGCCGCATCCGTTCGGCCACCTGCTGCCTTGTGAAGCCCAGACTCGACAGTCTCGCCTCGTCAGCGTCCACAATTTCGCAGACGCAGCGGGTATCGGAACCCATCAAACCGCCGCCGAGCCCCGAGGCCCTCAGCGCCTTTTCCAGTCTCTTGTCGTCGGGAGATTCCTTCATTCTGTTCCCCGCCAAAACTCACTCGAACTTGTCATAGAAAATCCTGTCTTCGCCGACGCCCAATTCCTTCAGGACGTCTATGGCCGCATCGATCATTCCGGGGCTGCCGCAGAGATACGCCTCACATTCGCCGGCGTTTTCGACGTTTCTCCGGACGGCCTCCGTGACAAATCCCTTCTCGCCGTCCCAATTCTCATTCTCCTCCGGTGCGGCCACTACCGGAACGAACTTGAAATCCGCCAGCTCCGATTCGAATCGGCTCATCAGATCACCCATGCACAGTTCGCTGACCTTGTTCGCACCGAAGTAGAACGTTGCCTTTCGTTTGCTGGCGGTATTCTTCATGTGGTGCAGCATGCACTTGATAGGGGCCATCCCGGACCCGCCGGCGATGAATACGGCCGGGGCGTCGGTCTCTGAGAGCCTGAAATCTCCGTAGGGTCCGTTGAGCTTTACTTCGTCACCGGCCTTGAGGTATTCGAAACAATACGTTGTGCAGATGCCGCCGGGCACCAGCCGGATAATCAATTCGATGACGCCTTTGTCCGCCGGGTCGGACGCGATTGAGTAAGCGCGGTAAATCTCCTCGCTGCTCTTTTCATAGACGGGGGTCAGAAGTTGTATGTACTGGCCCGGGATATATTCGATGGTCTTCGGTTCGACAAGCTCCAGGCGGAACTGTTTCATATCGTTCGTCAGGTCGGTAATGTCCGTGCATTTGCAGGTGTATTCGCGGACGGCAAGGAACTCCTGCGGGATCTCGACCTTCAAGTTGTTACGGACTTTGACCTGGCATCCGAGGCGGAAGTTCGACTCTCTTTCATCCTTGTCGAGATAAGGCTCCTCGGTCGGCAGCAAGGGTCCTGCTCCTTCGAGAACCTTTAGCTTGCACAACCCGCACGTGCCCCTGCCTCCGCAGGCGCTGGGGATGAATATTTTCTCGGCGGTGAGCGCCGAGAGCAGGTTCCCGCCGCCGTTCACATTCAATTCGCGATCGTTGTTGATTGTTATCGAGCACTGGCCGTAATTAGCGAAAAAATGCTCGGATACAACCAGCAGCGCCGCCAGGGCCGCCCCAATCGAGCTAACCACCACAACTGCAATAAGTACCGTCAGAAACATCGAGACTGCTTACCTCGTGAGCGTCAATTCCCCTGCAACACGCCTGCAAATCCTATGAACGCCAGCGCCATCAGGCCGGCTATGATGAGTGTAATCCCCGGGCCCTGCAGGCCGCGCGGAATCTGCTCGTTTGCCAGTCGCTGGCGGATACCCGCCATGGCCATTATCGCCAGAAACCATCCTATTCCGCTGCCGAGCCCGTAGCCGACGGTGACAATAAAGCTGTAATCCCGGATGACCATGAACAGGCAGGCGCCCAGGATGGCACAGTTGACAGTTATCAGGGGCAGGAACACGCCCAGCCGCTGGTACAGAGGCGGCGAGTACCTGTCGATTACCATCTCAACAAACTGGACGAAGGCGGCGATGATGATGATGAACAGGATGAAGCGGAAGAAATGCAGCCCCAGAGGTTCCAGCACGTAGTGGTACGCCAGCCAGTTGAGCATGCAGGTCACGGTCATGACAAATATGACCGCCAGTCCCAGTCCGAACGCCGCTTTGATCTCGCGCGAAACTCCAATGAACGGGCACAGGCCCAGAAAGTAACTCAACAGGATATTCTGCGTGAATATCGCCGAGATGAAAACGACCAGGGCATAAGACATTTCCGCCGTGAAGCTCATCTTGCCTTGTCCTCCTTCGCCGCCTGGACCGACCTGAAAATCCACACCACAACAGCCA
>JBDREF010000228.1:0-10243 GCA_043820045.1 Planctomycetota bacterium | reverse complement strand
TTCGGCAAGGCCGAGATGTGGAGCGAGCTGCGCGAGATGCTGCTCGCCGCCGGGGGCCAGAGAACGGGCAAGGTCTCCCTGATGCTGTCCGATGACGAAGCCCAGACAATTGCCATTGCCGGGTCGGACCGTTCGGACACGATCTTTTTTACCGGAGTTGACGGCTCGCACGAGGGGGCGAAAGTCGGACCGGGCGCGCTGGGTTTGCGAATAAAGGCCGGGAGAATCCCAGGTTCGAGAAGCGCCTGTGACGTTATTGCCTATCCCGTGTTCTCGCCGCCGACACAAAGCCCGATCCCCGAGCTGGAAGTTCGTGTAAAGCAGCGCGAGTTTGCCTTCACCGCCGCCGCTTTCGGCCTGAACATGACGCCGGGTGATTTTGTCTATCTGGGGCCGCGACAACACGTCAGCGACCTGACGGAATTGGGCGGCCTGTTCTTCAGCAATCCCAAGGGCAGCCTGTTTTTCAACGAGGCGGCGCGCAAACCGCCCGAACTCAAACCGGCCGTCAGGGTATTCTTACTCGTTTGTACGAGGATAGATGATTGACGAGCCTATGAGCAATCCGACAGTTGCCCTGACGCGATGCAGCGACTACGGCCGGCCGAACATTGCCGAAGCTGTCGCCAGGCAGTTCGAGCTTCTCGGCGGAGTGGAAAACTTCGTCAGGCGGGGCGACAGCGTTTTGCTCAAGCCGAATTTCATCGCTCCGAGGTCCCGCCGCCACGCCGCCCAGACCGATCCGGCGGTGATTATCGCCACGGCCAGGCTCTTGAAAGATTTCGGCGCCCGGCCCTTCGTCGCGGATTCACCCGCCTGGAGCAATGTTTTCGCCTGCGCGAAGGTCTTGAAGCTGGATGAATCGCTCAGGAAAATGGACGTACCTCTAAAGCAGCTCGATAAGCCGAAGAAGTGCCGCGTGGGGGCGAAGGGCACGGGCGTCGGTATCAGCACTGTTGCTCTCGACGCCGATGTTATCATAAATCTGCCGAAGTTCAAATCGCACCAACAGTTGGTCGCAACGTTTGCAGTCAAGAATATGTTCGGCTGCGTAGCCGGCAAGCAGAAGGCCCTTTGGCACTTTACCAGGGGCGAAAGCGAGGATGATTTCTGCGAGTTGCTCATCGACATATACCGCTTTCTCAAGCCCGCGGTGACGATAATCGACGGCGTAACTGCGATGGACGGTCCGGGCCCGATTCGCGGACGGGCGAGACCTTTGGGTTGGCTCATCGGCGGGACGGACCCTGTCGCCTGCGAAACAATCTGCGCCCGCCTGGTCGATATCGAACCGGCAAGACTGCCAATAGTAAGGGCTGCGGGGCAGATGGGCTTCGGCTGTTCGGACCCGGCAAGGATAAGAATCGCCGGCGACGATTTTCCGCAAAGTGCATGCAAGGATTTCGAGCTGCCGGCGCTTATTCCAATAAGGTTCTCGTTCCTGCACGTCTGCAAGAGCATCTGCAGGCAAATACTGCTGCTGGCCAAAGCGGCGGTCAAGAAGTCCGGCGCATAAGCCGATGAAGAAATGTGCCGTTTCGAGGATGCGGCACAACAGAGAACGAAAGTATGACCATGAGCGAGCAGGTAAGACGAAAACCGGCACGGCTGCGTCGGATTGCCGCATTGGGAACCGGCGCCGCGATGATTTGCGCCGCTGCGTATCTGGTCCAGATGTCAGGATGCGGGATAATCGCCTCTGACCGAGGCATCAGGGGCGATGCGAACGCCGACAGCGGCTATCGGGCGAAATGGGCGCAGCGGCTGAAATTGCCCGGCCTTCCGGATCTTCATAAGGTTTCCGACAACTTGTATCGCGGTGCACAGCCGAGCGCCAAGGGCATGCGGCAGTTGGAGGAGATGGGCGTCAAAACGGTCGTCAACCTGCGGTCGGCTCACTCGGACAGCGACGAGCTTGAAGGCACCGCCCTGACGTACGAGCGCATCGGCCTGACCACACGCGGTCCGAATACCGAGGACGTCGTTCGTTTCCTGCGGATAGTCACCGACGACAGCCGTACCCCCGTCTTCGTGCACTGCCAGCACGGGGCCGACCGAACCGGGACCATGTGCGCGATTTATCGCATCGCCGTGGAAGGCTGGAGCAAGGAAGAGGCCATCGAAGAAATGACCAAAGGCGGCTTCGGCTTCCACAGCATCTGGGCAAACCTGCCGGAGTGCGTCCGCAACCTGAATATCAAAGAAATAAAGCACAGCGCAAGCTTAAGCGATTAAATCGCTTAGCACCGCCCGCACGTCTGCAAAAGTATTCGATCATCGAGTCGTGCTAAATTCGTTTATATCCAGCGTGAAAGACTTTCCATCCGTCACAACAAGTCTCTTTTCATGAGTCAATACATATTTCACATCTTCAATTTTTGCTTCGCGGGGTATAACACTAATTATATTTCGCGCATCAATCAGTGAAACAATCCTGACCCGAGTATCCGGCTTAAACTCGTATTGATTCGTTACGGAGTTACGGACAATCGCAATGCCTTTGACTTTGACAACTGACTCAGAGACTCTGACAATTTCACCAATAAAATGCCGGCGCAAGTCCGTCGCGAAAAGTCGCCTCATAATTACGTGTATTTTTTCACCTGGTTCGAAAATCATAAAGAACCTTCGTTCAAATATTATCACCTGACTATTGACTATGACTGATTATAACCGTTTCCACGTGGAAAACCACACTTCTTTCGCTGTCTGCGTGGACTTCTTCCTAACACAAAAATCGTCACTTAACTGTTCCACAGGTTCCTCACAGCATGCAATCATTAATTAGAACACCTTTCGGCAGGTCAGAAATTTACACAAAATCATTTTCCAGAAGTACACGTGTGATTTTGAATGCCACCGCCGCCTGCTATACATGAAGAACCCGATAAAGCTTACAGAGTTCATTTATTCGGCTAATATCCACTCGATGAAAATCAAATAGAAACGAGTCACGGGACACGAGAAACGATTAATCTCAACAATTACTCCGCTGCCAGTGCTGATAGGAACTTTTCCCTGTCGGCCCGGCTGAATTCCTGCCCGTAGAATCTCAAAAAAATCTCTTTTTTCATTTCCTCGTCCGTTATCTCCGGCCGGCTGTTATAAATAGCGCTGCGCACTATTTTCTTGGCAGTATCGTACATAGAGCAGCCCATTAGCAAACGCTGCTGGCCGGTTTTGCTCATCATTAAATCTCGAAATCGAATCGCAACATCAGGATGCGTGTCGAACATCGCTCGCCTCTTTGTATATCTGTTCAAGACCCAGTTCTCGAACCCAACGGCCAATATATTCCATATCTAAACGGCCCGCGGTTCCCACCAGATTTGCTACGTCTCTCAACTGCATCTCAGAGTGGCTGTCTTTAGCCCAGATCAGTTTGGATATCACCAGGTCTTCGGCGGACACGAACCACATGGGGCTTTGCTCTATTAGAACCTGTGTCCTGCGTGAAAATTCGGCTTGTCGATAGGGGGAAGAACTCTTGACAATGAAGTCTATTTTGATGACAAACTGGTTGTGGATCAAATTAAACATGCCCTGCCGAGAAATCTCTCTTGTGACTGTTTCTTTGTCCACATAAAAATCACCTTCGAAAAGGCCGACAAATTCATCAATATCGTCCTGCCTTAACTCTATTACCAGGTCGATATCTCTTGTCATCCGCGGTATTGTGTAGTAATTTGCAGCGACAGAACCGGAGATCATATAAGGTATGTCGGCTTCGTTCAAGCGACCGGTGACTATCTTCAGAACTTCAAGCTCTTCGCTCATGCACCACCTTTGTCTGTCAAGAGACTGCAAATCAAACCAAAATCATACTATACTATAGTTCCCACAACAAGGGAAAATGCCTCCGTTCTGTACGCCAAAGGTTAGTTTCCCGGACATCGACACAACCTCTTTGCTCGGCTAATATCCGCTCGATGGAAACAAATGGCGAGTCAATAAATATCCTGGGCATTGAGACCAGTTGCGACGAGACCGCCGCGGCTGAGGTTGCCGACGGCAGGATGGATGAAATCAAGAACGCCGCAAGCTTGCAGCGGTAGAACGCTGCGTTCGTTCTTACGCCGTTGGCAGAGGATGCCGGAAGCACATATCGCTGTTGTCAAGCCGCTATGAATTCGATCATCGGACTGTGCTGAACTCGTTTATGTCTAACGTGAAAGTCTCGCCGTCTGTGACGGTGAGCCTTTTGTCATGAGACATAACGTATTTGACGTCATCGATACTCGCTTCGGGTGGGAGGATATTTATTACGTTCAGGGCGTCGGTCAGCGAGACAATTCTGGTCCGCGTATCCGCCTTGATCTCGTACTGGTTTGTAGTAGAATCGAGGACGACGGCACGGCCCCTGACTTTGACGGTCGAATCGCCGACGGCCACGATTTCACCGATAAAATGCCGGCGCAAATCCATTTCGAATAGCCGCCTGAAAATGACGTGCACTCTTTCACCTTGTTCCAGAACCATGACAAACCTCCGTTCGAAGACATCGCTTGACTGCTCAGTGTTGCCGCTGTGCAGTCGGACTGTATTTATCCTATCACTCGCATAGCGGTCCTTCATTTATGCACAACTCGACACCAACCGGCGCAGGCTTATGCACCACACGATACATCATATCCTCGCGCAAGTCGGAAAGCAACAGAAATCGTTTTCGCAGATACACACATGTACCTTTCAAATCCGGTGCTGTTCTTCGTGTGCCAATTGCCATGCCGACATTGACAGACGCCCTTCGTTTGGCTAATATCTGCTCGATGAAAACGGATGGCGAATCAATAAATATTTTGGGTATCGAGACCAGTTGCGATGAGACGGCCGCTGCGGTGGTTGCGGATGGCAGGGTTGTCAAATCTTCGGTAGTGGCCTCGCAGACGAAGCTGCACGAGAAATACTACGGCGTCGTCCCTGAGATCGCCTCCCGTGCGCATATCGAGAAGATATATCCCGTAATAAAGGAGGCAATGGAGCAGGCCGGCGTCGCCAGGGACGACATCGATGCAGTCGCCGTAGCTAACCAGCCGGGGCTGACTATCGCTCTGATAGTGGGCGTCACCGCCGCCAAGACGCTCAGCTTCGCCTGGGAAAAGCCGCTTATCGCGATCAATCACCTGCACGCTCACCTGCAATCGGCCGTAATGTCGCAGGAGAGCGTCGAACTGCCGGCGGTTGCCTTGATTGTATCGGGCGGGCATACCAGCCTTTATGATTATCGCTCGCCGCTGGAGCCGCTGCTGTTGGGCTCGACCATCGATGACGCCGCGGGCGAGGCCTTCGACAAGGTAGCGACAATCCTCAGACTGCCCTACCCCGGCGGGCCGAGCATCGAAAAGACGGCGGCGGACGGCAATCCGGATGCAGTCAAATTCCCGCGCTCGATGCTGGGGCCGAATTCGCTGGATTTTTCCTTCAGCGGTATTAAGACCGCGGTGCTTTATCACTGCCGGGGCAAGAATATGAAGGGCGCCGATAAGGTCGATTCGATGAGCCGGCAGGAAATCGCCGACATCGCCGCATCCTTCCAGGCGGCGGTGGTTGACGTCCTCGTAAAGAAAACGCAGCGGGCCGCTAAGAAAATCGGCGCAAAAACCGTCCTGTTGGGCGGCGGAGTGGCCGCCAACAGCCGCCTGCGAGCAGCCCTGCAGAAAGCGTGTGACTCCTCCGACCCGCCGAGAACGCTGCTCGTCGCGCCGAAACACTATTGCACTGACAACGCAGTTATGGTAGCCTCTCTGGCGTATCATAAGTACAAAGCCGGGCTTTTCGCAGACCTGACGCTGGAACCGAAAGCGACCGGCTGAACGAGGTGGGAACGACGAGTGACGAGGGACGAATTATTCGGGCTGAACAGATAAAACAACTGTTGGAAGAGGTCAAGAACGGGCAAGTCAGTATAGACCAGGCGGTTGAGAGATTCCGGCACCTGCCGTTCGAGGATTTGGGTTTTGCGTGCGTCGATCATCACCGGCAGATCCGCCGGGGCTTCCCGGAGGTCATATACTGCCCCGGAAAGACCACGGAACATATAATCAAGATATTCGAGAGCCTTGCCTCAAAAGGAAATAACGTCCTGGCGACAAGGGCCAAGCCTGAGGTTTTCGAAGCCCTGGCGCAGACAGGTAAATTCCCCAAAGCAAGGTACGAGAAATTAGCCAGGGCGATTGTGCTGGAGCAGCGGGAGCTGCCCGCTTCCAAGACCGTCCTGCCGATAGTGACCGCGGGTACGGCGGACCTGCCCGTGGCGACCGAGGCACAAGTCACTGCCGAAATCATGGGCCAGCGGACGGAGCTGATCTGCGACGTGGGAGTGGCGGGCCTGCACAGGCTGTTCAGGCACCTCCCGAAACTCCAGAACGCTAATATCGTTATCGTAGTAGCGGGCATGGAAGGAGCCCTGGCCAGCGTCATGGGCGGCCTGCTCAGTTGCCCGGTAATCGCAGTGCCGACCAGCGTCGGCTACGGCTCGGCCTTCGAGGGTCTCTCGGCGCTGCTGACTATGCTAAATAGCTGCGCCTCCGGTGTCACGGCAGTCAACATAGACAACGGCTTCTCCGCCGCCGTAACCGCAACCATGATAAACAGAAAAATAGAGCAAGCCGCCGTCATTTCGAGCGAAGCCGAGAAATCTGTTTAAGTCTATCTACTTTCAACATACCAAGGAACCGCTTCGCGGATTTGTCAAACAGACCCCCGACTGCGCTCGGGGTGGCAGTTCGTTAGGGTGCGCAACTTTGTACATGGGCACGAGTTGCACACGCGGGACATATAATCCCAAATACGCCCCTCATTTTCTCACGCATTACTTCCAGTCGCAAAGATTTATTCCGCGTGTTCAAAATGAATTTTGCACACCCTGGCTACAGTTGATCATGCGGAACTTCCATCATTAAACCCATGGACTTATATCTGCGTTTTGCATTGAGGAAGACTGTTCTGTCAGTTAGAATATCTTTCCGAAAGCGAGCGTAAGCTTTGCGAAGATCCGCACAGAAGTCTTCGAGATTGAGAATGACTTTTCCGCGTGCTGTCAATTCGAAATGAAAACCTGCTTTATTATTGTCCGTAAACGCATAGGTATCGCCCGCAGCATAAGAATGTACCAGGCCACACCTTAGATCCTGCCAAAGTTTGTCGGGGTCATATTGGTCCATATACTTCTTAACAAAGTCTTGAAATCGCTTTCCTGATCCCTTCTTTGCGGAATCCCTATCTATACCAGATAAGAAACCTGCCATAGCATCGATAAAACATGCTCCGAGAATAAAACCAGCCAGTTTTGCAGGCCCTTGAACGGAAGCGCTTTCAATCTGTTTATACTCCCAACCATATAAGTAAGTGTCGAGTAACCTGACCAATTCTTGGTTTGTTAGTTCGGTTTGATCTGACATGAATAATCGATCCTCCTCATTTTTCCTTCTTTGTGCTTCGAGATGTCGTATTCCAGCCACAGATCATCGGCCTTGCCTATCTTATTAAGCTTCTTCGTACAGATCAAAGTGGCATTTTACAGCGTCTTTGACATTTTCTTTTAACTCGTCGAGAGTTTCCCCTTCGGTAAAGATGGAGTGACCGAGAGATTTGGCTGTGTAACCGCCTTCGTCAGAATCTTCAACGATGAATATGATTTCGCTCATAGGTTTTAATCTCTGCTGAAATCGGCGAATTCTCTTGCTGCAAATCTCGACAAATCCTTCGCTTTGCTGCTTATTGTAAACCATCCTTTCTGCTTGTCAAATCATTTGTTGACCGTGTCGGGTGTTATGTGTAATATATTGCTCGAAACGAGGTTTTATGGAGATAATAGAGACAATTCCAAAGCTCAAGCCGCGGGCTGCGGATGCTCATAAGGGCGACTTCGGCAAGGTTTGTATCATTGCCGGCAGCGTCGGGATGAGCGGTGCGGCGGCGCTGGCGGGCCGGGCGGCGCTGAGGTCCGGCGCCGGGCTGGTGCGCGTGGCGACGCCGAAGAGCGTTCTATCGATAGTCGCTTCGATAGAGCCGTCGTTTACCACTATCGCCCTGCCGGAAGACAGTCTCGGCCGGATATCGGCAAAGGCGATCAATTGCATCCTCCAGATTGTGACGGAAAACGACGCCGTAGCGTTCGGACCGGGCGTCGGCACGAGCGCGGCACTTCGCACGATCCTTGAAACGATTCTCCAACAGCCCAAGCTGCGGCTGATCATCGACGCCGACGGCCTGAACAATCTGGCCGGCATGAAGAACTGGCCCGCGGGACTCAAGGCCGAACCGGTCCTGACGCCCCATCCGGGCGAGATGAAGCGATTGTGGTCCGGCCTGTTTAGAGAGCCGCTGCCCGCCGAGCGGCAACAGCAGGCGGTTCGATTAGCCGAGCGAACCGGGGCCGTAGCGGTCTTGAAGGGAGCGGGAACGGTCGTCACCGACGGCCAAAGAGTCTATATTAACAAGACGGGCAATCCCGGCATGGCGACAGCCGGCTCGGGGGACGTCTTGACCGGCGCTATAACCGCACTCGTCGGCCAGGGCCTGAGCAACTTCGACGCGGCGGTTCTCGGCGTTTACATCCACGGCCTGGCCGGTGACATCGCGGCCGAAAGAGTAGGCGCGGTCAGCATGATGGCCACCGACATAGTCCGGATGTTAGGCGAAGCCTTCACAAGAAGCTGAATGCGGATTTCATAAGGCGGCGTTATGCGGCCCGGCAGTGCATCTCACGAATCAGACCGAATGCGAAAGGACGTTTTTGCCGGGGGACGGCGGACGACGGGCCCGTTGACGCCGGGGAAGAACCAATGAAACCCAGGAAGCTAAGAACAAGGATACTCATATCATTCCTCGCGGTTATCGTTGCGCTCGCCCTGTCGATGGCGATATTGGGCTACTACGTTATCGAAAACGACATCATGGCCAGGGCCCAGACAAAGGTCAGAAACGACCTGAACTCCGCCCGCGAGATCTATCAGTATCAGGTTGGAAGCGTCAGGGACGTGGTAAGATTTACCGCCGTGAGGTTTTTCATAAAAGACGCCATTTCCGGCAAAGACATGGAAATTCTGAAGGAGGAGCTTGGCAGGATAAGAGAGGCGGAGTCGCTGGATGTGCTGACCCTTACAGATGCGTCGGGAAAGGTCATGGTCAGGTCGCGAAATCCGTCCGTCGATGGCGACAGTCAGGCCGATGATGAGCTGGTCGGCCGTATCCTGTCGGGTAAGCAAGCAATCGCCGGGACCCTCATAGTGCCGAGAGAGGAGCTTGCAAAGGAGGGCGAGGACCTGGCCGAGCAGGCGCACATAAGATTTATCCCAACGCCCAGGGCGAAACAAAGCACGGGAGTCGAAGAGACTTCAGGAATGATGATCAGGGCCGCCGCGCCCGTCTTCGGATATGACGGAGGGCTGATCGGAGTATTGCACGGCGGCACGCTGCTGAACAGGAACTACAGAATAGTTGACAGAATAAAAGAGACGGTTTACGAGGGCATACAATACAAGGGCATCGATACCGGCACCGCTACTATCTTCCAGGGCGACCTTCGAATATCGACCAATGTCAGGGCCGAGGACGGAAGAAGAGCCATTGGCACTCGCGTCTCCGAAGAAGTGTACGAACGTGTGCTGACCGGCGGCATGCAGTGGGTGGACAGGGCCTTCGTGGTGACCGGCTGGTTCAAGACCGCCTACGAGCCGATCAGGGACGTAAACGGAGAAATTGTCGGAATACTCTATGTCGGCATTCTCGAGCAGCCTTTTGTCGATATGGCCAGGAATATCTTCCTGTTCTTTGTGGCAATCGTGTCGGTCGCTGCATTGCTGGCCGGTCTGTTCGCCCTGCTGCTCACCGGGGCCATCTCACGGCCCGTCCTTGACATGGTTAAGGCTACCAGGAGACTTTCCGGCGGCCAGTTGGGATACGAAGTAGGAAAAGAGACCGGAACGATTGAGCTGGACACGCTGGCAAAGTCGTTCAACAAAATGTCGGCTCAATTGCGAGAGAGAGAGGACAGTCTCAAAACCTCGAACGAGAAACTGGCGGCCCTGAATAAGACGTACCTCGACCTTGTGGGATTCGTATCGCACGAGCTTAAGGGAATAGTGGCCACGACGATTATGAACGCTGCGGCCGTACGGGATGGGCTCTTCGGCGATATAAATCCCAAACAGAAGCACTCCCTTGAGGCGGTGACAAAGAACCTGCACTACTTACGAGAGACGGTAAAGAAGTTCCTTGACCTGAGCAGGATAGAAAAAGG
>JBDREF010000227.1:0-17514 GCA_043820045.1 Planctomycetota bacterium | reverse complement strand
AGCAAACTCGACCAGTGGGAGATCGTCTTTTCGCACATGGATCACCTGGGGATAATGCTGCACTTCGTGACGCAGGAGACCGAGAACGACCGCAATCTGGGCGGATCCGCGGGCTTGAATCCGATACGAAAGCTCTACTATCGTGAACTGATCGCGCGGTTCAGCCACCACCTGGCTGTGATTTGGAACCTCGGCGAGGAAAACAACACGCCCGACAAGGACCGCAAGCAGATCGCCGCGTACATTCGAGCTATGGATCCCTACGACCACCCGATCACGGTCCATACGCACAATAATCAATCGCCTGAGTTCTACAAAGGGATTCTGGGCGATTCGGGCTTCGAAGCTTCGTCGATCCAGAGCGCGCTGAACCGCTACCACGGCGACGCCGTCACTCTTCGGCAGCTCTCGGCCGAGGCGGGGCGCAAGTGGGCTATTTTCGGTGACGAACAGGCACCCGCGAGCCACGGCGTTGTGCCTGACGCTAACGACCCGGACCATGACGGTCCTCGCAAACTGGCGCTTTGGGGCAATCTGATGGGCGGCGGCTCCGGAGTGGAATGGTACTTCGGCCACCGCTTCAAGCACATGGACATCAACTGCGAGGACTGGCGGTCGCGAGACGTTATGTGGGACCAGACGCGCTATGCACTCCAGTTTTTTCACAGACATCTGCCCTTCTGGGAGATGGCTCCGGACGACACCTTAATCGCGGCTGAGAAGGCCTATTGTTTCGCCAGGGCCGGCCAGATTTACGCCGTTTACCTGCCAGCCGGAGGCACGACAAGTCTTGACCTCGGCAACAGCTCCGCAACCTTCAGTGTACAATGGTTCAATCCCCGTACCGGCGGCGTGTTGCAGTCCGGCACGAAGGCCACAATAAAAGGCCCCGGTTCAGTCGGCATCGGCCAACCCCCCAAGGAGACCGACAAAGACTGGGTCGCTTTGATAAAGCGAAAATAGCCGTACCCGAAGACATAAGAGAAATGAGCCCGACAACTGAATATCCGGGCCCGATTAGGCCATCGGGAGCGGCGTAGGCAAAAAATCTGTTGCAAGTCTTGCGATCAAGCGTATAATACTCAGGTTTTACGTGGAAATGACCAACCGGCCGTGGATTTCGCCGTAAGGCGTCTCACTGTAAGGTATGGGACTGCCGGGGTTTGCCCTGCACGAAGATGCGGGGCGGGGATGGCGGTACAGGCCGCTATTATGCGTTAAATGCTGATTGTTACGGGAGAAGTTTCAATGGAATCAGTTACAGAATCGGGAATCGGCTTGTTTGCCGACAACTTACCATCAATGGAAGAGATTAAGGCGCTGTCTGAGTTCGCCCACTCCAGCGAAAAGAATCGGATCAGTTTCGCCGAGCAGGTGGAGGCAAACATGTCCAAGACGGGGCAGAAGGCATCTCTTGCATTGGGGATCGGCCTGTATATTCTCGGCAGGAACGCCGAGGCAGCCGACAAGCTTGCCAAGGCGGCCGACTGCAAAGAGAAATTCATATACCGAGCTTTCACGCTTCGCCGTCTCCGCGAATTCCAGCAAGCCATTGAAAGCCTGCAGAAGAGCCTGGACTACGAGGCGGATAAGGTGTTAGTAACGCTGGAAAAAGCCGCCACGTATCGTTATGCGTCGGACTTCAAGGCTGCTGAGAAAGAACTCAAAGCCTGCGCAAACTTCCAAAATGTCAGCGTTGAGTATCACTACCAGCTTGCCCGCCTTCATGAGGTCCAGGGGCTCTACAAAGAGGCGGTGGAGAATTACAAGGCAGCCCTGGATTTATCGCCGAAGCATCAGCGGTCGCTTTTTCATCTGGCCTTTCGCTGCGACCTCTCTGGCGAGGAAGAAGCAGCCATCGACTATTATAAGCAAATCGCCTCGGGTTCGGTGGTTTACGTAAGTACATTGCTGAATCTGGCCGTGCTTTACGAAGACAACGGCCAATTGGAGAAGGCGACTCAGTGCGTCGATGCCGTGCTGGAGACTCACCCGAATCACCAAAGGGCAATCCTTTTCAAAAAGGACATCGAAAGTTCGAAAACGATGTTCTATGACGAGGAAAAGGAAAAGAAGAAGACGCGCAAGAATCAGATTCTCGAAACGCCTATCTCCGATTTCGAGCTGTCGGTGCGCAGCAGAAATTGCCTGAAGAAAATGAAAATTGACACACTCGGCGACCTCTTGAATATAACCGAGGCGGAGCTGCTGTCTTATAAGAACTTCGGCGAAACCTCGCTGAGGGAAATCAAAGCCATCCTCGAACCGAAGGGAATGTACCTTGGCATGGCCCTGGAAGAGAGGCAACTGGTCTCGGCAGAGCCGGCCGACGAGGCCGTGGCGCCGGACGGGACCGAGGGATTGAAGAGCAAGGCGGTTGACGACCTGCGATTGTCGGTGCGTGCCCGGAAATGCCTTCAGAAGCTGAACATCCGCACTATCGGCGAGTTGATAGCCAAGACGGACGCCGAGCTTCTTGGCTGCAAAAACTTCGGCGTAACGAGCCTCAATGAGGTCAATAAAGCACTCGGAGACCTTGGATTATCGCTGCGAAGCTTGGACTAACGGATAGATCATTGCCAGGTGAATTGACATTGCCAGGCACAATCCAACCGACGGCAAATCCGGGGAAAATTGTCTTGCCGACAGCTTCATGCGGATTACATTTGCGAGTAATGAACAGCAGAACTGCGGCCATCCTGCTTCTGTCCCTGATCTTCGCCGGCTGCAAGGATCGGCAGCTCACGACGCCCACCGCCCAGATGGATATCGACGCGCAGCTTTGGGTCAGAGTCCTGCTTCTCGACGACGTCACGTCCTGCACGGTAAAAACGACCGCCCCGTTCAGCGCCAGCGATGGCCGGATCGACCTCCAGAGCCAAGTCACAAAAGTGCACTTCGACCAAACCGACGTTCCGACAAGCATTGTGCTGACCGACGGCAGGATCACCATCGGCGGCCAGGTCTTCACAAACGAAGAGGTCGTCATTTTTCCCGACGAGCCGCATATCTTCAACCTCAATGGCAACGATTATCGCGGCAACTTGAAGCTCGTAGCCAATCCTGACGGCCGTTCGTTCGACGCTATCAATCTGGTCCCGCCCGAGCCGTATTTGGCCGGTGTGGTGGGCGCTGAGATGCCCAACTATTGGGAGAAAGAAGCACTCAAAGCACAGGCAATCGCCGCAAGAACCTATTGCTTTTACATCAAGAAACGGTTCGGTGCGACTCGCCCGTGGGATCTGAAACAAACGGCGGCGCACCAGGTTTACCGGGGACTGAGCGCAGAGTCGGCCCATGTTTGGAACGCCGTCAACCAGACGAAGGGCCAGGTCATGGCCTGTAAACAACCCGACGGCACTGAAGACATATTTCCAGCTTACTACAGCTCAACCTGCGGCGGCTACACTGAGAACAGCGAGCGTGTGTTCGGCGATTCCTTCGAATCGCTGGTCAGTATCCCCTGCCCCTATTGTGAGAACGTAGCCAAGCCCAAATTCTTCTTCTGGCCCATGATTCAGTTCGACAAAACCTATATTGAAGCCAGGCTGGTGCAAAGATATCCGAAGCTCAAAGAACTTGGCCGGATCACGGAGATCAGTATCGCCGAGCAGAGCGATTACGGGCAGTTTTCTCGTTTGACAAAGCTCAAGTTGCTCGGCTCGACCGGCAAAAGCGATTTTTTGAGGGCCGAGGACTTTCGCCTGGCGATCGACCCAACCGGCCGAAAATTCAAGAGCACAATCTGCGAAATCGTAAATTTGAAGGCCAAGTGGGCGTTTTTATCGGGCAGAGGTTGGGGACATGGAGTGGGAATGTGCCAGTGCGGGGCCGAAGGAATGGCCAGAGCCGGTGGAAAGGCAAGGCAGATACTTTTATACTATTACCCAGGCTCCAAAATCACGAGCGTTTATTGAAACAGGGAATCTGAGACTTTAGCATAGCAGAGGCGACAACACAAAATATCCTTCTCGCCAATCAAGCAGGCATTTGACAAGCGTGACCAAAGCACAAGACTTCAAAGTTCTTCATCGAGACTGCGGCTCTGCAGCCAGGCAGGGCCTGCTGACAACTCCCCACGGGCAGGTTGAGACGCCCGTTTTTATGCCCGTCGGGACCGCCGGGGCGGTAAAGGGCATAACGCCCGATCAGCTAAAGGCAACCGGCGCCGGCATCATTCTGGCCAATACCTATCACCTGTTTCTGCGGCCCGGCGTCGAGACAGTCGAAAAGCTCGGCGGACTTCATAAATTCATGGCATGGGACCGGCCTATACTGACTGACAGCGGCGGGTATCAGGTTTTTTCACTGAACTCACTGGCCAGAATTGATGACGACGGCGTCGAATTTGCCAGCCACATAGATGGGGCAAAGGTGTATCTGAACGCGGAAATAGCAACGCAAACCCAGAACCGGCTGGGCGCCGACATAATAATGTGTTTTGACCAATGCACGCCGTTCGGCGTCGATACCACGGAACTTGAAAAAGCGGTCGAAAGAACTATTCTCTGGGCGGAAAGGTCAAAACAGGCACATGCCAATCCGGACCAGATGCTGTTCGCAATCGTTCAGGGCGGCGTAAACCTCGACCTTCGAACATATTGCGCAGAGAAGCTTGTCAAGACAGGCTTTGACGGCTACGCCGTCGGTGGACTGAGCGTCGGAGAGGGCCATAAAGAGATGGTCAGGACGGTTGCCCATACCACGCAGTTCTTGCCCGAGGACAGACCACGCTACCTCATGGGCGCCGGCACACCTGCGGACATCGTCGCCGCCGTCAGGGGCGGCATCGACATGTTCGACTGCGTTTTGCCGACAAGAAACGGCCGGAATGCCTTCGCTTTTACCGAAAGAGGCCCTCTTCGCCTGAGAAACAACGCCCACATAAACGACACCAGGCCAATCGAAGCCGGGTGCGACTGTTACTGCTGCACGAATTTCAGCCGGGGCACCCTGAGGCATTTCTTTAATTCGGGAGAAATGCTCGGCCCTATACTGGTCTCTCTGCACAACCTGGCGTTCTACCAAAAGCTGATGGCCAGGATGCGGGAAGCCCTGAAAACGGGAGAATTCGACGACTGGGCAAAAAGCATTGATTATTGACTTATTGGTTATTGATTATTGATAAAAAATGAAAAGTCGTTAGTATTCAGGGTTTGGCCGGTGGCTTGGCCGCCGGATTTAGCAGTGCCAAAGTGATGGACGACACTATTAGGGGCAGACATAATGGATAATTTGTGGATATTAGCTCAAACGGACGGCGGTAGTACGCCATCGGGTATTTCTTCGGAGCCGGTAACTTCGGAAGGCCAGACAACGACGACCGAACCGGCCGGCCCAGACGGTACAACCGCCGCGCCGAGAGGCACCGGTTTCGGGGGCGCCCAGCAGTTTATTTTTCTCGGTCTGATGTTCGTCCTGATGTACGTAATCCTGTTTAGAGGGCCTCGAAAAAAGCAACAGCAACACAAACAAATGATGGCCGCATTGGGGAGAAATGACAAGGTCCAGACAATCGGCGGGATTATCGGAACCGTGGTGGATGTCAAGGACGACGAGGTAACGCTGAAAATTGACGAGTCAAACAATACAAAAATTAAGGTCGTGCGTTCAGCAATCGGCAGGAATTTGTCGAAAGATAAACCATGAGTCGATAAATGTGCGGGTGAGTTGACAGGGAATCGCCCCGGCCCATTCGTGCACGCATATACGAATACAACAAGAGGGAAGTTATGAACAAAAATCTGACGTCAAGAATTGTCTTAATCGTTGTTTTGGTGGCCCTGGCTGCATGGACTCTGTATCCCCCAAACAAGACTCTCAAGCCCGGTATAGACCTGGCGGGCGGAACAAGTCTTATCTATGAGATCGACACGCACGGCCTTACAGAGGCGGACAAGAAAGATTTAGCGCAGAGAATGATAACCGTTCTGCGAAGGCGAATAGACCCCGCCAATATCCAGAACCTTATATGGCGACCTCAGGGCGGCGCCCGCTTTGAGATACAGATGCCTCTGGCAAGTGCAGAAGCACGGCAAAAACGCGAGAATTACGAAGAAACCGAGGCAGCCCTATTCGAAAGGAACGTAAGCCCGGCAGAGATCCTAAGGTCTCTCGAGAAGCCGGAAAACGAGCGGACCGAACTTTTTGACAAGTTCGCCCAGGGCGACCCCAACAGGCTGACGATTCTCAGCACCCTCACCAAGGTCCACGACGAGCAGAGGGATATGAAGAACCGCAGAGACGAGTTATACAGCCAGCTTGGAACCGCTGAAGACAAGATGTCGACTGCGGGACTGAACAAAGAGACGATAAACGCAAACAGAAACGACTGGGCCAAACTTGACGAAGAAAAACTCCGCCAGTCGCTGAGAGAATTCACTGACGTCAACGACAATGTCGAACTTCTGACAGGATACGTCAAGACGTACTCCGAGTGGTCCACAGTGGCCGACCAACTGCTAGAGAAGAAAGTCGAGTACAGGGATGCAAGAAGAGCGATCGACCAATTGAACCTCAGCAAAGATCAACTGGACCTCTGCCTCGAACTTCAGGAGAAATCCCAGAAACGCATAGACCAGGCCCAGAAGCTCAAAACCGATTTTCCCGACCGCGTCGAAGAAATCGACAGGGTGGTAACAGCATTTGACGAGTATCGACCTTTCAGGGGCCGACTCGACGACCCATCGGACCTGAGGCGAATGCTCAAGGGCGCCGGAATACTGGAGTTCAGGATACTGCCTACGCAGGGGCATCCGCAGGTGGATATGGACGAGATGGCCAGTTATGTCGAAAGACTGAAGGAAAAAGGGCCTAAGTATGCCTCGGACACCAAGTACGTATGGTGCCAGATAGAGAACATCGACGAGTGGGCGGCGGCGGACGGCGATAACCGGCCTGCAATTGTTGCCCCCTTCGGTGACAAGGTCTATGTCCTGGCAAGCAATAAGTCGGACGAAACCATGCTGCACAGTCTGAGCAAGAGAGAATGGAAACTGGAAAAATCCAACCCGACTACCGACGAGATGGGCCGAAGGGCGATTGGATTTCTGCTGGATGAACGAGGTGGAAGCCTATTCGCCAACGTCACGGGCAAGAACATTGACAGGCCGTTGTGCATTCTGCTCGACGGAACAGCGATATCGGCGCCGAATATCAACAGCCGTATTCGCAGACAGGGCATAATATCGGGCAGCTTCTCTCTGACGGAAGTTGACGACATGGTCAACAAGCTGAACGCCGGTTCTTTGCCCGCCAGACTAATAGAACAGCCGATTTCCGTAAATACCATCGGGCCGTCCATCGGCGCCGATAATCGCGATAAGGGTATGGTAGCGGGATTTATCGGCCTTTTCGCCGTGATGGCCTGTATGTTGATCTACTATGTGCTTTCGGGCTCAATTGCCAATGTGGCTTTGCTGATGAACATACTTTTCGTGCTGGCAATAATGGCGGGCGTGCGTGCAACTTTCACACTGCCCGGAATCGCCGGCATCATACTGACCATCGGCATGAGCGTCGATGCAAACGTGCTGATATTCGAAAGAATTCGCGAAGAGCAGCAGAGAGGCTCGTCACTGAGGATAGCCATAACAAACGGCTACCAAAGAGCGTTCAGAACCATCTTCGATGCGAACCTGACTACGTTTATCACCGGCGCAATACTTTACTGGCGGGCCTCCGAGGAAGTGAAGGGCTTTGCTATCGTGCTCATGCTCGGTATCGCATCAAGTATGTTCACGGCATTGTTCGTGACCAGGGTCGTTTTCGACTGGCTCCTCTTCTTCAGACCGTCTCGAAAAACAGTCAAGTCGTTCTTAGTTTCCAGCGGGGCAATTCTCAGCGTGCTGCTTTTCCTGGGTGATCCCCTTCGCGGTCTTCCAGCCCTGGAACAGCCTTTGTTTCACCTTTCTGCGCGGGTACTTAGCTCTGTATTCTTCGGATATCTTGCAGGCACGGTTCTCACGGTGTTATTTTGGGTCCTTCCGGTCCTGGCTCAGCGATCTATCAAGAACCCCCTGCTGATGCTCCGCCTAATACACAACCCGAACGTGAACTGGATGCGCTCCCGGCCGATCTTCCTGGGCATATCGGGTGTGCTTATTGTGGCGGGATTGTTAGTATTCTTTACGAGGGACGACGCAAAGAATAACAAGTACGATATCGAATTCACAGGAGGAACGAACGTCCAGATCAATCTGACCGAAGCGATAGATCGACAGGAAGTGGAAGACAGAATCCGCAAAATAGGCACTGATTTAAGCAACCCCGCACTTGCGTCGGCAAATGTTTACAGCGTCGGAGAATCAGGCAAGCAATACGAAATCACCACTACGGAAACGAATAAGATAACCGTAACAGTGACTCTTGCGCAGGCGGATCAGCGGCCCGTGGAAGAGTTGACCGCGGCGGTGACAAATGCCCAGGATGAGTTTGCAAGCAAATTGAACAATCTGCTCGTGGCGCGGGATGCCGGCAACTCCGCAAAACTCACAGTATCGACGAGCCAGATGAACCAGTCTCTCGTCAAAGACGTGCTGGCCGCAGCGTTTCCCAATGCCGAAATCTCGGAGCCGCAGGTCGATGAAGTCGTAAATAGCGCAATACTGACCGCTTTCGGCGACCAACTGGAAATCCAACAGAACCTCCAGCCCAAAATCGTTTCGGAACAAAAGATATCCGAAGAGGTAATAGACTCTCATCCAGAGCTTATTGATTTTGTGGGCGGCGTCAAGATCGAATGTCAAATCGAAAGAGCCGTCAGCGCCGGAGAACTCATCCAGAGGTTTAAGGATCTGCCGTTCAAGCCGGATATGAGAGACCTCGCACGGTATCCCTACAAGATACTCGATTCGAGCCTCAATGAAATGACCTCGCCGGACGGGACTGTAAAATCTTTCGTCTATGTGAGCGCCGAGTCCGAAGCAGGCTTCCGAGAGCTTTCCGAGGATGAGTGGACACAGTTCGTCGATAACGAAAGAGCCAAAGTCTTGGCTGCCACAAGGCTGGAAACTTCGTTGCCGCGCGTGAGACAATTTGATCCTTCGGTAGGCGCCGAACAGAAAACACGGGCGCTTATTGCCATTGTTCTCTCTCTTTTTGCGATTGTCACTTACATCTGGGTACGATTTGGAGATGTCCGCTACGGCATCGCCGCCATCACCGCGCTTGTGCACGATGTGTGTATTACACTTGGTGCCGTAACCGCCTGTACCTACCTGGCGACCACGTCCATCGGCAAACTGCTTCTGATAGGAGATTTCAAAATCGACCTGGCAATGATTGCGGCTTTCCTTACGCTCATCGGGTACTCGCTCAACGACACGATCGTAGTCTTCGACCGCATCCGAGAGAACCGCAGTAAGGCCCGCCTGCTCAATCCGCAGACCATAACCGACAGCATAAATCAGACCATATCCAGAACCATTATGACGTCCTTCACGACATTCATAGTTGTGCTGATAATGTATATTTTCGGCGGCCCCGGCTTGAGAGGCTTTACGTTCGCAATCGGTTTCGGCATAATCATAGGGACTTACTCGTCCATCGCGATAGCCGCACCGATATTGCTGCTCGGCACAAAGACGAAAAAAGAAAAGGGCAAGTAGAAATCGGAGCAAGTAGCGTTCGGCACAGCCGAACCTGCAGGAGCAGGTCTCCATAACCTATAGGCTATCCTTTTTTGTCAAAATGCAAAAGGATTTGAAAACAGGACTGGTTTTGGGTCTGGCACTGGTAACAGCCGCCGTACTCTGGCTGGCGACCCGTCCGAGCCTGAGTCCGAAAGCTGAAATACCGGATCTGCCCGAGATTGCGCCACAGCAGGAAAACATCGCGCCGCCGGTTCCTGTCGCGACAAACGAGCCAATCGCCGAGGACAATCAATTACCCGCAGTTACCCAGCCGATGGAGTTGCCGGATCTGACACAATACGAGCAGGCCGAGAAGATAAAGACACAGAAATTCCACATCGTGCGAAAAGGAGAGACTCTGTCGAAGATTTCATTTCAGTATTATGGTTCAGCAGGCAAATGGCAGAAGATTCTCGAAGCCAATCGACAGACGATAAAGGACGCAAACAAACTCATCCCCGGAACAAAACTCATTATCCCCGATTAGACTGCCGCTGCGGATGTGATTACAGGGCCTGCGCCGCCTCGTGGTCCACTAGCCAGGTGACCTTGTCGAGAGCAGGCCAGAGGGCATGAATGGGGTAGCGCACCTCATCCGGCTCGCTGGTCAGGATATTTTTCAGAATGGCAGCTTTCTCCCGGCCGCACGCCAACACAACCAGATGAGACGCCGCACACATAACAGGGCGAGTTAAGGTAATCCTGTTGGGCTTGTCATCCAGAATATAGACGACGCAGGCTAAATCTTCGGTGTCGAACAATGCGTAAGAATTCGGAAACAATGAGCCGGTATGCCCGTCGGCGCCCACGCCAAGCACCATCAAATCAAATTCAGGAATCTGCCCGGCCTCCAGGCCGAAAACTTCTCGGATCGTACCTTCATAAAGACGAGCCGCAGCTTCGAAGTCTTCATACTCCGTCGGGATTCGATGGACGTTCTGTTTGGGGATGGCAACCTTGCCAAGGAAAGTATCGGCCGCCAGCTTGTAGTTGCTCAAGGCTGAATCAGCACTGACTATCCGCTCATCGACCCAAAACAAATGCGTCTTGTCCCACGGCAGGGAGCACGCCTGCGGTATTTCGCCGAGCAATTCGAAGAAACGTCTGGGCGTATGTCCCCCTGATATAGCCACGCAAAAGACACCCCTGGCGTCCACCGCCTTTTGCGCATGGGCAACAAAAATCTCAACGTTCCGTTTAGCAAGACTCTCAGGGTCGGAAACAATTTCAATATTCGGCTTGTATTTTGTCGTAGCACTCATAATCCCACCGATGTCGGTCCCGGACCGGAAGGTCCACTCGCACTTCAAACCATACTCTCACCCTTTCATCGCTCCGACGCAAACTGATACTATTATCCACCCACCGGAAGGATTTGGCCAGAAAATCCTGGAAAAATTTTTCGCCTATGACTTTTGCTCCCCTGCCGAACGACTTTTGGGCCTTACTCGGCCCGCTCGTCGCCAACAATCAATCCCTTGACGTCCTCAAGAATCATGTAAAGCGAGGGCACCAGCAGGAGTGTTATGCAGGTAGCAAACATAACACCAAACGCCAGACTGATAGCCATAGGTATAAGAAATCTCGCCTGCAGGCTCCGTTCCAGCAACATCGGCGCGAGCCCGAAGAACGTCGTCAGAGTGGTAAGCATTATCGGCCTGAACCTTCTTGTCACACTGCCCCTTAACGTCTGTGCGAGTTCAATGCCGGCTTCGCGCTGCCTGTTGATAAGGTCTATGAGGATGAGCGAATCGTTCACAACTACGCCTGAAAGTGCCACGATTCCCAGCATCGAAAGCAGACTGAGATTGAATGTTGTCCCAAATACGAACCCCATCAGTATGTGGCCTATCACGGCCCCCACTATGCCAAACGGAATGGCAGACATAACAATCAGCGGCTGAAAGTAACTGCGAAACTGCACGGCGAGCAACGCATAGATTGCCAGCATAGCCAGAGGGAAAGTGACCCGAAGGCTGCCGAACGACTCGTCCCGCTCCCGTTCCTCGCCGGCAAACCTGTACTGAAGGCCCGGATATTTGCTGATCAGCTTCGCGAGCACGCTATTGGTCAAATCCTCGTTGATCTCCCTGCTGTTGGCGACAGCTTCATCCACGTCGGCAGTGACGTTTATCACGCGGCGGCGGTCGGAACGGCGAATCGTGGCGTAACCACGTCCGTAATGAGCATCCGCAACCTCCCTGAATGGAATCTCCGTGCCGTCCCGCAGACGTATTCTCATATTCTCCACATCCGCAAGACTTTTGCGCTGCTCTTCGGGGTATCGCACCATCACGCGAATATCGTCGCGCCCGCGCTGAATGCGCTGGGCCTCTTCGCCGTAGAAGCCCTGCCTGACCTGTCTTGCCAGGTCTGCAAGCGTCAATCCCAAAGTATGCCCGGTATCCTTGAGTGCCAGCTTCAGTTCCGCCTTACCTTCATCGAAACTGTCCGCGATGTCGCTCACCCCCGTGTACTCGCGCAAGAGCGTTTTCAATTCATCAACCGCACTCAGCAGAGTCTCGAACTTCTGATGAGACAGCTCTACATTTATCGCCTCGCCTGTGGTCATAATCTCCGAGAAAAACGTCAGGGAAGAAACTCCCGGTATTTCGCCCACAATTTCGCGCCAACGGTTCTTCAAATCGACGCTGGAGATGTCGCCTCGTTCCTCGCCACCCAGCAGCTCGACGTTGACTTCCGCCAGATGCGATTCGGCAATTCTGCCGATACCCCTGACAGGCCCTCCGCCGCCGCCGGACATCGGCTGGTCGCCAATCGTCGTGGCAATGTGCTTGACAATGGACGGCTCGCCTTCGCGCTTCGCATCCACCTCGCGCCTGATCTGCTCGACAGCACGCTCGATTCTGCCTGCCACTTCCTCCGTCTGGCTTGCCGGCGTCCCGAGCGGCATGGCTACCGTCGCTATCATATTGTCGGCCTCGACCGCATCGAAGAATACGATCTTCATGTAGCCCCCCAATATCCAGCCTATGGTGATCGCAAATACTGCCAAGCCTGCCGCCACAGTAACGTATCGCCATTTCACCGCTCGTACTACGAACCGGGCAAACACACCGTTGACGAAGTGTTCAAGCCTGCGTTCGGTCCAGGCTTGTATATTGTCGATGATATCGAACAAGCCGAACCCCCTTATGAGACGGCGTGCCGAAAGATGTGCCGGCAAAATCAACATCGCCTCGACCAGACTGACCATAAGGACGCTGATTACAACGATGGGGATCACTCGCATTATCTTGCCCATAATGCCGGAAACGTACAAGAGAGGAGCAAATGCGAACACGGTAGTCAAGACCGCCAACGTGACAGGCGCCGACATCTCCCTGACACCCCTGACGGCCGACTCAAGCCTGCTCAAACCCTGCCGTCGAAGTGCAAAGATGTTTTCTCCGACGACAATTGCATCATCGACGACCAGGCCGAGCGACATAATGAAGGCAAAGAGCGATATCATGTTGATCGAGACGCCGAATCTCGGCAGCAGCCAGAAGGCGCCCAGAAACGATATCGGTATCCCCATCGTTGTCCAGAATGCCAGCCGGATGTTAAGGAACATTGTCAGGCATATAAAGACCAGCGCCAGGCCAAGGTACGCATTCCTCGTGAGCAGATGTATCCTTGCCCGCAGTATGTCCGAAGTGTCCTGCCAGACGGCCATTGAAATGCTCGCCGGCAGGGTACTCTGCTTTTCTTCCACGTATCTTCTGACGGTGTCGGCAACGTCCAGCGCCCCCTGGTCGCCAACGCGGTAGACCTTTACCAGGGCTGCGCGCTTGCCGTCAAATCTTGAGAAAAGGTCCGAGTCCTCGAAATCGTCCCTTACCTTCGCGATATCGCCGAGTCTTACCGTCGTGCCGTCATTTCTTGAAATCACTACGATCTCTTCGAATTCGGGCCCATAGTATTTCTGCCCTTCCGTTCTGACCAGGATTTCCCCTCCGGAGGTTTTGACCGACCCCGCAGGCACATCAAGCGAGGAATTCCGCACTGCCGCCGTCACCTGGTCGAAAGTTAACCCATACCTGCGCAGATTCTCTTCGGACACCTCAATGGATATTTCGTAGGGACGCACGCCGGCAATCTCGACCTGGCTGATATTATCCATCGCGGTAAGGTCGTCGCGGACTCGGTCGGCCGCCTTCTTGAGCGATTTCTCGGAAGCGTCGCCGTATAGAACGACCGTGGTTACTTCATAGCGCGAGGTTAACTCGGCAATAATGGGCTTCTCGGTCTCCTCCGGGAAAGTGGTAATCCTGTCAACCTCCGCCTTTATATCGTCGAGGACTTCCTGCGTGTTGGCATACTCCTCGATCTCGACGAATATCATGCCGGCCCCCTCGGCAGCCGAAGCGGTCATACGCTTTATGCCGTCAACAGCGGCTATTGCCTCTTCCACGCGCAGGACAACGCCCTCTTCGACGTCCGTGGGAGATGCGCCGAGGTACGGAACAGAGATCGTAATCATGTCCAGGTCGAATTCGGGGAAAAATTCCACTTTGACCGTGAATATCGTCAGCAGCCCGGCTGAGATTATCAGGAACATAAGCAGGTTTGCAGCAACATGGTTGGATGCAAACCAGCCGAGAAGACCTTTTGTTTGAGTCGAATCTGCCATCTACTCCGCCCCTGTTTTGCCCGCATGATTCGGCTCAAGGCTCGCTTTAGCAGGATTAATCGAGGGTTCAATCTGAGTCCGAACCATCATGCCCTCTGTAACCGCATCCAGGGCGCTTACGACTATCATGGCCCCATCGGCAAGGCCTGAAACGGCATAGGCAAAGTCCCTGTCTGTACGAACGATATCGAGAGTTTGAATGTGCAGCCGCCCATCCTCGACCACCCAGACCTCGTTACCGCTGCGTATTGCGCCGGAAGGCACTGCAATAGCCTGTCGAAGAACCTTGCCGTTGATAAGGACTTCCACAAACATACCGGGCAGAAGCGGCGGTTCCGAGCCGGAGGTCTTAAAAGGTTCGGGCACTTCAACGACAACAGACACAAGCCGCGAGGTCCTGTCAACCTGACCCGTAGTGCGGACCACGTGACCGCGCCACGTACGTTCGGCTCCTGCGAAATCAGCCCTGACCGCAGCGACCGCACCTTTAGCCGGCGGTCCGTCGCTGTCAGACGTGGCCATATTGTCGGGAATATCGAACCATGCCAACTCGCCATCCTCGAACGGCACTTCTATTTCCACCGCATGGGTCCCATACGCGGCACCTACCGACTGGCCGGTCATCACGTACTGACCGAGATCAACTCTTTCACTGATTATCAACGCGTCAACGGCTACAGAAAGTTGCGTTCTCTCAAGGTTCAATTCCGCCGTTGCCAATCCCGCTTTCGACGATTCAAACCTGGCCTGTGCCTGCCGTATCTGGGGCTCGCGGAAAACCAGCGATGAGACCGGCTCGCTGTCCGGATGAAGCCGTTCCCATTCTTCTCTCGAAACCATGGCTTCGGCCTTCTCTATGTCCAGTCTGACCTGGGCCTCAGCTACGGCGGCTTTGGCCTGCTGCACCGCCAATTCGTAATCGCGAGGGTCGATCTTCAATATTTGTTCGCCGCCGCGGATAAAACCTCCGGCCTTGAACTGAGGATGAACCCAGACTACCTTGCCCGAAACCTGCGGTACGATTTCCACCTGAACTTTAGGACTGACGGTTCCATAGCCGCTGACGACCATTTCGATATCCTGTGCGTGCAACTGCTCGACCTCAACCAGAGGCGCGACAAATTTCTGTTCGGCCCGCTGCGGTGGTTTTCGTGAAATGATCAGCCGGTATGCCACGAAGATCCCGGCCGCAAGTATGACGACTGCAAGTACAAAATGCAAAAGGCTCCGCAGCAGGCCCTTGCCCGAAGTCCCGCCGGAATCCCCGGTTCTTTTCTGGCCTTTAACCATATCAATCGCCCTTCTGTTCTTCGGTTTGACTTTGAGGACTCCAGTCGCCGCCGAGAGCCAAGTGAAGATTGACGCGCGTGGTCCACATCTGGCCCTTGAGTATGGCAAGCTGCTCCTCGGAGACGCGCCGCCGTTGTTCGGATTCGAGCACCGACAGGATGCTCTCCACCCCTCGCCTGTATCGCTCTTGCGAGAGGTTCTCCGCAGCCTGGGCCTCTTTGAAACGAAGCTCAGTGTGCTCAAGTTGCATCTGAAGCATCTTCTCGGTTACAAGAGCATCCTCGACCTCTCTCATCGCGGTAAGGACTGCGCCGGCATAGTTGGCGGCAAGCTCCTGGTAGCGAGCCTTAGCGGCGTCAACCTGCGCCCGCAACCGCCCCCCCTGGAAAATGGGTTGAGACAGACCGAACAACGCAGAATAAGTCTCCGCAAAATGCTCCCAGATATCGCGCCACCTGTCCGCGCTGGAGCCATACGAAGCCGTCAGGGCCAAATCCGGATACAACTGCGCGATGCTGACGCCAATCTGCTCGTTTGCCGCTCGCAGGCTTAACTCAGCGGATATGACATCCGGCCGGCGGTCCAACAGCGAAGCGGGCAATCCTATCGGAACAGGCCCCAGATTCGGCAAATCCGAAGGCATCTGAGGCAGTCGCTCCGAGCTGCCGGGGCGATGGCCAAGAAGAACATCGAGTGCGTACTGGGCCTTTATCAGTGAAAGCTCGATACTCGGCTCCAGGGCTTTGGCAGCTTCCAGATTCTCGCGAGCTAATCTCACGTCCACCGGTCCAACGAGACCCTCGTCGTATCGGCGTTCGACGATCTGAAGTGTTTCCTGGCGGCTCCTGGTATTCGCTCGGGCTATCGCCAGACGCTTCTGAAGGGTTGCTATGTCTGTGCGCGCCTGGATAACCGTGGCAATCATCGAATTAACCAGGGCTTGTTCATTGGCCTCGGCGGCAAGCATTTGTGCCCATGCGGCACGCTCGGCGCGCTTGAGCTTGCCGAATAAATCGACAATATACCCAACAGAAATGTTCTGCGACCAAGTCTCATTAATGAAGCTGAACCTGCCGCCCCCCAGCGCGCCCAGGTTGAAGGACATCTTGCTCCGGTCTCGATTGAGGCCATATGATACATCCGGCAGACGTCCTCCGTGAACCTCAGCAAGTGTTGCCTGCGCCTGGAGGACCCGGGCGGCGCTGGCCTTGAGGTCGTAATTGTTCTCCAGCATTTGGCGTACAAGTTCGGCCGTCACCGGGTCGCCGAACCGCTGCCACCACATCTCGGCATCGGCAAAATCATTGACATCCTGTACGTGCTTACCAGCGTTGAAGTACCCGTCGTTCGTGTCCGCTGCAGTCTCAGGCTTCGAATACTTCGGGCCGACCATACAGCCCGCCATCAACAAAACACTTAACAGGGAAGAACGCAGGCAAATTGAAACCAGTAGTTTTATCATACAGCTTTTCCTCCGGCATAGGCTCGAATCCCGGCCGCTGAGAAAGCCACTATGTGGTCGATGACTTTCGCCGGCTCGAACATGTCAAACGCCCCGTCATCCGTCCACTGGAGCATAGCCTTCATCCGTATCGTATGCACAAGCTGACCGACGAGAGAGAACACCACCAAAGGAACCTTTGATTCGGGCAGGCCCGGACAGGCTTCGGCCAGAGCCTGCTGCATGGCGGATATCGTAGGCCTGATAACATCCTGCCCGAACATGCTCAAAGGTAGATGCGGATTGATCATTTCCCGGGCTATGAGTTTGATTAATCGCGAACCGCTTTCATCGACGAGCGGCCCAATAAAGGCATTCGCGAACGATTGGAGCAGATCCTCCAGGCAGGGCTTGCCGGCGCTCTTGGACATTGCCTCATCAATGCTGGCAATGCGGGTATCACGCAGCAAGAGCAGATGACGGCGCCAGACCTCGGCGTACAGGTTCTCCTTGCT